>NZ_ARVV01000001.1:3942512-4251015 GCF_000385375.1 Methyloversatilis discipulorum
CTGAGGTACTGCGGATGGCCCGATTCGCCGCCAGTTCGGCCTTCCACGAAGACTGGCCGGTCGCGATGGACCTGGCACTGTCGGCGCTCGACATGCCTGAGGACGCCAACCTCGGCTTCGTGTACTTCGCCGATCACTACGGCGGCGACCTGCAGGAAATGTTCGAGCGCCTGACCCGGCTCACCGGCATCGAGAACTGGGTCGGCACCAGTTCAGTCGGCGTGATCGGCCGCGCCATCGCGGCGCAGGACCAGCCCGGCCTGTCGCTGCTGGTGGGCAGTCTGCCGGAGGGCAGCTTCCGCGTGTTCTCAGGCCGCGAGCGCCTGCCCAACGCGCTTGGTACCGACGCCGCACCCGAGCAGCCCTACTTCGCAGTAGTGCACGCCGATCCGGCAACGCCGGACATGGCCGATCTGGTCGCCGACATGGCCACCAAGGTGTCGAGCGGCTTCGTTACCGGCGGACTCGCGCTGGCGCGCGGACAGGCACCGATGATCGCCAACGGCGCGCTGCGCGGCGGCATCAGCGGCGTCGCCTTCAACGAGCAGGTTTCCATCATGACGCGCCTGACGCAGGGCTGCTGCGCGGTGGGCGAAACCCATGTCGTCACGGCCTGCGACCAGAACGTCATCACCGAAATCAACGGCCGCCCGGCGCTGGACGCCTTCCTCGAAGCGGCCGGCACCTCACTCGGCCAGGACCTGCGGCGCGCGGCGCGCTACATCCTGCCGGGACTGGGCGTGACTGGGCGCGACGACGCCGAATTCCGCGTGCGCAACGTAATCGGCCTTGACCCCGGCAACGGCCTGATCGCCATCAACGACACGGTCGAGGTCGGACAACGGCTGCGCTTCTACCGGCGCGACGCCGACTGCGCCCGCGCCGACATGCAGCGCATGCTGAATGACCTGCGCGCGACGCTGGAGCAGCCGCCGCTCGCCGCGCTCTACATCTCCTGTGCGGCGCGCGGAGCGCACATGTTCGGCGACGACAACACCGAACCGGAAATGCTGGAGGAAGCCTTTCCCGGCCTGCCGGTGGCAGGCTTCTTCGCCGGCGGCGAAATTTCGCACGATCAGTTGTACGGCTATACCGGCGTGCTGACGCTCTTCCTCTAACCACCCCATGCCTCGCCCGCGGCCCGATCTCCTCTCCCTGCCGGAAGTCGCCGGCGGCGGTCTGCTCGATCGCCGTCTCTTCCTGCGTCGCGGGCTGGCGCTGGCAACGGCCGCGGCGGCTGTCGACACGCAGGCCGCTGACGAACTGCCGTGGTTGCACACCCCGGGCGCGCCTTTCACGCCCTACGGCCAACCATCGCCGCACGAGCGCCTGACGGCGCGACGCATCGGAGCCAATCGGGCGGTGGCCGGCAACGGCGTGTCCTTCACGCCACTGGAGGAACTCGAAGGCATCATCACGCCGAACGGACTGCATTTCGAGCGGCATCACAACGGTGTGCCGCAGATCGACCCGGCGCGCCACAAGCTTGTCGTGCACGGTCTCGTGCGCCAGCCGCTGAGCTTCGACGTGAAATCGCTGCTGCGCTACCCGATGCGTTCGCAGATGCTGTTCATCGAGTGCGGCGGCAACAGCAACGCCGGCTGGCATGGCGAACCGATACAGCGATCAGCCGGTTCAGTGCACGGGCTGCTGTCCTGCGCCGAATGGACCGGCGTGCCGCTGTCCATACTGCTCGACGAAGCGGGTGTGGACGTCGGCGCGTCGTGGGTGATCGCCGAAGGTGCCGACGCGGGAGCGATGAACATGAGCATCCCGCTGGCCAAGATGCGCGACGACTGCCTGATCGGGCTGTACCAGAACGGGGAACGGCTGCGCCCGGAGAACGGCTATCCGATGCGTCTCATCGTGCCCGGCTGGGAAGGCGTGCTGCATGTGAAGTGGCTGCAGCGGCTCGAAGTGACGGACCAGCCGGTGATGTCGCGCAACGAAACGTCGAAGTACACCGAGTTGCAGCCATCGGGCAAGGCCCGTCAGTTCACCTTCACGATGGACTGCAAGTCGCTGATCACGTCTCCGTCGCACGGCCAGACGCTGCGGCGCCCCGACGTCTATCAGCTGAGCGGTCTGGCGTGGAGCGGGCACGGACGCATCCGGCGGGTCGAGGTTTCAGCGGATGGCGGCAAGAGCTGGGCCGACGCCGCGCTCGAGTCGCCGACGCTGCCCCGCTGCCTGACCCGTTTCCGCATACCGTGGCGATGGGACGGCAAGCCCGCCGTGCTGAAGAGCCGAGCCACCGATGAGCGCGGCAATCTGCAGCCGGAACGCGCGGCATTGGTCGCCGAGCGTGGGCGCGCCGGCTACTTCCACTACAACGCAATCGTTGCCTGGGCAGTCGAGGACGATGGGCTGGTTACGCACACCTACTGAAGGCGTGGCAGCGCTGCTGTCGTCGCTGCTGCTCAGTGCCTGCGCGGCGGCGCCAAGTGCGGTTGAGGCACCACGACTCGGGCAGGCCGTCGATGAAGTCGCGCTCGCCCGGCAGCAACTGAACGTATTCCCGGACGGTCGCGGCCTCCCCCCCGGTCGCGGCACGGCAAGCGAGGGCGCCGCGCTGTTTGCCCGCCACTGCGCGGCCTGCCACGGCAAGGACGCCCGCGGCGGCAGCGCCGAGGAACTGGCGGGCGCGACGCGCCCGCTGAACACACCGGCGGCCGACAAGACGGTAGGCAGCTACTGGCCCTACGCGACGACACTGTTCGACTTCATCCGTCGCGCCAAACCGATGACCGCCCCCGGCACGCTGAACGCGGACGAGGTGTATGCGCTCAGCGCCTGGCTGCTGCACATCAACGGCGTGATCGCCGCTGACGCAGTCATGGACGCGCGCACTCTGCCAGCGGTGCGGATGCCGAACCGCGATGGCTTCATCCGCATCGAGGCGAACTGAAGTGCGCGCGGCGCCCTTGCCGCGCCGATCAGCGCACGCGGGCGCGCATGGCCATGCCGCCCAGCAGCAGTGCGGCCAGCGCCAGGCTGGTTCTTGATTCCGAGGGATTTTCGAACAGGTGCGCCAGCGGATAGGCGGAGCGCGCATTTTCCCGGCACGCCTCCGCAGCCAGCGGATCCTGGCTGCTTGCACGGCAATCGGGTGCTGCGGACCAGACGGTCAGCGGTTGTGTCAGCGCGCAGGCGACAATGAAAAGGAGTGGTCGAATGTTGCAACGCATGATGCCCTCCCTGCTTCAAAAACGAAGTCAGTGATGCACTATGCAATATCCAGACCAACAGAGAGTTGAATACAAGCCATTGTTTTTATTTAAATCTGACAGCCACCTCATCGTCAGCGCTGCGTCAGATCGGGGCACAAAGACGACAAGGCACTATTGCAGTGCAATATGTCATTGTTCGAAGCCCGAGATCAACTCGACCAGCGAATCGCCGTAGCGCTCGACCTTGCGTGCACCGAAGCCCGGTATGTCGGTCAGGTCATCGAGATCCGCCGGGCGCTTGCGTGCCAGTTCGATCAGCGTGCTGTCGTGCAGGATGACGTAGGCCGGAACTGACTGGGTTTTCGCTTCGTCCAGCCGCCAGGCTTTCAGCGCTGCCAGCAGATTGGCGTCAACCCCGTCCATCGACACCGGAGTGACGCTGCGCGTGCGCCGCGCCACCGATTCACGAGCCTTCTCGGCGATGCGGCGCATCATCACCGGCTGTTCGCCGCGCAGCACCGGACGGGCGGCCTCGGTCAGCACCAGTGCGCCATAGGATTCGTGATCGACGCGGGCCAGCCCGAGCGCGACCAGCTGGCGGAATACACCGCGCCACAGGTTGTCGTCCTCGGCTTTGCCGACGCCATGCACGCTCAACTTGTCATGCCCCCACTGGCGGATGCGCTCGGTGTCCTTGCCGCGCAGCACGTCGATCAGGTGGGTGACGCCGAAGCGATTGCCGGTGCGGTAGATCGCGGACAGCGCCTTCTGCGTGGCGACCGTCGCGTCCCAGGTTTCCGGCGGCGTAAGGCAGTTGTCGCAGTTGCCGCAGGGCTGCCCCTGTTCGCCGAAATAGGCGAGCAGATGAACGCGCCGGCACTGCGCCGTTTCGCACAGGCCGAGCAGCGCGTCGAGCTTGCTGCTGGAAATGCGACGGAAGGCTTCGCTGCCCTCTGACTGGTCGATGAAGCGGCGCTGCTGCACGACGTCGGCCAGACCGTAGGCCATCCACGCGTCGGCGGCACCGCCGTCGCGTCCGGCGCGCCCGGTCTCCTGGTAATAGCCCTCGATCGAACGCGGCAGATCGAGGTGGGCGACGAAGCGCACGTCCGGCTTGTCTATGCCCATGCCGAAGGCGATGGTGGCAACGACCACGATGCCCTCCTCACGCTGGAAGCGGGCCTGATGCGCAGCACGCATCGCCGCGTCCATGCCTGCATGATAGGGAAGTGCCTTGATGCCCTGCGCGAGCAACCATTCGGCTGTCTCGTCCACCTTCTTGCGCGACAGGCAATAGACGATGCCAGCTTCATCCGGATGCTCGTTCCGGATGAAGCGCAGCAACTGCTTGCGCGCGTCGTCCTTGTCCACGATGGTGTAGCGGATGTTAGGACGGTCGAAGCTGGACACGAACACCCGCGCGTCGTGCAGCGCCAGCCGGTCGATGATTTCGGTGCGCGTCGCCGGGTCGGCGGTGGCGGTGAGCGCAATGCGCGGCACGTCCGGGAAGCGCTCGTGCAGCACCGAAAGCTGCAGGTACTCCGGACGGAAGTCGTGGCCCCACTGCGCGACGCAGTGCGCCTCATCAATGGCAAACAACGCCGGCCGGATGTGACTCAGCAGATCGAGGCAGCGAGGGGTGTTGAGCCGCTCGGGGGCGACGTAGAGCAGATCGAGCGTGCCGTCGAGCAGGCTGCGCTCGACTTCACGCACCTGATCGAGATCCAGCGTGGAATTGAGGAAGGCTGCGCGCACGCCCAGCTGGGTCATCGCGGCGACCTGGTCCTGCATCAGCGCGATCAGTGGCGACACGACGACTGCCGTACCGGGGCGCAGCAGCGCCGGCACTTGGTAGCACAGCGACTTGCCACCACCTGTCGGCATCAGCACCAGGGCGTCGCCGCCGGCCGCGACGTGCTCGACGATTTCGCCCTGCGCACCGCGGAAACCGGGATGGCCGAAGACGTCCTTCAGCACTTTCAGTGCATCGTCACGCACGCGGTCGCCCCTGGCCCTTCATGCAAATGGCGTGATGTTATCGCTGTCCGCTGCGGTTGCGCGAGAACAGCGCCGGCTGTTGCGGACGTCGCGCTTCGTTGCCACGCGGCATCACGTTGCCATTGACCTCGCGCGGCGGCTTGGCCGCCGGCTGGATGCGATTGCCGCGATTGTCGTCGTCATCGTCGTGCGTGCGCACCGGGGTGCGGTTGCCGTTGGCGACGTTGCCATTGGCAGTGCCGCTCCTGCCTTGCGGGCGGGCAGGGTTGCTATTGCCGCGCGCGATGGGCTTGTTCTGCGGCGCACGCGCCGGCCGATCGCCAGCCGCCCGGGGCTGCTGGCCCTGGCGCGGCTGCTGCCCGTTACCGGACGCGGGTTTGCTGCGCGTTGCACCGTCCGACCGAGCTCCGCGACCTTGCGGACGCGGACCGCGATCCGGCTCCTCGCTGGCGCCGGCAACCGGCACGAAACCATCCGCCGTCACGCGCGGAATCGACTGCCGGGTCACCTTTTCGATGGCCGTCAGCAGCTTCACTTCCTCGCGATCAACCAGCGACACCGCAGCGCCGCTGGCGCCCGCCCGGCCCGTACGGCCGATGCGGTGCACGTAGTCCTCGGGCACGTTCGGCAGTTCGAAATTGACGACATGCGGAAGCTGGTCGATGTCCAGACCACGCGCCGCGATGTCGGTGGCGACCAGCACGCGCAGCGTATTCGCCTTGAAGTCGGCCAGCGCTTTGGTGCGTGCGTTCTGGCTCTTGTTGCCGTGGATGGCAGCGGCGGTGATGCCCTGCTTGTCGAGCTGTTCGGCCAGACGGTTGGCACCATGCTTGGTGCGCGTGAAGACCAGTACCTGCGACCACTCGCCCTTGTTGATCAGATGCGCCAGCAGATGACGCTTCTGCTTCTGCTCGACCATATAGACGCCCTGATCGACGCGCTCGGCGGTGGTGTTGCGTGCAGCAACCTCCACCTCGGCAGCGTCGTTCAGCATCCCGTGGGCCAGTTCGCGAATCTCCGGCGAAAAGGTCGCCGAGAACAGCAAGGTCTGGCGCGCCTTCGGCAGCGCCGCGATCACCTTGCGGATGTCACGGATGAAACCCATGTCCAGCATGCGGTCGGCTTCATCGAGCACGAAAATTTCGACGCCCGACAGATCCAGCGTCTTTTCGCCGAGGTGATCGAGCAGACGGCCGGGCGTCGCAACCAGAATGTCGACGCGCTGCTTCAGCGCCTGCAGCTGCGGGTTCATGCCCACGCCGCCGAACATGACCATGGAACGCAGCTTGGCGTGCGCGCCGTAGGTGCGGACCGATTCCTCGACCTGAGCTGCGAGTTCGCGCGTCGGTGTAAGGACCAGCACGCGTGGCCGTCCCGGCGGAATGCTGGCCGGGCGGTTGATCAAGGTGTGCAGAATGGGAAGGGTGAAACCGGCGGTCTTGCCGGTGCCGGTCTGTGCCGCGGCGAGCAGGTCGCGCCCGGCCATCACGAGCGGAATGGCTTTCTGCTGGATCGGTGTGGGCTGCGTATAGCCTTCTTCGGAAATGGCGCGCAGCAGGGGTTCGGCCAGGCCAAGCCCGGCGAAATCGACTTCAGTGTTCAAACAGTTCTCCAGCGACGGCCCGTCGCTCAAGCTGAGTGACACCAATACAGGCAGACAGGGTGTGGATTCCGGAAGGGAGGCTTATGCCTCCTCTTGTCAGGGAGACAAGGGAACGCGCCTATTGGCACGGCGCAGGCGCAGTGTAGCGGTGTTTGCGCTTGAAGTGTTGCGCTCACTGTTTCAGCAGATGTTCTATTGCACGTGCGGCCAGCGCGAAACCGAAGCCGGCCGTGACGCAGACACTGGAACCGTAACCTGCACAACTCAGCCCTTGTGGTGACGCGTTGGCGTCACATGCCTCGACCGGCGGCTTGCGCATCGGTTCGGCGGAATAGACGGCCTCGATGCCGAAACAGTCCTTGCGCGCGAAGGTCATGCGACCGTTCCTGCGGAGCAAGGCGCGCACGCGTGCGAGCAATGCGTCACCCTGACTCGCACCGAGATCGGCGTGACGGATGCGCGTCGGATCGGTACGCCCGCCCGCAGCGCCGGCCATGAACAGCGCGATGCCTTCTTGATGGCAATGCTCCGCCATCGCCACTTTCGCCGCGGTCTGGTCAGTGCAGTCGATCACCGCATCAGGTCGGGAGGACAGCAAATCGACTACGTTCTCCGGGGTGAGAAAGTCCTCGACGCAGCTCACCGTGGCGTCCGGATTGATCAATGCAATGCGCTGTGCGATGGCATCGACCTTGGCCATGCCGAGGGTGGTCTGGAGTGCCTGCAGCTGTCGGTTGATGTTCGACTCGGCGACGTTATCGAGGTCGATGATGTTGATATTTTGTATAGCGTGTCTGGAGATTGCTTCGGCGGCCCATGATCCGACGCCGCCGATGCCGACGATGGTGACGGATGCGTTGTGGAGTTTTGCGTAAGCGCCGTTGCCGTAGAGGCGGTCGATGCCGGAGAAGGCGCGTGGGGTGTTTTGATCGGCCATGGGACGGATTGTGGTCCGGTTTTGGTCGTTTGCGGGGTTGGTGAGCTGTGGTGGAGCGGGGTGTGGACGCACAAACGCCCGATCACTGGAGGGTGATCGGGCGTTGTGTTGTGGGGTAGCCTGGCGCTGACCTACTTTCGCGAGCGAGGTGCTCACTATCATTGGCGCGGCTGCGTTTCACGGTCCTGTTCGGGATGGGAAGGGGTGGTTCCACAGCGCTATGGGCACCAGGCTGAAGCTTTTCATGCAGGCGCGAGGTGCATCGGGCCTACATGTGGAAGAAGTAAAGGATTTGGGGTGATTGTGTGCGCGAGGCACTTGGGATCACCGGTGCGATATCAACGATTGTTGAGCACACGGTTATAGGGTCAAGCCGCACGGGCAATTAGTACTGGTTAGCTTAATGCATTACTGCACTTCCACACCCAGCCTATCAACGTGGTGGTCTTCCACGACCCTTCAGGGGGATCGAGTCCCCGGGAAGTCTCATCTTGAGGCGAGTTTCGCGCTTAGATGCTTTCAGCGCTTATCTCTTCCATACTTAGCTACCCGGCGATGCCACTGGCGTGACAACCGGTACACCAGAGGTATGTCCACTCCGGTCCTCTCGTACTAGGAGCAGGCCCCCTCAAACTTCCAGCGCCCACGGCAGATAGGGACCAAACTGTCTCACGACGTTTTAAACCCAGCTCACGTACCACTTTAAATGGCGAACAGCCATACCCTTGGGACCGGCTACAGCCCCAGGATGTGATGAGCCGACATCGAGGTGCCAAACTCCGCCGTCGATGTGAACTCTTGGGCGGAATCAGCCTGTTATCCCCAGAGTACCTTTTGTCCGTTGAGCGATGGCCCTTCCATACAGAACCACCGGATCACTATGTCCTGCTTTCGCACCTGCTCGACGTGTCAGTCTCGCAGTCAAGCTCGCTTTTGCCATTGCACTTTAGGTACGATGTCCGACCGTACCAAGCGAACCTTCGAACTCCTCCGTTACCTTTTAGGAGGAGACCGCCCCAGTCAAACTGCCTGCCATGCACGGTCCCCGACCCGGATTCACGGGCCTAGGTTAGAACCTCAACGACACCAGGGTGGTATTTCAAGGATGGCTCCTCGTGATCTGGCGACCACGTCTCACAGCCTCCCACCTATCCTACACAAGTCCCGTCAAAGTCCAATGCAAAGCTACAGTAAAGGTTCATGGGGTCTTTCCGTCTAGCCGCGGGGAGATTGCATCTTCACAAACATTTCAACTTCGCTGAGTCCCAGGAGGAGACAGTGTGGCCATCGTTACGCCATTCGTGCAGGTCGGAACTTACCCGACAAGGAATTTCGCTACCTTAGGACCGTTATAGTTACGGCCGCCGTTTACCGGGGCTTCGATCAAGAGCTTGCACCCCATCACTTAACCTTCCGGCACCGGGCAGGCGTCACACCCTATACGTCCACTTTCGTGTTTGCAGAGTGCTGTGTTTTTATTAAACAGTCGCAGCCACCGATTCTCTGCGACCCCGTTGGGCTCCGTCCGCGAGGGACTTCACCTACTAGGGGCATACCTTCTCCCGAAGTTACGGTATCAATTTGCCGAGTTCCTTCTCCTGGGTTCTCTCAAGCGCCTGAGAATTTTCATCCTGCCCACCTGTGTCGGTTTGCGGTACGGTCAATCCATGACTGAAGCTTAGAGGCTTTTCCTGGAAGCGTGGTATCTAGCACTTCAGAGCACGTGGCTCCTCGTCATCACATCTCGGCTAAGCCGCGCGGATTTGCCTACGCAGCACGCCTACCTGCTTAAACCGGGACGTCCAACACCCGGCTGCTATAACCTTCTCCGTCCCCCCATCGCATCATGGATTGGTACAGGAATATTGACCTGTTTCCCATCGACTACGCCTTTCGGCCTCGCCTTAGGAGCCGACTCACCCTACGCCGATGAACGTTGCGTAGGAAACCTTGGGCTTTCGGCGAGCGGGCCTTTCACCCGCTTTATCGCTACTCATGTCAGCATTCGCACTTCTGATATCTCCAGCATCCGTTACCAGACACCTTCGCAGACTTACAGAACGCTCCCCTACCATATGTCTTACGACATATCCGCAGCTTCGGCTCGTGGCTTGAGCCCCGTTACATCTTCCGCGCAGGACGACTCGACCAGTGAGCTATTACGCTTTCTTTAAAGGATGGCTGCTTCTAAGCCAACCTCCTGGCTGTCTATGCCTTCCCACCTCGTTTTCCACTTAGCCACGCATTGGGGGCCTTAGCTGGCGGTCTGGGTTGTTTCCCTCTTGACGATGGACGTTAGCACCCACCGTCTGTCTCCCATGCTCGCACTTCTCGGTATTCGGAGTTTGCTATGGCGGGGTAGATCGAAATGACCCCCCCAACCATTACAGTGCTCTACCCCCGAGAGTGATACATGAGGCACTACCTAAATAGTTTTCGGGGAGAACCAGCTATTTCCAGATTTGTTTAGCCTTTCACCCCTATCCACAGCTCATCCCCTAATTTTTCAACATTAGTGGGTTCGGACCTCCAGTACCTGTTACGGCACCTTCATCCTGGCCATGGATAGATCATCTGGTTTCGGGTCTACGCCCAGCAACTGAATCGCCCTATTCAGACTCGCTTTCGCTACGCCTCCCCTATTCGGTTAAGCTCGCTACTGAACGTAAGTCGCTGACCCATTATACAAAAGGTACGCAGTCACCCCTTTCGAGGCTCCCACTGTTTGTATGCATGCGGTTTCAGGATCTATTTCACTCCCCTCCCGGGGTTCTTTTCGCCTTTCCCTCACGGTACTGGTTCACTATCGGTCGATCACGAGTATTTAGCCTTGGAGGATGGTCCCCCCATCTTCAAACAGGATTTCACGTGTCCCGCCCTACTTGTCGCACGCTCAGACCCGCCATCTACTTTTCGCATACGGGACTATCACCCTGTATCGTCGGACTTTCCAGACCGTTTTGCTAAGTAAATGGTTTAGTCGTGCAGGCTACTCCCAGTTCGCTCGCCACTACTTTGGGAATCTCGGTTGATTTCTGTTCCTCGAGCTACTTAGATGTTTCAGTTCGCTCGGTTCGCTTCCTCTGGCCTATGTATTCAGCCAGGGATGACCCTTACGGGCCGGGTTTCCCCATTCGGACATCTGCGGATCAAAGCTTCATTGCCAGCTCCCCGCAGCTTTTCGCAGGCTTGCACGTCCTTCATCGCCTGTGATCGCCAAGGCATCCACCACATGCACTTATTCACTTGACCCTATAACGCTGTGCTCGACTTGCGTCTCACACCGCACTACAGGATAGTTCTCAAGCGCTCGCGCTATCTATCCCACCGCTGGTTCAAAGAGGTGGGACGATGCAATCACTACCCATGAGATGCCGACGCGGTTGAAACGCCGACATCCCTTTACTTCTTCCAAATTTTTAAAGATCAAACTTCGCACCCTTGCGGGTGAGGTCTGGGCAGCATTTCTGCACCCCACGCCTCACACTCAAAGCTACGGCAACAAGAACAACCGACGTCCCATCAAAGGAAGTGGTGGAGGATGACGGGATCGAACCGACGACCCCCTGCTTGCAAAGCAGGTGCTCTCCCAGCTGAGCTAATCCCCCAAAGACTGCACTTACTCATGCAGGCAATCTGGTGGGTCTGGTTGGGTTCGAACCAACGACCCCCGCCTTATCAAGACGGTGCTCTAACCAGCTGAGCTACAGACCCGGTCCTTCCAGGGTCGGGTGCTCAACGCGGGCTCGTCATCGCTGACTCGCCCGAGCTCCTTGCCCTTGTTGCTTCTTTAACAGCCGATAGGTTGTGGACACGACCTGATTGTGACTCTAGAAAGGAGGTGATCCAGCCGCACCTTCCGATACGGCTACCTTGTTACGACTTCACCCCAGTCATGAATCTCACCGTGGCGACCGCCCCCCTTACGGTTAGGCTAGCCTCTTCTGGTGAAACCCACTCCCATGGTGTGACGGGCGGTGTGTACAAGACCCGGGAACGTATTCACCGCGGCATGCTGATCCGCGATTACTAGCGATTCCGACTTCACGCAGTCGAGTTGCAGACTGCGATCCGGACTACGATCGGCTTTCTGGGATTGGCTCCACCTCGCGGCTTGGCAACCCTCTGTACCGACCATTGTATGACGTGTGAAGCCCTACCCATAAGGGCCATGAGGACTTGACGTCATCCCCACCTTCCTCCGGTTTGTCACCGGCAGTCTCATTAGAGTGCTCTTGCGTAGCAACTAATGACAAGGGTTGCGCTCGTTGCGGGACTTAACCCAACATCTCACGACACGAGCTGACGACAGCCATGCAGCACCTGTGTTACGGCTCTCTTTCGAGCACCCCCACCTCTCAGCAGGGTTCCGTACATGTCAAGGGTAGGTAAGGTTTTTCGCGTTGCATCGAATTAATCCACATCATCCACCGCTTGTGCGGGTCCCCGTCAATTCCTTTGAGTTTTAATCTTGCGACCGTACTCCCCAGGCGGTCGACTTCACGCGTTAGCTGCGGTACTCAATGAGTCTCCTCACCGAACACCTAGTCGACATCGTTTAGGGCGTGGACTACCAGGGTATCTAATCCTGTTTGCTCCCCACGCTTTCGTGCATGAGCGTCAGTATTGGCCCAGGGGGCTGCCTTCGCCATCGGTGTTCCTCCACATCTCTACGCATTTCACTGCTACACGTGGAATTCCACCCCCCTCTGCCATACTCTAGCCGTGCAGTCACAAGCGCAGTTCCCAGGTTAAGCCCGGGGATTTCACACCTGTCTTACACAACCGCCTGCGCACGCTTTACGCCCAGTAATTCCGATTAACGCTCGCACCCTACGTATTACCGCGGCTGCTGGCACGTAGTTAGCCGGTGCTTCTTCTTCAGGTACCGTCATTAGCGAGCTATGTTAGAGCTCGCCGTTTCGTTCCTGCCGAAAGAGCTTTACAACCCGAAGGCCTTCTTCACTCACGCGGAATGGCTGGATCAGGGTTGCCCCCATTGTCCAAAATTCCCCACTGCTGCCTCCCGTAGGAGTCTGGGCCGTGTCTCAGTCCCAGTGTGGCTGATCATCCTCTCAGACCAGCTACAGATCGTTGCCTTGGTAGGCCTTTACCCCACCAACTAGCTAATCTGACATCGGCCACTCCAATCGCGCGAGGTCTTGCGATCCCCCGCTTTCTCCCTCAGGACGTATGCGGTATTAGCACTTCTTTCGAAGTGTTATCCCCCACGACTGGGCATGTTCCGATGTATTACTCACCCGTTCGCCGCTCGCCGCCAGTCCGAAGACCGCGCTGCCGCTCGACTTGCATGTGTAAAGCATTCCGCCAGCGTTCAATCTGAGCCAGGATCAAACTCTTCAGTTTAATTCCCAAAACTCGTCAGAATTCACAGGTATAAGCTTTCGCTTAAAACCTTTGATTCGTATGAGCACTTCAATTTAGTTGTCATGCGATCAACCACCACCCCAGGAATCCCTGAAACGACAGCTACTCGCCGTTACAACCACGCCGTGCCCACACCTATCGGCTGTTTGTTTTGTTAAAGAACGTTCGCTGCTGAGCAACGAGAGGTGCGCATTCTACGGATAATTTCGAGGTGGTCAACACTTTCGCCAAAGATTTTTTAAGTTTTTTTGGCGCACCTCTTTCATGCGGCTACGGGAAAGTACGATTGAATAAAAACATCCCGAAAAATCAAGCCCGAGACGTGCGCGTCTCAGCGCACGACGAGGCGAGAAAATTTTCGCTTGCCCACCTGCGCCACGACCGTTGTGCCTGCCGCGAGCACGAGTCCGCGATCGGAAACCTTGTCGCCATCGAGCCGGACCCCGCCCTGATCGATCATGCGCAGGGCCTCGGAGGTGGTGGCGGTGAGTCCGGCCGCCTTCAACGCCTGTGCGATGCCTATACCTGCACCCGCACTTTCGAGCACCACCTCCTCGAGGTCCTCGGGGATGCCGCCCTGACGGAAACGCGATTCGAAGTCGACCAGCGCTGCCGCCGCTGCCGCCGCGCCATGAAAACGGCCGACGAGTTCCTGCGCCAGCATCACTTTCACGTCCCGCGGATTGCGCCCCGCGGAAACTTCAGCACGCAGGCCCGCGATCTCGTCGAGACCGCGGAAGGACAGCAGTTCGTAGTAACGCCACATCAGTTCGTCGGACACCGACATGACCTTGCCGAAGATTTCGTTCGGCGGCTCGGACACGCCAATGTAGTTGCCCAGTGACTTCGACATCTTGTTGACGCCATCCAGCCCCTCCAGCAGCGGCATCATCAGCACGACCTGTTGCGCCTGGCCGTACTGCTTCTGCAGTTCGCGCCCCATCAGCAGATTGAAGCGCTGATCCGTGCCGCCGAGCTCGACATCCGCCTTCAGCGCAACCGAGTCGTAGCCCTGACACAAGGGATAGAGGAATTCGTGGATGGCGATCGGTTGGTTGCCGGCGTAGCGCTTGGCGAAATCGTCGCGCTCGAGCATGCGGGCAACCGTGTGCCGCGACGCCAGCCGGATCATGCCGTCGGCGCCGAGCTGATTCATCCAGGTCGAGTTGAACACGACCTCCATGCGGGACGGGTCGAGGATCTTGCCCACCTGTTCGCGGTAGGTTTCCGCGTTCTGCAGCACCTGTTCCGGGGACAGCGGCGGGCGGGTCACGTTCTTGCCCGACGGATCGCCGATCGCGCCTGTAAAGTCGCCAATCAGGAACAGGATCTGGTGACCGAGGTCCTGGAAGTGCTTCAGCTTGTTCAGCAGCACGGTGTGACCGAGGTGCAGGTCCGGTGCGGTAGGATCGAACCCCGCCTTGATGCGAAGCGGTCGCCCCGACTTGAGTTTCTCGACCAGATCCGCTTCGGGGAGCAGTTCTTCGACCCCCCGCTTGATCAACGCCAACGCCTGTTCCACTTCAACCATGACCGAACCCCGAATACACGCGCCTCGCGCAGGCAGTTGCCACGCGACGACCGACAAAGCGCTCGATGTTAGCGCAAGCGGGTCGGCGGACAGAAGGATGAGCCGATGAGCTCGCTGTACATCGGGCTGATGTCGGGCACCAGTCTGGACGGGGTAGATGCGGTGCTTGCGGACCTGGCCTCCCCGCGCCCGCAGGTGGCGGGACATGCGCACCGGGCCTTTCCAACCGCCTTGCGGGAAGAACTGCAGACGCTCTGCTCAAGCGGCGACGACGAAATACACCGGTCGCAGATCGCGGCGATCGAATTGGCGCACGTCTATGCAGGGCTGGTCCGCACACTGCTGAACCAGACAGGCGCTGCGGCTGCTTCAATCAAGGCCATAGGCTGCCACGGACAGACCGTCCGCCACATGCCGGCTCACGGCTACACCGTTCAGCTGAACGCACCGGCCATCCTCGCCGAGGAGACGGGTATTTGCGTGGTGTCGGATTTCCGCGCGCGCGACCTGGCCGCCGGCGGACAGGGCGCGCCTCTCGTCCCTGCGTTCCACGCGAGCCTGTTCGGATCAACGGACCGGGCGCGCGCAGTACTGAACCTGGGCGGAATGGCTAACCTGACGCTACTGGAATCCGCCCGGCCCGTGCGCGGTTTCGACTGCGGCCCTGCGAATGTGCTGATGGATGCCTGGATCGCGCATCGTCGCGGCCTTGACTACGACAGGGACGGCGCCTGGGCGGCGAGCGGCCAGGTCGACGCGGCATCGCTTGGGAGACTGCTTGCGCACCCCTTCTTCGCCGCGCCGCCGCCGAAAAGTTGCGGGCGCGAGCAATTCAATCTTGAGTGGCTGCTCGGACTGCTGCCGGAGCACATCCGCGACGAGGACGTCCAGGCCACGCTGGCGGAACTGACCGCACAGTCGGTAGCCGACGCGCTGAACACCGCGGGTTTTCGCCCGGACGATGTCGCGGTGTGCGGCGGGGGCGCGTTCAATCGTCACCTGCTGCAGCGGCTCGCCGTACACGTCGGCTGCCCTGTGCGGAGCACGGCCGATGAAGGCGTACCACCCGAGCAGGTGGAGGCGCTGGCATTCGCGTGGCTGGCGCAGCGCACGCTGAACCGCGAGACGGGCAACCTGCCGGAGGTGACCGGCGCACGCGGCCAGCGCGTGCTCGGCGCGATCTGGCCCGCCTGAGGCAGCGGTCGATCAGACCGAGAAAGACGATCCGCAGCCGCAGGTCGAGGTCGCGTTCGGGTTCTTGATCACGAACTGCGCGCCCTCGAGACCTTCGCTGTAGTCGATCTCTGCGCCGACGAGATACTGGTAGCTCATCGGGTCGATCAGCAGCGTCACGCCATTCTTCTCGAGCGCGGTGTCGTCCTCGTTGGTCACTTCGTCAAAAGTGAAACCGTACTGGAAGCCGGAACAGCCACCACCGGACACGAAAACACGCAGCTTCAGATCCGGGTTGCCCTCTTCGAGGATCAGCTCCTTCACCTTGTTCGCTGCGCTTTCGGAAAAGACCAGCGGAAGGGGCATTTCAGTCACTGCATTCATAAGTATGTACTCCTGGTTGACGCTTCGCCGGCATCAGCTTCCGCTGGCCAGCTTCAATTCGACCGCGCGCGGCGCAGTCTCCTGATGTTCGAGTTGCCCCTTGACGATGGCGCCGAGGTGCACCTCCAGACGGTTGTAGACCACGTCACCGGAAATTCGTGCCTGCGGCTGCAGTTCCAGAAACTCGGTCGACACGATAGGACCTTGCACGGTCCCGTTGATCATCGCATGCGTGACAGTCACCGCACCTTCGATACGCGCATGCTCGCTCAGCACCAGCGTACTCGGCGCGTTGTCATCGGCACGTACGTTGCCGATCACCTCGCCATCGACGCGCAGGCCGCCGCGGAAATGGATGTCGCCATTCACACGCGTGCCTGCACCAATCAGGCTGTCGATGCGCTTGCTGGGTTTCTCAGGCTTCTTGCCGAACATGTCCCCTCCGATTCCGGCAACCGTCACAAGGATGCGGTCGCTCTTGCCCTGATCTGTCCATCCTGCAGGAAGCGAGCCTCGATGGAGAGCAACCTCGCCTCCTTCGGTACGGCGAGCACGCCATCGACACGCTGGAAATGCCGGAAAGTCAGCCGGCTGTTCTCGGCACCCGAATCCGGCGGGAAAGTGATGGTAGCACCCTGACCGGCACGGTCAATCGACGCCACGATCTGGTAAGTACCCTTAGTGTCGACGTCGACCTTCCCTCCCTGGCGGACGATGAGCATGCGATAGCGGTACCGCCCGGCCTCTCCGTCCGGCTCCAGCACCAGCCGGTTGATCTTGAAACCCTGCTCGATACCGCTGGAACCCGCCCCGGCCAGGCTTTCGAAAATCAGAGCGTCTTCCCGCAAGCGCGCATTCTCGCTCTCCAGCGAACGTATCCGGGCGGCCAGCTGTTCCTGTGCCGTGCGTTCGATCTGCAGGCTGCTGTGTGCCGAGTCTGCCTGCTGTCGCATGCTCGCAAGCTCGGCATCCATGACCGCCAGACGCTCACGCAATGAGACGACCTCGGCTTGCATGTCATCGACGTCCAGCCCGACCCAGCCTCGACCGGCGTCGTAGATTCCACGGGCAGCCGCCAGCGCCAGTGCCATGACGCCGGCCGCGACGAGAAGCTTGAGCCACCAGGGCGCGTGCGAACGGATCGCCACCTGCCGCGCGGCGATACCGTGGCGGAAGCGCCAGCGGCGCGCCCTCAGGGCAAGACCGGAACGAGTTCTAGCCCACACGACTCGTCGAACCCGAACATCAGATTCATGTTCTGCACCGCCTGTCCGGCAGCCCCCTTGACCAGGTTGTCGATCACCGACAAGACCACGACTGTGTCGCCGCCCTGCGGACGATGGACCGCGATCCGGCAGGTGTTCGACGCACGCACCGAACGTGTCTCAGGATGACTGCCGGCGGGCAGCACATCAACGAAGCGCTCGCCGCGATAGCGGTTCTCGAACAGGGCCTGCAAGTCGCAGTCCTTGGTCAGTCGAGCATAAAGCGTCGCATGGATGCCACGAATCAATGGTGTCAAATGAGGTACGAAAGTCAGGCCCACGTCGGCACCGGCCACGGCGGCCAGCCCCTGGCGTATCTCGGGTAGATGCCGGTGCCCACCGACACCGTAAGCCTTGAAGTTGTCCCCAGCCTCCGCGAACAAGGTGTGCACCTCGGCCTTGCGCCCCGCACCGGATACACCCGACTTCGCATCGGCGATCAGCGTAGCGCGGTCGATGACGCCCGCCTCGATCAGCGGAATGAATCCGAGTTGCACCGCCGTCGGATAGCAGCCAGGATTGGCCACCAGCCGCGCCGTGCGCACCTGCTCACGATTGACTTCCGGCAAGCCGTAGATCGCGGTCTTCAGTACGTCAGGGCACGCATGCGGCATGCCGTACCACTTTTCCCACGCCGCTTCGTCCTTCAACCGGAAATCCGCGGCCAGATCGACCACTTTCACCCCGGCTTCGAGCAGCGCAGGCACCTGCTGCATCGCGATGCCGTTCGGCGTCGCAAAGAAGACGACGTCGCAGTTCTCCAGCCCAGCCTGGGCCGGGTCCGAAAAAGCGAGATCGACATGACCGCGCAGGCTGGGAAACATGTCCGCTACCGGACGCCCCGCATCGCCGCGCGAAGTGATGGCCGACAGCTCGACCTCGGGGTGGCGCGCCAATAGGCGCAGCAATTCGACCCCGGTGTAGCCTGTTCCGCCAACGATGCCCGCCTTGATACCCACTTCGATCCCTCCTGCGCCGACCCGCGCCGATCCATCCGGATCGATCACGGAAAAAGCGGAATGATGCCAGAAATGAAAAAAGCCGCCCGAAGGCGGCTCTTTCCGTGCGCCGGAGCGCGGTGTATCAGCGCTTCGAGAACTGCTTGCGACGACGCGCCTTGTGGAAGCCGACCTTCTTACGCTCGACTTCACGGGCATCGCGGGTGACGAAACCAGCCTTGCTCAGCGCCGGCTTCAGCGTCGCGTCGTAATCGATCAGCGCGCGGGTGATGCCGTGACGCACTGCACCAGCCTGACCCGATTCGCCACCACCGGTGACATTCACGAGAATGTCGAAGGTGCTGACGTGTTCGGTCAGCTCGAGCGGCTGACGGACGACCATGCGGCCCGTTTCGCGCGAGAAGAACTCGTCCACCGGCTTGTCATTGACGACGAAAGCGCCCTTGCCCGGACGCAGGAACACGCGGGCAACCGCGGTCTTGCGACGGCCGGTGCCATAGTAATAATCAACTTTGAATGCCATGACCGTTCCGTCCTCAGATGTCCAGAGCCTTGGGCTGCTGCGCGGCGTGCGGATGCTCTGCGCCGGCGTAGCACTTCAGCTTCTTGATCATCGCGTAACCGAGCGGACCCTTGGGCAGCATGCCCTTGACGGCCTTCTCAAGCACGCGCGCCGGGAAGCGCTGCTGCAGCTTGGTGAAATTGGTTTCGTAGATACCGCCCGGGTAACCCGAATGGCGGTAGTACTTCTTGTCCTGCGCCTTGTCACCGGTCACACGCAGCTTCTCGACATTCACGACGACGATGTAGTCACCGGTGTCCACGTGCGGGGTGAAGACAGGCTTGTGCTTGCCGCGCAGACGGCGTGCGATCTCACTGGCGAGGCGCCCGAGTACCTTGTCAGAGGCATCGACAACGTACCAGTCGCGCACGACTTCATGCGGCTTGGCTGAAAAGGTTTTCATCTCGAACGTCCTGTGATTCTGGGCGAGATCGCCCAAAAGCCCGCGAATTTAACTCGCGAGTTCGAGCGTGTCAATCCCTGATAGACAACAAAAAAAGCGCGACTCCTGGGAGTCGCGCTGAATCCACACCAAAGGAGGAGGGTGGAGGAGACACCTGCGGCAGACATCGCATTGAACGACGCCCGCGAAACCTGTCCTGATTATTGATCACGCTCAACGCAAAGGCAAGAATTTTTTGCATCGCACAAAGACGGTGCGCCTGCCATTTCCGCACCACCCGCCAACGCCTGCCACACAAACAACCATTCAAATCATGTGGATAAAAGAGATACCTGCGGCCATCGATCAGAACCCAAGTCAGGAACACCGCTCACCACACCGTCGCCAGCAAACCGGCTACCGCAGCGCACCAATCCCCATGGGCCGCGCGCCGGCCGACACCTGATTACAATCGCGCATCACTGAAGGGAGTGCGTAATGGACTGTGTGGTGAAGTGGGTGGACAACATGAGCTTCCTGGCCGAGACCGGCTCGGGACACATGATCAATATGGATGGCGCACCCGAAGCAGGCGGCCGCAACCTGGCGGCGCGCCCGATGGAACTGCTGCTGGCGGGCACCGGCGGCTGCACTGCATTCGACGTCATGCTCATCCTGAAGAAGAGCCGCCAGCAGGTCACCGGTTGCGAAGTTGCTCTGAAGGCGGATCGCGCGAGCGAAGACCCCAAGGTATTCACCCGCATCGGCTTTCATTTCAAGATCAGTGGTCGCGGCCTGAAACCCGAGGTGGTCGAGCGCGCGATTCACCTCTCGGCCGAGAAGTACTGCTCCGCGTCCATCATGATCGGCAAGACCGCGAAGATGGAACACACGTGGGAGATCATCGAAACCGGCGCCTGACGCCCCTCGCTCAGACGTAATAGGCGACGCCGGTCATGACCCGGGAGGCGGCCCGCATCGCGAGTCGGACGGGCGCCGGGAGTTGCGCAGCGCCGAGCCGCTCGGCCGTGTGCGCATGTTCGCGCTCGTCCTGGCGCATCTGTTCCAGTATCCGCCAGGATTTCTGGTCGGCCGGCGGCAGGCGGTCAAGGTGCCCCTGCAGGTGTGCTTCGACCTGCTTCTCGGTTTCGGCAAGGAAGCCCAGATTCCACTTGTCGCCGACCAGCCCGGCCGCAACCCCCATCATCAGCGCGCCGCCGTACCACAGCGGGTTGAGCAGGCTGGGACGGCTGCCCAGTTCAGCCATGCGCGAAGCTGTCCAGCTCAGGTGCTCGGTTTCCTCGACAGCCGCACGGCGCAGGGCGTCGCGCACGGCGGGCTCACGGCAGGTCAGGGCCTGCCCCTGGTAGAGGGCCTGGGCGCAGATCTCACCGACGTGGTTGATGCGCATCAGCGCGCCGACCTGACTGCGCTGCGTCTCGTCGAGCTCGGCCTCAGGCAGCTCACCGCCGGGCAGCGGCCGTCCGGTGCGCGCAGGCGCGGCCAGTGTGCGCAGAGCGCGATCAAGTTCGGTAATCAGGCGGTCGAGCATGGAGATCGTCGATGAAAGTCGGAATGTTCAACGATAGCCGGTCAGCGGCGTACCGGTGCGTGCATTGAAACTGTTGGCCAGCATTTCGAGCACCTTCTTCGGCTGCAGTGCGAAGCCATCCGCGCACATGTAATCCGAATACAGCATGAAGGGGTAGGAATTCAGGCGGTTTCCGCCGCCGATCGGAAGCCAACGGCTGCCGCGCGTCGGCGCCCACTCACGGTTCGAACGCAGGTTTGCATACGTCCTGCGCTCACCTGTACCGCAGCGCAGCGCCTCAGCCGCGATGTTTTCGGTCCCGCTTGGCGCGACAACGCGGGATATGTAGCGGATGGCGCCGTCCTTGCCGACAGTCAGCGGCTCGCGCGCGATGTAGTAGCGGTTGCGCGTCGAGGCATTCAGATAGAACTCCTGCCACTCGACCTTCTCCGGCAGCGGAGGGACTTCGTAATCGTCCTCGGTCACCTTGGCCGCCGGATCGACGGTTTCGCCACGGAAGGGCTCAGGCTTCTGCCAGTCGGTGATCTGCGCATGGACCGCGGAAACACCTGCAAGAAAGATGAGGCCGGACAGCAACCGGCCAACGGGGAAAAACGGCATTTCAGTTCACCAGGTCAGCGCACAGCGATGTTCGCAGCGCCGCCGGCACAGGCGTAACGCCCGCACTGTAGTGCGGATGGTCGACGCCGACCGACAGGGCCGCGCCCTCGACGAGCGCGCGTTTCATTTCGGCAGTCAGTTCAAAGCGCAGAAAATGCACCGCCGAGGTCTTGACCGCGTTCTCGCGCTCAAGATCCTCGTCGGCGATCGCGGACACTGGAGGGAATCCATCGACCTGCATCCACACGGTGTCCTCGATGCCGATCAGTCGGGCGAGGTTCTGCGTTCGCTGCTGCTCGTCCGGATACTCGATCAACATCGTGGCCTTGAAGTTGCTGCCATCGGGGATGAGGGGATTGTAAGCGCCCAGTTCGTCGAGAATGCCCGCCTCCTCGAAAGTGCGTTCGATCCGCAGCATTTCCTGCACCTGATAGCGGACGGTCAGTTCGTCCTCGAACAGCAACGTCACGTGCTCGCCAAGATGCAGTGTGCGCTCACGCTTGTGCGCGATCACACGGGCCCGGAACTGCGGGCGCTCGCGCGCATACTGCTCGAGGCTCATCAGACTGTCGCGTGCGATTGCCGGCATCTATCACCCTCCCTCAGCCCAGTCCATAGGCAATGCACAACAAGGTCAGCGGATGCGCCTTCTGCGCGCGCGTGCCGCCCTGACTGTCGGCGATGCCCTGCATGATGTGGCGGCCGGCGATCGGGCAGTCCGAGCTGACGAAGTCAGGGTCGCTGCCCTGCATCTGCCGGAACACCGGCCTGCCGATCTTCATCGACTGATCGAAGAACTCCTCTTTCACGCCCCAGGTGCCGTCGTGACCCGCGCAGCGCTCGACCGTGCTGACCTGCGTACCGGGCACCAGTTGCAGCGCTTCGCGCGTTTTCTGGCCGACGTTCTGCACGCGCGAGTGGCAGGGGATGTGATAGGACACGCGACCGAGTTCGCGCCTGAAATCGCTCTTCAGCAACCCGTCTTTATGCCGCAGCACGAAGTACTCGAACGGATCGAACATCGCATCGGCCACCGCACGGACATCGGCGTCGTCGGGAAACATCAGCGGCAGTTCCTGCTTGAACATGAGCGTGCACGACGGCACCGGCGCCAGGATGGCCCACCCTTCACGCGCGAGGCGTGCGAGTGGCGGAATGTTGATCGCCTTCAGTGCCTCCACCTGCGCCAGATCGCCCAGTTCGAGCTTGGGCATGCCGCAGCAGGCTTCCTTCTCGACCAGAACGGAAGGGATTTCGTTGTGCGCCAGCAACTTGAGCAGATCGACGCCGATACCCGGTTCGTTGTAGTTGATGTAGCAAGTCGAGAACACCGCCACCTTTCCGGGCGTGCGCTGTCCGTCGCGCACGGCGAAACCGTCGGCCGGCTCGGCAATGCCGCGGAAGCGACGCGGCGCGTAAGGCGGCAGCTGGCGATCCTTGTGTACGCCGAGCACCCGCTGCATCAGCGAACGCGCAGCACCATTGCCGTTCACCGCATTGACGGTCTGCGCCACTACCGGAATGGCGGCGAGCTTGCCAATGGCATCGGTGCTGGTCAGCAGGCGGTCGCGGAAGCGCGTCTCGCCCTTCCTGAACTTGATCGCCTTGGCGCGCAACATGAGGTGCGGGAAGTCGAGATTCCACTGATGCGGCGGCACGTACGGACACTTGGTCATGAAGCACATGTCGCACAGATAGCACTGGTCCACCACCTCCCAGTACCGCTGCTTCGGAATCGCATCCACTTCACCGCTGTCGCCTTCGTCGATCAGGTCGAACAGCTTGGGGAAGGCGGTGCATAGATTCACGCACCGGCGGCAGCCGTGGCAGATGTCGTACGTGCGTTCGAGTTCCTGCATCAGCGCCGCCTCGTCGTAGTAGGCGGCACTCTTCCAGTCTATCGGGTGGCGCTTCGGTGGCTCCAGACTGCCTTCGCGAACGGTCATCGCACATTCTCCGGTCGACGCACGGGGTGGCGGACGCCGGCAACGCCCGCGTCCACCGTGGCGGAGCGCTGCCGGCCCGCGGCCGGCGTGAACTCAGTCGAGCAAGCCGTCGAGCGCCTTCTGGAAACGATTGGCGTGCGAGCGCTCGGCCTTGGCCAGCGTCTCGAACCAGTCGGCAATTTCCTCAAACCCCTCGTCGCGAGCGGTCTTGGCCATGCCCGGATACATATCGGTGTACTCGTGCGTCTCGCCGGCTATCGACGCCTTCAGGTTGTCACGCGTACCGCCGATCGGCAGACCGGTCGCGGGATCGCCACAGGCTTCGAGATATTCCAGGTGCCCGTGTGCGTGACCCGTTTCGCCCTCGGCCGTGGAACGAAAGACGGCGGCGACGTCGTTCTGTCCCTCGACATCGGCCTTGGCCGCAAAGTACAGATAGCGGCGATTCGCCTGCGACTCTCCGGCAAACGCGCACTTCAGATTGTCCTCGGTCTTCGAACCCTTGAGTTGCATGGACGCCTCCTTCAACAATGGGTGAGGGATGCCCCGGAGGGCAGGGCCGCGCCGGCAACAGGCGAAGAAACGGCGCGACTTAGACCCAGTATAAGCAGGCATTGCGCCGCTTCAAGGACGGCGGATCGACTGAGGGGTGAGGTCAGGAAGACGAGTGCAGCGGATCCTGCAGCGCACCAGGGCCCGGAAGCGCGTGTTCGCCGGCGTCGTCGCCGTCGGGCTGCCGCATCGCACCACGCGGACGCGGTGGACGAAAAGCCAGGCGCGCAAGTTCGGTGAGCGCCTGCTGGTAGACCTGGCGCTTGAACTCGATCACCGAGTCGAGCGGAATCCAGTAGTCGCTCCAGCGCCAGGCATCGAATTCCGGGTGGTCGGTGGCGCGCAGGCAGACATCGCAGTCGCGACCGACCATGCGCAGCAGATACCAGATCTGCTTCTGGCCGCGGTAGGCGCTGCGCCATTCGCGTCGCACCCAATTGCGCGGCACGTCGTAGCGCAGCCAGTCGCGCGTGCGACCGACGATGCGCACATGCTGCGGACGCAGCCCCAGCTCTTCCCAGAGCTCGCGATACATCGCCTGCTCCGGCGATTCGCCGTGGTTGATGCCCCCCTGAGGAAACTGCCAGGCGTGCTCGCCTATGCGCTTGCCCCAGAAGACCTCGTTGCGCCCGTTGATCAGAATGATGCCGACGTTCGGGCGGTACCCTTCCCGGTCGAGCATGGTTGAACCTGCTGTGTAAGATTTTCCGTGGATTCTTCCACATTTCGCCGCCGAATTGAAGCAAACGACCCGGCGCGGGCCGATCCGCGCGAAACGGCTAGAATCGGAGGTTTATTGCCTGATCCGCAGCGGATTCCACTCCCTCCATGTACGCCAGCAAATTCTTCATTTCCACGCTCAAGGAAGCCCCCTCGGACGCCGAGGTCGTGTCGCACAAGCTCATGACCCGCGCCGGCATGATCCGCAAGCTCGCCGGCGGCATTTACAACTACATGCCGATGGGGCTGCGGGTGATCCGCAAGATCGAGGGCATCATCCGCGACGAGATGAACAGCGCCGGCGCCATCGAACTGCTGATGCCGCTGATACAGCCGGCCGAGCTGTGGCAGGAAACCGGCCGCTGGGACAAGATGGGGCCGGAAATGCTGCGGGTGAAGGACAGGCACGACCGCGACTTCATCATCCAGCCGACGTCGGAAGAGGTGGTGACCGACATCGCTCGCGCCGAAATCCACAGCTGGCGCCAGTTGCCGAAGAATTTCTATCACATCCAGACCAAGTTCCGCGACGAACGCCGGCCGCGCTTCGGCGTGATGCGCGGCCGCGAATTCACGATGAAGGACGCCTACTCCTTCGACCGTGACGAAGAAGCCGCCGGCCGCAGCTACGACATCATGTTCGACGCCTACATGCGCATCTTCCGTCGCCTGGGCCTCGAATTCCGCGCCGTCGCCGCCGACACCGGCGCCATCGGCGGCTCGCGCAGTCACGAATTCCAGGTGATCGCCGACACCGGCGAGGACCTGATCGCCTGGTGCCCGGATTCCGACTACGCCGCCAACATCGAACTGGCGCAGGCAACCGCGCTGATCGCCGACCGCGCAGCGCCGATCCAGACGCTGGAAAAGGCCCCCACACCGGGCACCGTGCGCTGCGAGGACGTCGCCACACTGCTCGGCCTGCCGCTCGAACGCACGGTCAAGTCGATCGTGCTGGCGACCGATAAGGAAGGCAAGACCGAGCTGTGGCTGCTGATGCTGCGCGGCGATCACGAACTGAACGAGGTGAAGGCGTCGAAGCTGGCCGGCCTGAAGGACGGCTTCCGTTTCGCGACCGAAGCCGAGATCGTCGAGCATTTCGGCTGCAAGCCGGGCTATCTGGGTCCGGTCGGACTGAAGAAGCCGGTACACGTAATCGCCGACCTGACGGTGGCCAACATGAGCGATTTCGTCACCGGCGCGAACGAGGTGGACGCCCACCTGACCGGCGTGAACTGGGGACGCGACCTGCCGGAGCCCGAGGCCGTCGTCGATCTGCGCAACGTGGTCGAGGGCGACCCGTCGCCGGACGGCAAGGGCCGGCTGTCGATACAGCGCGGCATCGAGGTCGGTCACGTGTTCTTCCTCGGCACCAAATATTCGGAAGCGATGAACTGCACCTATCTCGACGAAACCGGCAAACCGCGCGTCATGGTCATGGGCTGTTACGGCATTGGCGTGACCCGTCTGGTCGGCGCCGCCATCGAGCAGAACCACGACGAGCGCGGCATCATCTGGCCGCAGTCCATCGCGCCCTTCGAAGTGGTCATCTGCCCGGTCGGCTGGAGCAAGTCGGAACAGGTGCGCGCGACCGCCACTCAGCTGTACGACGAACTGAGCGAAGCCGGCTTTGACGTCATCCTCGATGACCGCGACGAGCGTCCGGGTGTCATGTTCGCCGACTGGGAACTGATCGGCGTGCCGCACCGGATCACGGTCGGCGAGCGCGGCCTGAAGGAAGGCGTGATCGAGTACCAGAACCGGCGCGACGCGGCGGCGCAGAAGGTGGCGCCGGATGCCGTGCGCGCGCTGATCGGCGAGCCGGTCTGACCATGAAGCGGCTGGCTGCGACCTTCGTGCTGACGCTGGCCCTGACGGCCGGCGGCGCGCGCGCGTCGCAGCAGTACGAACCGCTGGCCGACAGCGTGCGCGCGGCGCTGCATCTGGCCATCAGCGACCGCGCGGCCCCCGACCTGCCGGCGTTCTCATCGCCACAGAAGCAGTTGTGGCTCGGCACGATGTCGGAGCGACTGGCCAAGCGCATGCCGGACGAGGCCGGGCGCATGGAATTCCTGAAGACGGTGCATTACGAAGCCACGCGCGCCGGCCTGGACCCGCAACTGGTGCTGGGCCTGATCCAGGTCGAGAGCGGTTTCCGCAAGTACGCGGTATCCAGCGCGGGAGCGCGCGGCTACATGCAGGTGATGCCGTTCTGGGTGAAGCTGATCGGCAGCGAAGAAAGCAATCTTTTCCATCTGCGCACCAATCTGCGCTTCGGCTGCACCATCCTCCGTCACTATCTCGACATCGAGAAGGGCAACCTCTTCCGCGCGCTCGGCCGCTACAACGGCAGCCTGGGCAAGGCGGAGTATCCGAACATGGTGCGCGGCGCCTGGGAACGCCACTGGTCGTGGCCAGCCATCACGTCGGCCAGTAATCCCTGATCAGACCGACTCGGACAGCACCCGCCATTCGGTCACGCGCGCGACCAGCTCGGCCAGCGACCCGGCGCGCATCTTGTCCATCACGCGGGCGCGGTGCTGCTCCACCGTCTTCGCACTGATGCCCAGTTCGGCGGCGATGCCTGTGTTCGGCAGCCCGCGCACGACGCGATCGAGCACCTCGCGCTCACGTGCGGTGAGGTTCGCCAGGGCGTCGGCGACCTGCTGCACGCGCTGACGCCGCGCGTCCGCCGAACTCGCGCGGACCAGCGCCTCGGTGACCCGCAAGCGCAGCACAGCCGCTTCGATCGGCATCAGCATGAAATCGAGTGCGCCGGCCCGCAAGGCACGTACCGCAACGGTCACGTCGCACGGGCCGGACACGAAGATCACCGGCGCCCGATTGCCGACCACGCGCAGGCTGGACTGCAGATCGAGTCCGCTGATGCCGCGCAGCGACGCGTTCAGCAGCACGCAGGCGGCGCGCCCCAGCGCCTCGCGGTCCTGCAGCAGCACGCCGGCGCCGGAAAACCCCTGCACGTCCGCATCGACCCCGGTCAGCGCCTGACACAGCGCCCGCCGCATCGCGGCGTCGTCGTCGACCACGCAGACCAGCGGACGCGCCATGGGATCGTCGGCGGCTCAGCGCATGCCGGGCAGCATGCCCTTCATTCCGCGCATCAGCTTCTGCATGCCGCCCTTGGAGAACTGCTTCATCATCTTCTGCGTCTGCTCGAACTGGTTCAGCAGGCGGTTTACCTCCTGCACCGAGGTACCCGAACCCGCCGCGATGCGACGCTTGCGGTTGGCCTTGATCAGTTCGGGCTTGGTGCGTTCGGCCGGCGTCATCGAGTTGATGATGCCTTCGATGCGACGGATCGCCTTCTCGTCCTGGCCGCCCTGCAGTTGCTGGGCGGCACCGGCGAACTGCGCCGGCAGCTTGTCCATCAGCGCCGACAGGCCGCCCATCTTGCGCATCTGCGCGATCTGCGCCTTGAAGTCGTTCAGGTCGAAGCCCTTGCCGCTCTTCAGCTTCTGCGCGAATTCCTTGGCCTGGTCCTCGTCGACCTGGCGACGCGCTTCCTCGACCAGGCCCATGATGTCGCCCATGCCGAGAATGCGCGACGCCATGCGCTGCGGATGGAATTCCTCGAGCCCGGTCAGCTTTTCGCCGACGCCGGCGAATTTCAGCGGCGCGCCGGTGACGTGGCGCACCGACAGCGCGGCGCCACCGCGTGCATCGCCGTCGAGCTTGGTCAGCACGACGCCGGTCAGCGGCAGCGCGTCCTTGAACGCCTTGGCGGTGTTGACCGCGTCCTGACCCAGCATCGCATCGACGACGAACAGCGTTTCGATCGGATTCAGCGCCTGATGCAGCGCGCGGATTTCATCCATCATCGCCTGGTCGATCGCCAGCCGGCCGGCGGTATCGACCAGCAGCACGTCGAAATAGCGCGTCTTTGCGAAGTCGACAGCGGCGCGGGCGATGTCGACCGGCTTCTGGTCCGGTGTCGACGGGAAGAACTCCGCTCCGGCCTGCCCGGTCACGGTACGCAGCTGTTCGATGGCCGCCGGACGATAGACGTCGCACGACACCGTCAGAACCTTCTTCTTCTGCGTTTCCTTCAACCACTTGGCCAGCTTGCCGACCGTGGTGGTCTTGCCGGCGCCCTGCAGGCCGGCCATCAGCACGATGGCCGGCGGCTGCGTCGCGAAATTGAGGCTGGCGGTGGCGCCGCCCATCAGCGCCGCCAGTTCGTCGTGCACCACGCCCACCAGCGCCTGGCCCGGCGTCAGGGAGCCGACGACTTCCTGGCCGACCGCCTTTTCACGGATGCGGGTGACCAGTTCCTTCACCACCGGCAGGGCGACGTCCGCCTCGAGCAGCGCCATGCGCACTTCGCGCAGCATGTCCGAAATGTTCTCGTCGGTCAGTCGCGCCTGTCCACGCAGCGTCTTGACGACCTTGGCGAGCCGTTGGGTGAGGTTATCCAGCATGAAAGAGCGGCGTGCGCCTTGGGTTAAACTGAAGCCAATGATTCTAATCGAACTGCTTCCTTCCGCCCTCTACGCTGCGCTCGCCTTCTGGTTCATGCGCCCGGCGCGAGCAGGCGCACACGCCGCGGCCGGCGGTGTGCGGCCGGCGGCACTGGCCGCGGCACTGCTGGTGCACGCCGCGGTGCTGTCGCTGCAGATCTTCCCTGAGGGCCGCATGCGCTTCGGTGCGGGAGACGCACTGGCGGTGATGACCTGGCTGGCGCTGGTGTTCTACTGGATCGAAAGCCTGTCATCGCGACTCGACGGTCTGCACATGCTGGCCCTCCCTGCCGCAGCGCTGTGCGCAGCGGTACCGGTGATCTGGCCCGGCCGGCACGACATCGGCAACGCCGACAATCTGCTTTTCCGCGCCCACTTCGTCATGGCGATGACCGCCTACAGCCTGTTCACGCTGGCGGCATTGCACGCAATGCTGATGTCTGCGGTCGAGCGCAACCTGCACCGCGGCCGGCTGATCCGTCTGCTGGAGAACATGCCGCCGCTGCTGGTGATGGAAGGCCTGCTGTTCCGCCTCATCACCATCGCCTTCGTGCTGCTGAGCGCCACGCTCATTACCGGCATTGCCTTCTCCGAACAGGTGTTCGGCAAACCGCTCGCCTTCAGCCACAAGACGGTGTTCGCCATCCTTGCATGGGTGGTTTTCGGCACGCTGCTGGCCGGCCGTCATTTCCGCGGCTGGCGCGGTCGGCTGGCGCTGCGGTGGACGCTCGGCGGCTTCTTCGTCCTGCTGCTCGCCTATATAGGTACGCAATTCGTGCTCGAGGTCGTGCTCGGCCGCGCCTGACCGATGGATTCGATCCCACTTTCCACCCAGCTGATCGTGCTGGGTGTGCTGCTCGTGCTGTCCGGCTTCTTCTCGATGGCCGAGACGGCGATGATGGCCTCCAACCGCTTCCGCCTGAAGGCGGCTGCCCAGAACGGCTCGCGCGGCGCGCAACGCGCCCTCGACCTGCTGGGGCAGACGGACAAGCTGCTCGGCGTCATCCTGCTGTTCAACAACCTGGTCAATGCCGCCGCGGCGACGCTGACTGGCGTCATCGCGATCGACCTGTTCGGCGAGGGCGAACTGGCGCTGGGGCTGGGCACGCTGCTGATCACCTTCATGATCCTGGTGTTCTCGGAAATTACGCCGAAAGTCGTGGGCGCGGGCTACGCGAACGCGATCGCGCCGGTGGTGGCCTTCGTGCTGACGCCGCTGCTCAAGGTGTTCTATCCGGTGGTATGGACGGTGAACCTGTTCGTGTCGGCGCTGCTGCGCATCACGCGGCTGCAGCCGGGCAACACGGACGAGGGGCAGACGCTGTCGGCCGAGGAATTGCGCGCGCTGATGACGGAATCGGGCCACTTCATCCCGGCCGCCCACCGGCGCATCCTGATCAATCTGTTCGAACTGGAGGACGTGACGGTCGAGGACGTGATGACGCCGCGCAACCAGATCGAGGCGATCGACCTCGAGCAGCCGCTCGAAGTGATCCAGCACCAGATCGCCACCAGCCATCACGGTCGGGTGCCGGTGTTCGAAGGCGACCTCGATCGGGTGCTCGGCGTGCTGCCGCAGCGGCGGGTGGTCAGCGCGCTGTCGGCCGGCGAACTGGATCAGGACGAAATCCGCGGACTGCTGACCCGGCCCTACTTCGTGCCGTCGGCGACACCGCTTTACAGCCAGCTGCAGTTCTTCCAGGAGAACAGGCAGCGTCTGGCGCTGGTGGTGAACGAATACGGCGAGGTCGAAGGGCTGGTCACGCTGGAAGACATCATCGAGGAAATCGTCGGCAAGTTCACCACCGGCGTACCGGGCAGCGGACAGTCGCTGAGCTGGAACGGCGACAACAGCGTCATCGTCGATGGCGGGCGCAGTCTGCGCGAGCTGAACGGCAAGCTCGGGCTGGCCCTGCCGCTGGACGGACCGAAGACCTTGAACGGCCTGCTGCTCGAACATCTGCAGGACATTCCGGAATCCGGTCTGTCGGTGCGGATCGGCACTGTCGCGATGGAAATCCTGCACACCGAGGACCGCATGGTGCGCAGTGTGCGTCTGTTCAAACCACAGGACGCAGCCTGAGCCGGCGCTCAAGATACGCCGGCCACAAACCGTTTACAGATCAAGCCTGAATCGTCATCATCGAAGACGAAACTTCAACACCGCTCGCTGATTCCCCCTAATGCGCCATGGCCGCCACCGCTAAGAATGCACTGTCGGGTCTTGCCCGCGCGCTGGCGCAGAGCGGGCGGCTGACCGAGACCGAAGCTGAGAGCCTGACACGCGAAGGCGCGCAATCCGGCCACGGTTTCATCGCGCAACTGGTCGCCAGCGGCAAGATGAGCGCACGCGACGCAGCCGCCTTCGCCTCGGAAACCTTCGGCTATCCGCTGCTGGACCTCGCGCAGTACGACCCGGACCAGTTCCCGGCGGACGCGATCGACAAGAAGCTGATGCGCACCCACCGCGTGCTGGCGCTGAAGAAGCGCGGCAACCGGCTGGCGGTGGCGATCGCCGACCCGTCGAATCTGCGCGCCATCGACGAAATTCGCTTCCAGACCGGCCTGGCCGTGGACCCGGTCGTCGTCGAAACCGACAAGCTCGCGACCCTTGTCGACAAGCTGTCGGAAACCGTCGAGAAGGCCCTGGAATCAATTGCTTCGGTCGACTTCGACTTCGACGGTGAGATGGCGCCGGAGGAAGATGCCGCCGCCAGCAACGACGCCCAGGTCGAAATCGACGATGCGCCGGTGGTGCGCTTCATCCAGAAGATACTTCTGGACGCAATCAACGAGGGCGCCTCCGACGTCCACTTCGAACCCTACGAGAAGTACTACCGCATCCGCTATCGCACGGACGGGGTGTTGCGCGAGATCACCCAGCCGCCGCTGGTGCTGCGCGAGAAGATCGCATCGCGCATCAAGGTCATTTCGCGGCTGGACATTTCGGAGAAGCGGGTGCCGCAGGACGGCCGGATGAAATTCGTGCTGTCCAAGACCAAGGCGATCGACTTCCGTGTCAGTACCCTGCCGACACTGCACGGCGAGAAGATCGTCATGCGTATCCTCGACCCGAGTTCGGCCATGCTGGGCATCGACGCGCTCGGTTACGAGCCCGAACAGCGCGCCTCGCTGATGCATGCGATCGAGCGCCCCTACGGCATGATTCTGGTGACCGGTCCCACCGGTTCCGGCAAGACGGTGTCGCTGTACACCTGTCTGAACATCCTGAACAAGCCGGGTGTGAACATCTCGACCGCCGAAGATCCGGCCGAAATCAACCTGCCGGGCATCAACCAGGTCAATGTCAATGACAAGGCCGGCCTCACCTTCGCCGCCGCATTGAAGTCCTTCCTGCGGCAGGATCCGGACGTGATCATGGTCGGCGAAATACGCGACCTCGAAACGGCCGAAATTTCGATCAAGGCGGCACAGACCGGTCACCTGGTGCTGTCGACGCTGCACACCAACGACGCACCGACCACGCTGGATCGCATGCGCAACATGGGCATCGCCGCCTTCAACATTGCGTCCAGTGTCATTTTGATCACTGCCCAGCGGCTGGCGCGCCGGCTATGCTCCTGCAAGCAGCCGATGGACATTCCGGTCGAAGCGCTGCTGGAAGCGGGATTCACCGAAGCGGACCTCGACGGCAGCTGGCAACCCTATGCACCGGTCGGCTGCGAGCGCTGCAAGGGCAGCGGCTACAAGGGTCGGGTCGGCATCTATCAGGTGATGCCGATCTCCGACGAGATTGCGCATATCATCATGACCAACGGCAATTCGATCGACATTGCCGCGCAGGCACGCCGCGAGGGCGTCAAGGACCTGCGCCAGTCCGGTCTGCTGAAGGTCAGGCAGGGCGTCACTTCGCTGGCCGAAGTGCTCGCCTGCACCAACGAATGAGCGACGCCGCGCGCGGCGTCGCCGCATGAGCGGACTTATCCCGCAAGGAGCTTGATTTGGCCACCGCAACCCGCCCCGTACGCAAGGACAGCGGTTCCAAGGAAACGGTCTTCAATTGGGAAGGCAAGGACAAGAGCGGCAAGCTGGTGCGCGGAGAGATGCGTGCCGGTGGCGAAGCCATGGTCCAGGCCACGCTGCGTCGCCAGGGCATCCTGGTCACCAAGGTCAAGAAACGCAGCTTCGGCCGCGGCGGCAAGGTGACCGAAAAGGACATCACGCTGTTCACGCGGCAACTGGCGACGATGATGAAGGCCGGTGTGCCGCTGCTGCAGGCCTTCGACATCGTCGGCAAGGGCGCCGGCAACCGGGCGGTATCGAAGCTGCTCGGCGACATCCGGCTCGAAGTCGAGTCCGGCTCGAGCCTGAACCAGGCTTTCCGCAAGTATCCGCAGCATTTCGACCAGCTGTTCTGCAACCTCGTTGCCGCAGGTGAGCAGGCCGGTATTCTCGACGGCCTGCTCGATCGCCTCGCCACGTATCGCGAGAAGATCCTGGCGATCAAGGGCAAGATCAAGTCGGCGATGTTCTACCCGATCGCGGTCATCGTGGTGGCCATCGTGATCACTGCGGTGATCATGATTTTCGTCATTCCGGAGTTCAAGAAGGTGTTCTCGAGCTTCGGCGCCGATCTGCCGGCGCCGACGCTGTTCGTCATCGCGATATCGGACGCCTTCGTCGAGTACTCGTGGCTCATCTTCGGCGGCGCTTTCGCGGCGATCAGCGCATTCTTCTACATGCTGAAGCGATCGGTACCGCTGCAGATCGCCGTGGACCGTCTGTCGCTCAAACTGCCGGTCCTTGGCGAAATCCTGCGCAAGGCAACCATTGCCCGTTGGGCACGCACCTTGTCGACGATGTTTGCGGCGGGCGTGCCGCTGGTCGAGGCGCTCGATTCGGTCGGCGGCGCGGCCGGCAACCACATCTACAAGATGGCCACGCGGCAGATCCAGAACGAGGTCAGCACCGGCACCAGCCTGACCGTCGCGATGCAGAACACCAATGTGTTCCCGGTCATGGTGATCCAGATGGCCTCCATCGGTGAAGAGTCCGGCCAGCTCGATTCGATGCTGTCCAAGGTTGCCGACTTCTTCGAACAGGAAGTCGATGACTCGGTCGATGCGTTGTCCAGCCTGCTCGAACCCATCATCATGGTGGTGCTCGGCACGCTGATCGGCGGTCTGGTGGTCGCCATGTACCTGCCGATCTTCAAGGTCGCCCAGTCGGTCTGAAATCCGAATCGTGAGCGGACTCGAATCGCTGGCCGAAAGCGGCCTGCTGCTGCCGCTGGTCGGCCTGCTCGGGCTGGCCGTCGGCAGCTTCCTGAACGTGGTGATTCACCGCCTGCCCATCATGATGGAGCGGGAGTGGGCGGCGCAGTGCGCCGACCTGCGCGGCGAACCGGCGCCGGAGTTCGACGCGCTGTCGCTGCTGGCGCCGCGTTCGCGCTGCCCCAAGTGCGGCCACGGCATCGGTGCGCTGGAGAACATTCCGGTGCTGTCATGGCTGATGCTGCGCGGCCGGTGCAGGGGCTGCGGCACCGGCATCGGCGTCCGCTATCCGCTGGTCGAACTGCTCACCGGGCTGCTGAGCCTGGCCTGTGCCTGGACATTCGGACCAACATTGCTGCTGATCGGCGCACTGGCCCTGGTGTGGGCGCTGATCGCACTCACCTTCATCGACCTCGATACCCAGTTGCTGCCGGACAGCATCACGCTGCCGCTGATCTGGGCCGGACTGCTGCTCAACCTGCTCGGCGGCTTCACCGATCTGCAGTCGGCGGTCGTCGGCGCCATCGCCGGCTATCTGGTGCTGTGGAGCGTCTACTGGGCGTTCAAGCTGGCCACCGGCAAGGAGGGCATGGGTTACGGCGACTTCAAGCTGCTGGCCGCGCTCGGTGCCTTTCTCGGCTGGCAGATGCTGCCCGTGATCATCCTGCTGTCGTCGCTGGTCGGCGCCGTGGTCGGCATCGCACTGATCGTGCTGCGCTCGCATGGCCGCGACGTACCGATTCCGTTCGGGCCCTATCTGGCCGCCGCCGGCGTGATCGCGCTGTTCTTCGGCACCACGATCAACCGCACCTATCTGGGGCTGATGTAGGCATCTGCCGGGGCTTGAATCCCCAGAACGGGCGCCCCATTTCTCCAGCGCAGCGTCCATTTCGCGCACCCGCTCCCGCCACGCGTGGGGCTGGCGATTTCCTGGCGCGAAATGTGCATGTGCAACAATGCCTTAGTCTATAATTTCGCGTTTTCTGGAGCTCGACATGCCGATCTACGGTTACCGCTGCTCGTCCTGCGGTTTTGAAAAGGACGTGATGCAGAAGATCAGCGCCGCACCGCTGACTGATTGCCCGTCCTGCGGCGCATCGACCTTCACCAAGCAACTGTCCGCAGCCGGCTTCCAGCTCAAGGGCAGCGGCTGGTACGCCACCGATTTCAAGGGCGGCGGCTCGGGCAGCACCACCACGCCGAAGGCGGACACGTCCGCATCGAGCGCGTCCTCGTCTTCAGGCGACAGTGCTGCCGCGCCCTCGACCCCCTGTGGCGGCTCCTGCGCCTGCCATTGATGAAGCGTTACTTCATCACCGGGCTGCTGATCTGGATTCCTCTGGCCATCACGATCTGGGTGCTGGCCTGGATACTGGGCACGCTGGACCAGACCATGCTGCTGGTGCCCTGGCAGTGGCGGCCGGCACAGCTGTTCGGCTTCGACGTGCCGGGCCTGGGCGTCATCCTGACCGTGCTCATCATCGTGGTCAGCGGCGTCATCGGCCACAACATCATCGGCCAGCGCCTGCTGCGTTACTGGGAAGGCCTGCTGTCGCGCATCCCGGTCGTGAAGTCGATCTACAACGGCGTCAAGCAGGTGTCGGATACGCTGTTCTCCAGCTCCGGCGAAGCTTTCCGCAAGGCGCTGCTGGTCCAGTACCCGCGCCAGGGGAGCTGGACCATTGCCTTCCTGACCGGCCAGCCGGGCGGAGACGTGGTCAATCACCTGCCCGACCACGTCAGCGTCTACGTGCCGACCACGCCCAATCCGACCTCGGGCTTCTTCCTGATGCTGCCGCGCAGCGAGGTGATCGAGCTCGACATGACGGTTGATGAAGCGCTCAAGTACATCGTGTCGATGGGCGTCGTCCCGCCGGCCAGAAAACCGAAACCGCATGCGGCCGCCGTGCCCGCACTCGACAACTGAACCGGGGTTTCCGACCCCGCACTTTCCCGGAATCACACCATGCGCACGCAATACTGCGGCCTGCTCGACGCGGGCTATCTCGACCAGACCGTAACGCTGTTCGGCTGGGCTCACCGTCGTCGCGACCACGGCGGCGTCATCTTCATCGACCTGCGCGACCGCGAAGGTCTGGTGCAGGTGGTGTGCGACCCGGACCGCGCGGAAACCTTTGCCGTGGCGGAGTCGGTGCGCAACGAGTTCTGCCTGAAGGTGACCGGCCGCGTGCGCCGTCGCCCGGAAGGCACGACCAACGCCAACCTGGTGTCCGGCGAGATCGAAGTGCTGGCCCATGAAGTCGAAGTACTGAACGCCTCGGTCACGCCGCCCTTCCCGCTGGACGACGACAACCTGTCGGAAACCGTGCGCCTGACCCACCGCGTGATCGATCTGCGTCGCCCGGCGATGCAGAAGAACATGATGCTGCGCTACAAGACGGCGATGGCCTTCCGCCGCTTCCTCGACGGCAAGGGCTTCATCGACATCGAAACGCCGATGCTGACCAAGAGCACGCCGGAAGGCGCGCGCGACTACCTGGTGCCCAGCCGTGTGCACGACGGCCAGTTCTTCGCGCTGCCGCAGTCGCCGCAGCTGTTCAAGCAGCTGCTGATGGTGGCCGGCTACGACCGTTACTACCAGATCACCAAGTGCTTCCGCGACGAGGATCTGCGCGCCGACCGCCAGCCGGAATTCACCCAGGTCGATATCGAAACCAGCTTCCTGACCGAGCACGAAATCACCGCGATGATGGAAGACATGATCCGCTATGTCTTCAAGGAAGCGCTGTCGGTCGACCTGCCCGCGCCCTTCCCGCGCATGACCTACGCCGAGGCGATGAGCCGCTTCGGTTCGGACAAGCCGGACCTGCGCGTGACGCTGGAACTGGTAGACGTCGCCGACGCGGTCAAGGATGTCGCGTTCAAGGTGTTCTCCGGTCCGGCCAACGACCCCGCCTGCCGCGTCACCGCGCTGCGCGTGCCCGGCGGTGCATCGCTGTCGCGTGGCGAGATCGACGGCTACACCGAGTTCGTCAAGATCTACGGCGCCAAGGGCCTGGCCTACATCAAGGTCAATGACGTGACCAAGCTGAACGAGGAAGGCCTGCAGTCGCCCATCGTCAAGAACCTGAGCCCGGAATCGCTGGCCGCGATCATGGCCCGTACCGGCGCGCAGAGCGGCGACGTGATCTTCTTTGGTTCGGACAAGGCCAAGGTGGTGTCGGACGCGCTCGGCGCGCTGCGCCTGAAGATCGGCCACGAGAAGGGTTATGTCACCGGAGACGCCTGGCGTCCGCTGTGGGTGGTCGACTTCCCGATGTTCGAGTACGACGAGGACGAGAAGCGCTGGAACGCCTGCCATCACCCCTTTACCAGCCCGAAGGACGAGCACATCGCGCTGCTGAAGACCGATCCGGGCAAGTGCCTGGCCAAGGCCTACGACCTGGCGCTGAACGGCTGGGAAATCGGCGGTGGCTCGGTGCGTATCCACCGTGCCGACGTGCAGGAAACCGTGTTCGAGGCGCTCAACATCGGTCCGGAAGAACAGCAGCTCAAGTTCGGCTTCCTGCTCGACGCGCTGAAGTACGGCGCGCCGCCGCATGGTGGCCTCGCTTTCGGTCTGGACCGCATCGTCACGATGATGACCGGCGCCGAGTCGATCCGTGACGTGATCGCCTTCCCCAAGACCCAGCGCGCCCAGTGTCTGCTGACCCAGGCGCCGAGCCCGGTGGACGAGCGCCAGCTGCGCGAGCTGCACATCAAGCTGCGCAACGCGCCGAAGGCCGACGCCGGCGCCTGAGCCCGTGATGACCCGCCTGACCCGCCGGCTCCCGGCGCCACTGCTGGCGCCGATTCTGGCCCTGTGGCTGTTGCTGACCGGTTTCGCCTCGCCCGAGGTGGAGCTGGCGCAACTGCCGCCTGAAGCGGCGCAGACGCTGGCGCTGATCCGTCAGGGCGGGCCCTTCCCGTACAACCGTGACGGCGTCGTGTTCCACAATCGCGAACGCCGTCTGCCAATGCAGAAGCGCGGCTATTACCGCGAATACACGGTGCCCACGCCCGGCCTGAACCACCGCGGCGCCCGTCGCATCGTCGCTGGCAGCGGCGCCGACGGCGACGTCCGCAGTTCGGGCGAATACTGGTACACGGCGGATCACTACCGCAGCTTCCGCCGCATCAAGGAATGAACGATGTCCGCATTGCCCCCTGATTCGATGCAGGCCCGACTGGGCGACGCCGCCCGCAGCGGCGTCTTTTCCGCGCAGCCGACCGCCGCCGCGCGCGCCGCGCGCTTTGCCGAACCGGCCGGCCTGCTGCTGATCGGCCTCGACCTGAAGGACAGCCGTGACCAGGCGTCGCTGCTGCAGCTGTTCGCAGAGACGATGGGCTTCCCCGACACTTTCGGCCACAACCTCGACGCACTCGGCGACTGCCTCGGCGATCTGTCGTGGTTGCCGGCCAGCGGTGGCTACCTGCTGCATCTGAGCAACTGCGCCAAGCCGGTCGAGCGCTGCAAGGACGATTTCGACGCGCTGGTCGCCGTGCTGAACGACGCCGCCGACGAGTGGCGCAGCCGCGGCACCCCGTTCTGGGTGCTGATCGACCAGCCGCACACGCGCGCCCGCCCATTCATGGCCAGCGCATGAAGCGGCCGCAGTCGGTCCTGGTGCTGATCCACAGCGACGGCGGCGACATCCTGCTGATCGAGCGGGCGAAGCACCCGGGCTACTGGCAGTCGGTCACAGGCAGCATCGAAGCCAGCGAAACGCCGGAACAGGCAGCACAGCGCGAAGTCGAGGAAGAGACCGGCATCGTCGCGCCGGCCGAGGCTTTCGACCGCTGGCACCACAGCAGCCGCTTCGAAATCTATCCAATCTGGCGCCATCGCTATCCGGCCGGTGTCACCCACAATACCGAGCACGCCTTCAGCCTCTGCGTCCCGCGCGACACGCCGATCCGGCTGGCGCCGGACGAGCACCGCGACTGGCGCTGGCTGCCCTGGCGCGAGGCACTCGACGCGGTGTTTTCGTGGACCAACCGCGATGCGATACGGATGTTGACCCAGCGCAAGCGCCTGAACAGGCGGCCTTGAAATCGGTTTTTTCCAACCCTAGTTTGGGTGTACGCGGATACCCGCACCCGACATGGAAAGGACGAAACGATGAATCAAGTGACCCGCTGGGATCCTTTTGAGAACCTGTTCAAGGACTTTCGCGGCCTCGTGCTGCAACCGGTCGACCTCGCCAACAACCCCGACGTGCCGGCGCTCAAGGTCGACGTGAAGGAAGACAAGGACGCCTACACCGTGCACGCCGACCTGCCGGGCGTGGCGAAGGACGACATCCACGTGAACATCGAAGGGTCGGTGGTGTCGATCAGCGCCGAAAAGAAGCGCACGGTGGAGAACAAGGAGGGCGAGCGTGTGCTGCGTTCCGAGCGCCACTACGGCAAGGTGTCGCGCAGCTTCCAGCTCGGCCAGGACATCGACGAAGCCAGGGCGCAGGCCCGTTTCGCCGACGGCGTGCTGGAACTGACACTGCCGAAGAAGGTTGTCGCCGCCTCGAAGAAGCTCACCATCCAGTAAGCCGTTCGCACTCCGGAAAAAGCGGACGCCCTGCCGGTGTCCGCTTTTTGTTTGTGCGGTGCAAGGCTAGAATCCGGCCTCATCCTCACACCTCGCCCGAGCCCGGAAAATGCCTCTGACCTCTGACCTCACCTCCGGTATCACGCCGCACGCCAAGGCCGCGGTGCTGTCCGAGGCGCTGCCCTATATCCGCCGCTTCCAGGACCGCACCATCGTCGTGAAATACGGCGGCAACGCGATGACCGACCCGGCGCTGAAACTGGGCTTCGCACGCGACGTGACGCTGCTCAAGCTGGTCGGCATGAACCCGGTGGTGGTGCATGGCGGCGGCCCGCAGATCGACGACCTGCTCAAGCGCGTCGGCAAGCAGGGCACCTTCATCCAGGGCATGCGCGTCACCGACGAAGAGACCATGGACATCGTCGAAATGGTGCTCGGCGGTCATGTGAACAAGGACATCGTGAACCTGATCAACCAGGCTGGCGGCAAGGCCGTGGGCCTGACCGGTCAGGACGGCTCCTTCATCCGCGCCACCAAGCTGATGATGCCGAACAAGGACAAGCCGGACGAAATGCTCGACATCGGCCTGGTCGGCGACATCGTGTCGATCGACCCGACCATCATCAACTTCCTCGACAGCGGCGACTTCATCCCGGTGATCGCGCCGATCGGCGTCGGCCCAGACGGCGAAAGCTATAACATCAACGCCGACGTGGTCGCCGGCAAGCTGGCGGAAATCCTGAAGGCGGAAAAGCTCGTGCTGCTCACCAATACGCCGGGCGTGCTCGACAAGGAAGGCAATCTGCTGACCGGCATCACGCCGCGCGACGTCGACGCCATGATCGCCGACGGCACGCTGTCCGGCGGCATGCTGCCGAAGATCGGCTCGGCGCTGGACGCTGCCCGCAGCGGCGTGAAGAGCGTGCACATCATCGACGGTCGCGTGCCGAACGCGCTGCTGCTCGAAGTGCTGACCGACGACGGCGTCGGCACGCTGATCAAGAGCAAGTGAACCCGCCCCCTGGGCCGGGCGACGCCCGGCCCGTCCCCCGGAAGGCGTAAGACATCAGCCCTGACCCGATTCACGCGCGACGCCTGGACGCCGGCAGGCAGCCGGTCTGGATCTTCGATCTGGACAACACGCTGCACGACGCCAATCCGCACGTCTTTCCGCACCTGAACCGGGCGATGACCGCCTGGCTGATGACGGAGCTGGGGCTGGAGCATGCCGAGGCAGACCGCCTGCGCGTGCACTACTGGCACCGCTACGGCGCCACGCTGCTCGGCCTGATGCGTCATCACGGCACCCGCCCCGCACACTTCCTGCACGGTACGCACGACGTCGAGGCGCTGCGGCCCGGCATCGTGTTCGATCGCGCGCTGCTGCACGTGCTGCGCCGCCTGCCCGGCCGCAAGATCGTGTTCACCAACGGTCCGCTGCACTACGCCGAGGCGGTGCTCGACGTGATGGGCATGAGCGCGCTGTTCGACGGCATCCACGCGATAGAGCACTCGCGCTACGCGCCCAAACCGCGCCTGGCCGGCTTCCTGCACCTGCTGCGCGACTACCGGCTCACCGCTTCACGCTGCATCATGGTCGAAGACACGGCGACCAATCTGCGCACCGCCAAGCAGCTGGGCATGCGCACGGTGTGGATCAGTCGCGATGCCGCCCATCACGGCTACGTCGATCTGCGGCTGAGTTCGGCGCTGCAGCTGCGACGCGCGCTCAGGCTTCTTTGAGCCAGCGCGCCGCGTCCAGCGCGTAATAGGTGAGGATGCCGTCGGCGCCGGCGCGCTTGAAGGCAAGCAAGGCCTCCATCGCGGTGGCGCGTTCGTCCAGCCAGCCGTTGGCGACCGCCGCCTTCAGCATCGCGTACTCGCCGCTGACCTGGTAGGCGTAGGTCGGCACCCCCAGTTCGGCCTTCACCCGACGCACGATGTCGAGATAGGGCATACCTGGCTTCACCATCACCATGTCGGCCCCCTCGGCGATGTCGAGCGTCACTTCGCGGATCGCCTCGTCGCTGTTCGCCGGGTCCATCTGGTAGGTGTACTTGTTGCCCTTGCCAAGGTTGCCAGCCGAACCGACGGCGTCGCGGAAGGGGCCGTAGAAGGCCGACGCGTACTTCGCCGAATAGGCGAGGATGCGGGTGTGAATCAACCGGTGCGCGTCCAGTTCGAAGCGGATGCGGCCGACCCGCCCGTCCATCATGTCGGACGGCGCCACCACGTCGGCGCCGGCCAGGGCGTGGCACAGCGCCTGTCTGGCCAGCGCCTCGAGCGTTTCGTCGTTCATGACATAGCCGGACGCGTCGATCAGGCCGTCCTGGCCATGTGAGGTGTAGGGGTCGAGCGCGACGTCGGTGATCACGCCCAGTTCGGGAAAGCGCTGCTTCAGCGCACGCACGGTGCGCGGCACCAGACCTTCCGGGTTCCACGCTTCGGCCGCATCGTCGGTCTTCAGACCGGCGTCGATGACCGGGAACAGCGCCAGCGCCGGCACGCCCAGCGCCACCGCCTGCTCGGCCACGCCGAGGAGCAGATCGATACTGACCCGGTTGACGCCCGGCATCGACGCCACCGCTTCGCTGCGGCTCGGGCCGTCGAGTACGAACACCGGATAGATGAGGTCGTCGGCGCTGAGGCGGTTCTCGCGCATCAGGCGGCGCGAAAAGTCGTCGCGGCGCATGCGGCGCATGCGGGTCGAGGGGAAGTGGCTGGCGGAAGAGGACATCGTCTGGACCTGCGAAAACGGAAGCCGCGATAATAGTACGCGGCACCCTCCCGCTCGATCCGCAGCCGACTCAATTAGCGCACGAAGCGAGCGGAACTTTGAAAAAGAGGCCCCGGTCAGAGCGTGCGACGGTGCGAGCCGTCACCCGCTTCACCTCCCTGAGCGGGTGCCTTGCGTGCGAGGCGTTTCGAGCCCACGGCTTCATCCCCTTTAGCCGTGGGCTTTTTCTTTTTTCAGGCGGCGGACGTGTCCGGCGGTGGCAGCGCCGCGCTCAGCCATGGCGCGACTGCTTTCTCGACCTCGTCGACGCCGGTCTTCTTCAGGCTGGAGAACAGTTGCACCGTTACCTGCTCACCCATGCCCGAAAGCTGGCGACGCACGTCGGCCAGCGTGGCCGCCTGTGCGCTGCGCGTGAGCTTGTCGGCCTTGGTCAGCAGCACGTGCATCGGCTTTCCGCTCTGCGAGAACCACTGGATCATGTTCCAGTCGAGTTCGGTCAGCGGGTGACGGGAATCCATGATGAGCACCAGCCCGACCAGGCTCTCGCGCTCCTTCAGGTAACGCTCGATCAGCCCCGCCCAGGCGCGGCGCACCTCGACCGGTACCTGGGCGAAGCCGTAGCCCGGCAGATCGACCAGGAAGCCGCCCTTGACCAGCTTGAAATAATTGATCAGCTGGGTGCGCCCCGGCGTCTTGCTGACGAAGGCCAGCCGCGTGTGACCGACCAGCGTGTTGATGGCGCTGGACTTGCCGGCGTTCGAACGCCCGGCGAAAGCGATCTCCGGGCCGATGGGCGCTGGCAGGCCCGAGGGCTTGGCAACGGAGATATGGAAGGAGGCGCCGCGGAAGAGAGAGGACAAATCAGAATCGCGCAATGCGCGCCCGGGAAAACACGGTAAAATGAGGAGTTTAGCGTATCACCGAAATTTTCCCGGACCTTTGCCCGGCATCACCGCTCAAGGAAAGTCATGCGCCACCTCAACGCTCTTGGTTTCGCCCTGTCCCTGACCCTCGTTTCGGCCAGCGCGCTGGCCTCCGAAGAAAAAGCAGCCCCGAAGGCCGACGCAGCCGCGGGCAAGACCATCGCCACCCAGGTGTGTGCGGCCTGTCATGGCGCCGATGGCAACAGTGCCATCCCGGCCAATCCTAAGCTCGCCGGCCAGCACCCGGAATACCTGTACAAGCAGCTGATGAACTTCAAGGCCAAGGACGGCAAGCCGGCCGAGCGCGTCAACGGCGTGATGGCTGGCATGGTGGCCGGTCTGTCCGAACAGGACATGCGCAACCTCGCTGCCTACTACGCCGGCCAGAAGCCGAGCGGTGGCGAAGCCAAGGGCTCGCGTGAAAGCATCGAACTGGGTCAGAAGCTGTGGCGCGGTGGCGACCAGAGCAAGGGTCTGCCCGCCTGTGCCGGCTGTCACGGCCCGGCCGGCGCCGGCCTGCCGGCTCAGTACCCGCGCATCGCCGGTCAGCACGCCGACTACACCGAAGCGCAGCTGAAGACCTTCCGCGTCGGCGAACGCGCCAACGACCCGGCCAAGATGATGCGCATGATCGCGGTGAAGATGACCGACGCCGAAATCAAGGCGGTGGCCGACTACGCAGCCGGCCTGCGCTGATTCGCCAGCGTTTCGATCTCGCTCTCCGAAAAGCCCGCCGCCAGGCGGGCTTTTTCGTTGACCGGCGGCTGCAGCCGCGGCGCATCGAACTCGTTGAACAAGCGCAGGAAGGTCGCCTCCGGCGCCAGTCCGCGCTGCGCGCACAGGTGACGGAACCAGCGGTCACCGACCGCCACGTGGGTGATTTCATCGCTCAGCACGATGTCCAGGATATCCAGCGCCGCCTGATCGCCGATCGCGCGCAGCTTGGCCATGATGGGCGGCGTGGCGTCCAGCCCGCGCGCTTCGAGCACGCGCGGCACCAGCGCCATGCGCACCAGCACATCGTGCGCGGTGCGGCGCGCCATGTCCCACAGACCGGCGTGCGCCGGAAAGTCGCCATAGTCGTAGCCCAGCGTGCGCAAGTGGGTACGCAGCAGACCGAAGTGGCGCGCCTCGTCGGCGGCGACACGCAGCCAGTCGCCCAGATAGTCGTCCGGCATTTCACGGAAGCGCCAGGCAGCGTCGAGCGCCAGATTGATGGCGGTGAATTCGATGTGGCAGATGGCATGGATCATCGCGCCGTGGCCTTCGCGACTGCCGATGCGGCGCGAACGCAGTGCCGACGGTTCGACCAGTTCGGGCCGGGTCGGCCGGCCAGCGTCGTCGACGGCGTGCGGCGGGGCTGCCGCCCGGTCGAACACGGCGCCGGCCTGCCAGTCGCGCCACAGGCTCGCCACCTGCGCACATTTGTCGTCGGGGTCGGCACACATCAGCGCATCGTGCAGTGCGTCGAAAATCTTTCTGCTCATTTGCGGTCTTCGGTAAGGTCTGGCGACCTGACACGGTCTGCACAGACATGAAGCCAGGAGTGTACCCATGCTGATCAAACGCCAGACGGACATCGTGCCGTCCGAAATCACCCCGCGTGCGCTGTTCGACAGCCGCCGCGACTTCATCCGCGCCGCCGGTCTCGGCGTCGGCGCCGCGCTGCTCGGTGCCGGCCTGTCGGGCGAGGCGCGCGCCGCCGGCTACGGCGGCCAGTCGCTGGGTCCGCTGCTGAAAAGCCCGCTGTCGACCGACGAGAAGCTGAACGACTACAAGGACATCACCAGCTACTGCAATTTCTACGAATTCGGCACCGACAAGAGCGACCCGTCGCGCAACGCGCACCGCATGTCGACCCGGCCGTGGACGGTGAGCATCGAAGGCATGGTGCAGAAGCCGAAGACGCTGGCGATCGAGGACGTGCTGAAGCTGGCGCCGCTGGAAGAGCGCATCTACCGGCTGCGCTGCGTCGAGGCGTGGTCCATGGTCGTGCCCTGGGTCGGCCTGCCGCTGTCGGCGCTGCTGAAGCAGGTCGAGCCGCTCGGTGGCGCGAAGTACGTCGAATTCACCACGCTGGCCGATCCGAAAACCATGCCCGGCGTGCGCAGCGCCGTGCTCGACTGGCCCTATGTCGAAGGGCTGCGCATCGACGAGGCCATGCACCCGCTGACGCTGCTGGCGGTCGGCCTGTACGGCGAAGTGCTGCCGAACCAGAACGGCGCACCGATGCGCCTTGTGGTGCCGTGGAAGTACGGCTTCAAGAGCGCGAAATCGATCGTGAAGATCCGCTTCACCGACAAGGAGCCGGTCAGTTCCTGGACCCGTGCCGCCGCCCGCGAATACGGCTTCTATTCGAACGTGAATCCGGAAGTCGATCACCCGCGCTGGAGCCAGGCACGCGAGCGGCGCATCGGCGAATTCACCAAGCGCAAGACGCTCATGTTCAACGGCTACGGCGAGCAGGTCGCGTCGCTGTACGCCGGCATGGATCTGAAGAAGCAGTTCTGACGATGCGCGAGCGCGCCTTCAGCCCCGACCGCGTGCAGTTTGCCTGGATCTGGCGCGCGGTCTGGGCGGCCTGCCTGCTGCCGCTGATGCTGCTGGTGGCGGGCGGTCTGCGTGATGCACTGGGCGCCAATCCTATCGAGCACATCACGCGCGCCACCGGCGACTGGACGCTGCGCCTGTTGCTGCTGACGCTGGCGGTGACGCCGCTGCGCCAGCTCACCGGCTGGCACTGGCTGGTGCGGCTGCGCCGCACACTGGGCCTGTACGCCTTCTTCTACGGCAGTCTGCACCTCGCCACCTATGTCTGGCTTGACCAGTTCTTCGACTGGCCAGGCATCGTCGCGGACATCGTCAAGCGCCCCTTCGTCACGCTCGGGTTCGCCGCCTTCGTGCTCATGCTGCCGCTGGCGATCACCTCGACCAACGGCATGATCCGTCGCCTCGGCGGCCGCAGCTGGCAGCGCCTGCACCGCGCCGTCTACGCGGTCGGCGTGCTCGGTGTCGCGCATTACTGGTGGCTGGTGAAGAAGGACCTGACCGAACCCATCACATACGCCTTCGTGCTGGCCACGCTGTTCGCGCTGCGCCTGTGGCACGGCCGCCGCATGCGGCGCACGCTCGAAGCGCAGGCCGCCTGAGGCGGATGCACACCGGTCGCCCGTCGGGCGCCGGTATCATGGCGCCCGATCCTTATACGGAATGTCCGGGTGAACATCTTCTCTCCGCTGTACACACGCGCCATGCAGTGGGCGCGCCACCATCGCGCACCCTGGTTTCTGGGTGCCATGAGCTTCGCCGAGTCGTCCTTCTTTCCGATCCCGCCCGACGTGATGCTGGCGCCGATGAGCATGGCCGCGCCGCGGCGCGCGATGTTCTACGCGCTGATCACCACGCTCACCTCGGTGGCCGGCGGCCTGTTCGGCTACCTGATCGGCGCCTTCGCCTTCGACCTTATCGAGCCCTGGCTGCGCGACAGCCGCTACTGGGTTAGCTACGAGACCGCGCAGCAGTGGTTCAGTGACTGGGGCTTCTGGGCCATTTTCGTCGCCGGCTTCTCGCCGATTCCGTACAAGGTATTCACCATCGCCGCCGGCGCCATCTCGATGGCGCTGCTGCCTTTCACGCTGGCCTCCATCATCGGCCGCGGCGCGCGCTTCTTCCTGGTTGCCGGGTTGATGGCGTGGGGTGGGGAAAAAATGGAGGCGACGCTGCACCGTTACATCGATCGCCTGGGCTGGGTCACCGTGCTGCTGGTGGTGATCGGTGCAGCGGCCTGGAAGATGACGCGCGGCGCCTGAGCGCTCAGACGCGACGGCGGGCGCTGGCGACGATGACGCCGAGGCCGCCGAGCAGCAGCGCCCAGCCCGACGGCTCGGGTACCGGCGTGACGCTCAGGTTGTCGATCGCCAACGCACTGGTCGCCGAGTAGTCGCCGACGTCGACGATGCCGAAACCGAGGCGGACCGCGCCGGACTGCGTGAACACGTATTCGAAGGTCGACCGATTGCTCTCGCGACGGAAGGGCGTAGTCGGCGGAAACGGCGCGTCCGACTCGTCGGCGATGCGGATGACCTGATCGCCGATCAGCAGGAAGGCGTAGTCCGGCAGCGGATCGACATAGTGCTCGGACGTGGCGAACAGCCAGTCGAAGCGCAGCGTATCGCCAGCGCTCACCGTCAGTTCGCGCCACATCGCCGAACCTTCGTAGGCGAAGCCGTCGGCCGTATCGAGCGCGCCGGGCGTCAGACCGATGCGGCTTTCCAGCCCGTCGGCAACGCCGACCTCGACCGCGGTGACGCCGGAGAAGTTGAACACGCCGGCGGGCAGCGGAGCATCGTCTACCTCGGTCAGCGAGGCGGTGGTCAGGGCGATGTAGCCCCCCGGGTTGGACACGTCACCAGCGGTGAACCAGCCGTTCAGGCCGCTTTCAAAATTGTCCGCGAAGGCGGCGGCGCTGGCGGCGCCGCTCGCCAGCACGAGGCCGGCCGTCATCAGGCAACGCACGAGGGCGTGGGTTTTCATGGTGTATCTCCTGCGAGTATTCGGGATAGGGCTCAGTAGGCGAAGTTCTGGCCGCTCAGCTGTCCGGGCTGCACACCGCTCAGCGTGACCAGCGTGCGCGGCACAGCGGCGCCGGCGAAGCCGTCGCTGTCGATCTGCACCAGCGTGCCGGCCGCGTTCGCAACGAGGCGCAGATGGCCGGACTGCTGCGGATCGCCGACGATGCCCAGACCGGCCAGCAGGGCGCGCAGGTCCAGCACGTCCTGCGCCGGCGCGAAGTCGGTGATGAGGTCGGCCGCGTCGCGCATCGACTGATAGACGAAGGTGTCTGCACCGGCACCACCGGTCAGCGTGTCCGCGCCGGCGCCACCGGTGATCACGTCGTCACCGGCGCTGCCGTTCAGGCGGTCACGACCGGCCGTGCCGGCAATCTTCTTCTGCAGCGACAAACCGATCACCACCGGGTCGTGATCCGACGACCGGTAGGCGTGCGGCGCGTACAGGTCCTGCGGCTTGAACTCGGTGTTGTAGTCGATGACGAAGGGCTCGTCGGTATTGATGTGCCAGTGCGCGATGCCGCTGGTCTTTGCCGCCAGCGCAGGCGTGGCCAGCGCGTGGTCGAGCGCACCGCTCTCGCCGTCGAAGGTGTAGCTGTAGGCCAGATCGATGCCGGCGGCCAGATTCACCATGCCGGCCGCGGTCAGCGCATTGACCGGGTCCTCCTTGGAGTAGGCGTTCAGATCGCCGATCACCAGCACGTCGGTGGCGCCGCTGCCCGTCGTCAGCTGCTGCACGAAGGCGTTCAGCGCGGCGGCCTGCTGCACGCGCAGCGGGTTCCAGCAGCCCTGGCCGTCGCCCTGGTCGGCCTCGACACCGGCCGCGTCGCCGCAGGACTTCGACTTGAAGTGATTGACGACGACGCTGAAGCGCTCGCCGTTGGTGGCTGCGAAGGTCTGTGCCAGCGGCGGACGGTTGTGGATGGGCGCGGTGTCGCTGAGCGCGCTTCCCACCGTCGATACACGCGCCGGCTTGTAGATCATCGCCTGGCGGATGGCATCGCCGCCGCTGCCGCCGACCGGCACGCCGACCGCGGCGTACACATTGGCGCCGTAGGCCGCGTTCAGCGCCGACACCAGATTGTTCACCGCGGTCTGACCGTTGTTCTCGATCTCGATCAGGCCCACCACGTCAGCATCGATGGCGCGCAGTGCGGCAACGATCTTGGCCTGCTGGCGCGAGAACTCGAGCGCGCTGTCGGCGCCACGGCAGTCGCTGCGCGTGCCCGACGGGAAGCACGACGCGCCGGCCTGATCGACCGTCGTGAAGTAGTTCAGCACGTTGAAGCTGGCCACCTTCACATTGCCGCCGACCGGTGCCGGCGCTGCGGTGCGCGGATGCGTGCGCTCGAACACTGGGGCGACGGTCGGGTGGATCTTGTAGTCGCGCTGGCCGTCGCTGGCGGCAGTGATCAGGCCGTGGTCGATCACGCCGGTCAGCGTCTGCACCGTATCGCCGGCGCGCAGCGTGTCGTCGGCACCGATGAAGGGGATGGGATTCGGATTCTGCGCAGTCGAACCGTCGTCGAGCACGATGCGGCGGCGCGCATTGTCGTCGCGCAGCGCGAGCGCTTCGGCAGTGCCCGCGGCATGGCGGTTGGTCGGGATTTCCAGACGCCCGTCGGCGGACAGCGTGACCTGGCCGTAGCGCCCCTGGAAGTAGTTCTGCGACACGGTGAGCGGCGACACGATGCGCACCAGCATGCCTTCGTAGCGCTCCAGCTCGCCTTCGAACGCCTCCGGCAGCACGACGTCGGTCGGCTGCACGCTCACGCCGCTGCCCAGCACCTGGACGGCGGTCGGCGACACCAGTTCGGTCACCGTATTGAACTCGGTCACGCCAGCACTCAGGCGCAGACGCTGACCGACCTGAGCGGTATTGCCCGGCGCGTAGACGAAGATGCCGTCCGAGGTGGCGACGTCGCCATCGCCCGCTTCGTCCTGCAGGTAGTAACCGGACAGTCCCGGGAACACCGCGGTGACGACGCCCTCCGTGGTGACCGACTGGCCGTTCAGCGGACTGGCGCTGCCGCTGCCCTGGATGGCCGGAATCGGCGTGATCGCCGCCGCCGTGGCGACGGTGATGTCGACCGTGCAGTCAGCGCTCTGCGCGTCGTCGTTGGCGAAGCGCAGGCCGACGGCATAGCTGCCGGCGGCGGTAGCTGCAGCGACGGTGACGCTGGCCGACGCGCTGGCGCCGTCGCCGGCCGCGGGCGTCAGCGCACCCAGCGTGACGCCGGCCGGCAGGCTGCCGGTCAGGCTCAGCGCATTGACCGTGCTGTCCGCGTCGCTGGCCGACACATTCACGCTGCCACCCTCGCCTGCCTGCAGGCTGAGCGCCGGGCAACTGGTGACGATGGGCTGATTCACGCCGCCGCCATTGCTGCCATCGACCACGATGTTGTCGATGCCCACCCATTCGTCGTTGCCGACGGCGTTCGTCGTGATGATGCGCAACTGCAGCAGCGGCTGGTTTTCCGCCGCCGCCGGCAGCGTTACCGACACCGGCGTCACCTTGCCGGCCAGCGACGGACCTTCGGTCGCATCGGCGACGAAGGCGGCCGGCACGTTGATGAAGTCGCCGCTGTTGCCGACGCGGTACTGCAGTGCCACCGGCTGGACCGCGTTGTCGGTCGAGCCATCGAGATCGCGCAGGTCGTAACGCACGACGATGCCGCTGCGGCCACGGGTATCCAGCGACAGCAGCAGGAAAGGCGCGTCGGCGGTGCCGGAACCGGTCAGCGCGACCACCGGATCGGCCAGATGGAATTCGGTCACACCGCCGGTGGTGAAGGTGTCCGGATTGGTCTGGTTGGCATTGACGTCCACCGGCGTGCCGTTGCCATCGGCGACGATGGTCTGCGGATCGGCAGCGGTGGCGCCGGTCAGGCTGTCACCGCGATAGCCGGTGATGCCCGGCACAGCGGACCAGTCGTCGTTGCCGACGATGAGGTCGATGTTCGACCAGTCCTGACCAAAGGGCAGCGTTTGCGGGGTGCTGTCGGCGAGTACCGGCTGACTGAGCAGACCGGCGGCGGCGAGCGCGAGAACGAGGGTGCGCGGCAGCACCGGGCGAACGATTTTCGATGACATGTGGAAGTCCGGTCGAGATGTCTAGCGTAGCCCATGGACCCGCGGCATGCGGGCCCTGGACGCCGAAAGACATCAGACTAGATCGCCAGCATGACCGTCGCGTGGCTGCATGAGCCCGCATCGATGGTCCGAAGGAACTATGCCGCCCGCCGCCCGAACATCGCCCACAGCAGGCAGCCGGCGCCCAGCGTGCCGAAGCCGAACATCCACGCCAGCGGGACGGTCGTGCCACCGGCGAGGTCGAGTGCAGCACCGAACACCAGCGGCGCGACGAAGCCGGCGCCGAAGCCGCCGAGCGAGTACAGCGCCATCGCCGCGCCGCGCTGCGCCACCGGCGCGGCGTGCACCAGGCCGGCGGTGAGAGAGGCCGAATCGGCCATCACGGTCACGTTGTACAGCGACAGCAGGATCAGCAGCAGCCACCACGGCCCGCCGGCCGCAGCCCCCGCCACCCAGCACATGAGGCCCGATGCGATCATCATCCAGACGATCCAGCGCTGGCGACCGACGCGGCTGGCAGCCTCGTTCCCCAGTATGCTGGCCGGCTGGCCCAGCAGCATAACCAGGGCGGCCGCTTCGGTCGGCGTGAGCCAGGGCGTGCTCGCCGACAGTGTCCAGCCGAAAGCGATGAAGGCGACCAGCCATGAACGCAGGCCGAACAGCTCCCAGCAGTGCACGGCGTAGCCGCTGACCAGGCTGCGCACGCGCGGATGCGCCAGCACCGGGCCGAAGCGCGGCAACCAGCGCGCTTCGTGCGCAGCCGGCGGCGCGACGTGGCCAACGCGCAGCCAGACCAGCGCGGCCGCCAGCAGCGGGCCGATGGCCATCAGCGCCACCGCGACATGCCAGTCGACGTGGCGACCGAGCGCGCCGGCCAGCAGCAGCGCGCCGCTGGTGCCGATGCCGAAGCTCGACGTGTAGAAGGCGATGTGACGGGTGCCGGCGTCATGCGGCACGCGGTCGGCCAGCACGCGCAGGCCGGGCATGTAGCAGCCGGCCAGCCCGGCGCCGCTGAGCGCCTGGAAGAAGGCGGCACTCCACAACCCGTGCGCGGCGAAGGCGAAACCGACCATGCCGAGCGCCATCAGCAGATTGGACAGCACGAACACGAGACGGGCATCGACGCGGTCGGTGGCGCCGGACAGGAAGGGCACGGCGACCATGTAGCCGAAGAAGAAGGCACCGCCGATGAAGCCCGCCTCGGCGCCGCTGAGCGACCACAGCGCCGACAGCTCGGTCAGGAAGGACGGGTAGGCGGCGAGGCTGGTCATGCCCAGCACCTCGGCCGCACACATCAGCAGCGTCAGGCGCGCGGTGCTGCCGTTGTGCACGCTCACTCGTCGCGCGACTTCAGCCAGGCCGCCTTCTGGCGGGCGCGGCCGGCCTTCTTGTCACTGCGCGCGTGCTCACCGCCCTTGCGCATCAGCGCCGCCGTGGCCAGCGGGTTGCGCGGCTTCAAGGTGCGCCGCTTGCTGCTCAGCCGGGCAGCCGACTTCTCGTTCATCGCCGGCCTCCACGCTCGAACTTGATGATGGCGCGACCGTCTTCGGTCTGCTTCGGCTCGCCGCGCCAGGCATGTCCGTAGATGATCTCCATCGTAGCCGGCAGACGGCCATCGTCGAGCCGGCGCAGCAACGCGTCGTCCAGCCGGCGCCGCGCGCGCGGCGTCAGCAAGCCGCGCGGCCGCGCCGCCAGCGCGCCGAAACTGCCGGTGTCGGCGAGGTCGCGATAGAAGTCGGCCGGCGACGCGAAGGTGAGCGTGATGTGCTCCATGTCCATCACCGGCTCAGCGAAGCCGGCTTCGACCAGCATGTCGCCCACGTCGTGCATGTCGATGAAGCGGTGCACGCGGCCGTGCAGGCCGGCTTCGACCAGCGCTGCGCGCAGTTCCTGCAGCGTGTCCGGACCCAGCATCGAAAACATGAACAGGCCGCCGACCCGCAGCGTGCGCTGCACCTCGCGCAGTGCGCCCGGCAGATCGGGCAGCCAGTGCAGCGCCATGTTGGACCACACCATGTCATGGCTGCGCGCAGCGATCGGCAGCCGCGCGATGTCGGCCTGCACGACCGCGGTCTGGCTGCCGCCCAGCACGCCGGGCAGCCAGCGGCGCCAGCGCGGCGTGCGCACGGCCGCCTGCGCCAGCATCGCCGCCGAGCGGTCGAGACCGGTCATCAGTGCATCGGGATAGCGCGCGCGCAGCGGCTGCAAGTCGGCGCCGCTGCCGCAGCCGAGATCGAGCAGGCGATGCGGCTTCAGCGTGACCAGGTCGAGCCGCTCAGCCATGCGGCGGGCGACTTCCCGGTGCAGCACCGCGGCGCTGTCGAAACGACCGGCGGCACGCTCGAAGCCGCGTGCGACTGCACGGGCGTCGAGCGCAAAATCTGGCGGGACTGAAGAGGTCATCGCCACCCCCTGCGGCATCAGACGACCCTCCTGTCGCTGCGCGACACCTCCCCGAGGGAGGGCTGAGCGACTTCGGGCGGCCGAGCGGCGCTCACGTCGAACGGATACCCAGCCGCTCGAACAGACGGCGATCGTTCTCGGCCTGCGGATTGCCGGTGGTGAGCAGCTTGTCGCCGTAGAAGATCGAATTGGCGCCGGCGAGGAAGCACATCGCCTGCATTTCGTCGCTCATCAGCTCGCGGCCGGCCGACAGGCGCACGTAGCTCTTCGGCATCGTGATGCGGGCAGCGGCAATCGTGCGCACGAACTCAAACGGATCGAGGTCCGGCGTATCGGCCAGCGGCGTGCCTTCGACCTTGACCAGATTGTTGATCGGCACCGATTCCGGCGGCGTGTCCATCGACGCCAGCGTGGCGATCAGGCCGGCGCGCGCGCGGCGCGATTCGCCCATGCCGACGATGCCGCCGCAGCACACATTCATGCCGGCCTCGCGCACCGCTTCCAGCGTGTCGAAGCGATCTTCCTGGGTGCGCGTGCCGATCACCTCGCCGTAGTAGTCGGGCGCGGTGTCGATATTGTGGTTGTAGTAGTCGAGGCCAGCCTGCTTCAGCTTTTCCGCCTGGCCCTCGCGCAGCAGGCCCAGCGTGGCGCAAGTCTGCAGGCCGAGGCCCTTCACCGCCGAAATCATTTCGGCCACCTTCTCGACGTCGCGGTCCTTCGGGCCGCGCCAGGCCGCGCCCATGCAGAAGCGGGTGGCGCCGGCGTCCTTGGCCGCGCGGGCCGCTTCGAGCACTTCGTCGATCGGCATCAGGTCCTGGCTGGTGACGCCGGTGTCGTAACGCACCGACTGCGGGCAATAGCCGCAGTCTTCCGGACAGCCGCCAGTCTTGATCGACAGCAGCGTCGACCGCTGGATGGCATTGGCATCGAAGTTCTCGCGATGTACCGTCTGGGCGCGGAACATCAGATCGGCAAACGGCAGTTCGTACAGCGCCTCGACCTGTTCGGTGGTCCAGCGCTGGGGCGCTTGCGAACGGGAGGACGGCGGCAGATGGATGACCTGGGTGTGCATGAGTACAAGACGGGCGCACGCGAATGCGCCGGAACGGCGAAGCCGCCATTTTCTTCGAAAACAGGCACTTCATGTTGCAGCGCGTGATCGACGGCACGGCACGCCGGATACTTGACCTGCTGCTGCCGCAGGACTGCCGGCGGTGCGGCCTGCCTGCGGGCCAGGCGCTGCTGTGTGCCGGCTGCCAAGACGATCTGCCCCGGCTGCCGGCTGCACACTGCCCGGTGTGCGCACTGCCGGTGCCGACCGCGCAGGTGTGCGGCCGCTGTCTGAAACACCCGCCGGCCTTCGACGCGACGCTGGCCGTATGGGCCTATGCCGAGCCGGCGGACGGGCTGATCCACGCGCTGAAGTTCCGCGCCCAGCTGCCGCTGGCCGGCTTGTTCGCCGATGCGCTGCTGGCGCTGGGCCTGCCGCCCGCCGACCTGCTGCTGGCAATGCCGCTGCATCCGCGGCGGCTGGCCGAGCGCGGCTTCAACCAGTCGGTCGAGATCGGCCGCCTGCTGGCCCGGAACGCAGGGCTGCGCTTCGACGCCTTTGGCCTGGAGCGTCTGCACGACACGCCGCCGCAGCGCGATCTCGCGTGGTCGCAGCGCCGGCGCAACGTGCGCGGCGCCTTCGCGTTGCGCGCCGAGGTCGCCGGGCTGCATGTCGCGGTGATCGACGACGTACTTACCACTGGCGCCAGCCTGCACGAGGTCGCCCGCGTGTTGAAAGCCGGCGGCGCACTGACGGTGACCAATCTGGTGCTGGCGCGCACGCCGAAGCTGCGCGGTCGCTAGTGCAGCGCTTGAGGCGGCCCTAGCGCGCCTCGTTCGCCTGCTGGAAATAGTCGATGAAGGCGCGCAGGCGTTCCGGCATCTGCGCCCGGCTCGGGAAATACAGGTGTATCGCCGACATCGGCATCGCGACCTCGCTCAGCACCGCGCACAGCGTGCCGCGCGCGAGATCGTCGGCCACCAGCGAATCCAGCGTCTGCACCATGCCCAGGCCGCGTCGCGCCAGATCGATTTCGGCGTCGGCGTCGTTGACGATGTAGCGGCCATCGACCTCGACCTCCAGCGGCCGGCCGTCGCGCTGGAAAATCCAGCGCATCGTGCGACCGCTCGACGCGTAACGGTAGCGCACGCATTCGTGGCGGCCGAGATCGTCCACCGACTGCGGCGGTGGCCGCTGCGCCAGATAGTCGGGCGCGGCGACGGTGATCATGCGGTTGGGCCCGCCGATGCGCACCGCCACCATGTCAGCCTCTATCGTGTCGGTCATGCGCATGCCGGCGTCGAAGCGCTCGGCAACGATGTCGGCCAGGCCGTCGTCCAGCGCCAGTTCCAGCTGCACGTCCGGATGACGCACCGCGAATCCAGCCAGATGCGGCGCGATCAGCACGCGGTAGGCCGGGCGCGGCATATTGATGCGCAGCGTGCCGGTGACCCGTCCCTGCGACTGGGCCAGGCTGTCCAGCGCCGCGCCCAGTTCGTCCAGCCCGACGCGCACGCCATCGTAGAAGCGCTCGCCTTCATCGGTCAGCGACACGCTGCGCGTCGTGCGGGTGAGCAGACGCACGCCCAGACGCTGTTCAAGCGTGCGCACGCTCTGCGACAGCGCAGACGCCGACACGCCCAGCTCGGCCGCCGCGCGGGTGAAGCTCGCATGTCGCGCGACGCACTCGAAAGCGCTCAGCGCCGGCAGCATGGCCGGCTCCAGTTTGAAGTTCTGCTTCATATGGCTTGAAAGATTACCCAGTCGATCTAAAAAAACAAAGCGACTATGTTTCGTATCGTGTCGTGCGCAAAGCAAGCGTACGCCCTGCCCCGGCGAACGAGCGCAACGATGCCTCGCCGCATTCGCCCACTGACTTCCGTTGCACGGAGGATCCCGATGAACATGACTGCCTTTGGCGCCGGCCTGAGCCGGCGCAGCTTCCTGAAGCTGGGCGCCGCCGTCGGTGGCGGCCTGCTGATCGAACTGAGCCTGCCGGGCGCACGCGCGCTGGCCGCTGACGGCGCGCGCTTCGAGCCCAATGCCTTCATCCGCATCGGTCGCGACGGCGTCGTCACGCTGGTGATGCACAAGGTCGAAATGGGCCAGGGCACCTACACCGCCATCCCGCAACTGATCGCCGAAGAGCTGGACGTGCCACTGGACGCGGTGAAGCTGGAACACGCGCCGCCGGACCCGAAGTACGCCGACCCCATCATCGGCGCTCAGGTCACCGGCGGCTCGACCTCGATACGCGGCGCCTGGAAACCGATGCGCGAAGCGGGCGCGACCGCACGCACGCTGCTGGTCCAGGCGGCGGCGAAGAAGTGGAATACCGACGCCGCCACGCTCACCACGCGTGACGGTGCGGTGATCGACGCCGTCGGCGGTCGCCGCGCGAGCTACGGCGAGCTGGTCGATATCGCCGCCACGCTGCCGGTACCGGCAGCGGTGGTGCTGAAGGATCCGAAGGACTTCCGTCTGGTCGGCAAGCCGGTGCGCCGCATCGACGCCGCCGGCAAGGTCAATGGCAGCGCGCACTTCGGCATCGACGTCGTACTGCCCGGCATGAAGGTGGCCACCGTCGCCGCATCGCCGGTGTTCGGCGGCACGCTGGCCGGCGTCGACGACGCGGCCGCGATGAAGGTGAAAGGCGTGCGCCAGGTGGTGAAACTGGACAACGCGGTGGCCGTCGTGGCCGACCACATGTGGGCCGCGAAACAGGGGCTGGCCGCCTGTACGCCGCGCTGGAACGACGGCGCGCACGCCAGGCTCGACACCGCGCAGATCTTCGCTCATCTCGAAAAGTCGTCCGAAGGTCCGGGCGCCGTCGCGCACAAGGTCGGCGACGCGGCCGCCGCGATGAAGAGCGGCGCCCGACGCATCGACGCCATCTATCGTCAGCCCATGCTGGCGCACGCGACGATGGAGCCGATCAACTGCACGGTGGACCTGAAGGCCGATGGTCTGGACGTCTGGGTCGGCACCCAGGTGCCGGGCATCGCGCAGGCGGTGGCCGCACAGACCGCCGGCCTGAAGCCGGAACAGGTACGCATCCACAACCATCTGCTGGGCGGCGGTTTCGGCCGCCGGCTCGAGGTCGATTTCATCGCCCAGGCGGTGGCCATAGGCAAGCAGGTGCGCGGACCGGTCAAGGTCGTCTGGACGCGCGAGGAAGACATCCAGCACGACATGTACCGCCCACCCTATCTCGATCGCATCAGCGCAGCGGTCGATGCGAAAGGCATGCCGGTGGCGTGGAGGCATCGCGTCGCCGGCTCGTCCATCATGGCCCGCTTCTTCCCGCCGGCCTTCAAGGACGGCATCGATCCGGACGCGGTCGACGGTGCGGTCGAACTGCCGTACGTCATTCCGGCGATGCAGGTCGAGTACCAGCGGGTCGAGCCGCCGGCAGTGCCGACCGCCTTCTGGCGCGGCGTCGGTCCGACCCGCAACGGTTTCGTGGTTGAAGGCTTCATCGACGAACTGGCCGCTGCCGCCGGACAGGACCCGGTGGCCTACCGCCGCGCACTGGTCAAGGACGCCCGCACGCGCGCCGTGCTCGATCTGGCGGCTGAGAAGTCCGGCTGGGGCACCCCGCTGAAGGCCACCGCCGGTACGCGCGCCGGCCGCGGCATCGCGCTGATGCACGTGTTCGGCAGCCGCGTCGCCCAGGTCGCCGAGGTCGAAGTGAATACGGACAACGAAGTGCGCGTGCGCCGCGTCACCTGCGTCATCGACTGCGGCTTCGCGGTCAATCCGCTCACCGTCGCGGCACAGATGGAGGGCGGCATCATGTTCGGCCTCACCGCCGCGCTGTGGAACGAGATCACGCTGGCCGACGGCCGTGTGCAGCAGAGCAATTTCCACGACGTGCGCATGATGCGGATGAACGAAGCGCCGCAGATCGACGTCCACATCGTGCCCAGCGCCGAAGCGCCTGGCGGCGTCGGCGAACCGGGCACGTCGGTGGCGATTCCGGCCGTGGTGAACGCGGTGTTCGCCGCCACCGGCCAGCGCGTGCGCACGCTGCCGATCGCCGGGCAACTGAAGACAGCCTGATTTTCCATTTGAACTGCGGGCGCCGCCCGCGCATTCCAACCACCACCGGCGGCCCGACCGCCATCGATGAGGGCTCAACCATGGCAACGATCAATCTGAATGGCCGCGACGTCGCGGTCGACCTGCCCGACGACACCCCGCTGCTGTGGGCGCTGCGCGACGGCCTGAACATGACCGGCACCAAGTTCGGCTGCGGCATCGCGATGTGCGGCGCCTGTACGGTGCATGTCGACGGCCAGGCCACGCGCTCCTGCGTAACACCGCTGTCGGCCGTCACAGGCAAGAAGATCACCACCATCGAATCGGTCGGCGAAGCCAAGGTCGGCGCCGCGGTGCAGGCCGCTTGGCAGAAGCTGGACGTCGTGCAGTGCGGCTACTGCCAGTCCGGCCAGATCATGTCGGCCACCGCGCTGCTCGCTTCGAATCCGAAGCCGACCGACGCCGACATCGACGCCGCGATGAGCGGCAACGTGTGCCGCTGCGCCACCTATGTCCGCATCCGCGCGGCCATCCACGAAGCCGCCAAGTCCCTGGCCTGAGGAGCGCACAGATGAATTTCCGCATCGAGAACGCATTCCAGACCACCCGCCGCGGCTTCCTCAAGGGCGGCGCCGGGCTGGCACTTGCCATCGTCGCGCCGACCGTCGCGCTGGCCGAGGTCGGTGGCCCCGGTCACGCCGGCAGCGCGATGGTGGACGGCGAGTTCTCGCCGAACGCCTTCCTGCGCATCGGCACCGACGGCACGGTCACCGTGGTGTCCAAGCACCTCGAAATGGGCCAGGGTGTGTATACCGGCCTGGCCACGCTGGTCGCCGAGGAGCTGGATGCCGACTGGTCGCGCGTGACGGTCGAGGGCGCACCGGCCGACGCCAAGCGTTACAGCAACCTGTTCTGGAAGGCGCAGGGCACCGGCGGCAGCACCGCCATCGCCAACTCCTACGAACAGATGCGCCGCGCCGGCGCCACCGCGCGCGCCATGCTGGTGGCCGCCGCAGCGAAGGAATGGAAAGTGCCGGCCTCGCAGATCACGGTGAAGAACGGCGTCGTGTCGCACGCCGCCAGCGGCCGCAAGGCCGGCTTCGGCGAACTGGCCGAGGCGGCGGCGCAACTGCCGGTGCCGGCCAACGTGAAGCTGAAGAATCCGAAGGACTTCACGCTGATCGGTCGCAGCGCACCGCGCGTGGACAGCGTCGCCAAGACCACCGGCCGCGCCACCTTCACCCAGGACGTGAAGCTGCCGGGCATGCTGGTCGCCGTGGTCGCCCACCCGCCGCGCTTCGGCGGCCGGGTGAAGTCGGTCGACGACAAGGCCGCGCGCGCGATCAAGGGCGTCAGCGACGTCGTCGTCATCCCGAACGGTGTCGCGGTGCTCGCCGCCGACTACTGGACCGCGAAGAAGGGCCGCGACGCGCTCAAGGTCGAATGGGACGATGCGCAGGCCTACCGCGGCAGCAGCGACGCCATCGTCGCCGACTACCGTGAGCGCGCGAAGGCGCCCGGGCTGAACGCACGCAACGACGGCAACGCCGAAGCCGCGCTGGCCAAGGCGGGCAAGGTGATCGAGGCGGAATACGTGTTCCCCTATCTGGCGCACGCGTCGATGGAACCGCTGAACTGCGTCATGAAACTGGAGAACGGCGAATGCGAGGTGTGGAACGGCGAACAGCTGCACACGGTCGATCAGTTCTCGCTCGCCAAGACGCTGGGCATCGAAGCCGACCGCGTGAAGCTGAACATGGTGTATGCCGGCGGCAGCTTCGGCCGACGCGCCAACCCGCAGTCGGACTACCTGCTCGAAACCGCGCAGATCGTGAAGGCGATCAACGGCCGCGCACCGGTCAAGCTGGTGTGGAGCCGCGAGGACGACATGCGCGGCGGCTTCTACCGCCCGATCTACCTGCACCGCGTGCGCGCCGCACTCGACGCCAAGGGCATGCCGGTCGCCTGGCAGCAGCGCATCGTCGGCCAGTCCATCATCGCCGGTTCGCCGTTCGAGCCGATGCTGGTCAAGGACGGCGTCGACATCACCTCGGTGGAGGGCGCCTCCACGCTGCCCTATGCCATTCCGAACCTGAACGTGGATCTGCACACCACCAACGCCGACGTGAAGGTGCCGGTGCAGTGGTGGCGTTCGGTCGGCTCGACCCATACCGCCTACGCGACCGAGCTGTTCATCGACGAACTGGCGCAGGCCGCCGGCAAGGACCCGGTCGCCTACCGGATGGCGCTGCTGAAGAAGCACCCGCGCCATGCCGGCGTGCTCAAGCTGGCGGCCGACAAGGCCGGCTGGAACAAGCCGCTGGCGCCGGCCGCCGATGGTGCTACGCGTGGCCGCGGCGTCGCGGTGCATGAGTCGTTCAACAGCTTCGTCGCCGAAGTGGTCGAGGTGACGGTGCAGAAGGACGGCAGCTTCAAGGTCGACCGCGTGGTCTGCGCCGTCGATTGCGGCGTCGTCGTGAATCCGGACGTGGTGCGCGCGCAGATGGAAGGCGGCATCGGCTACGCGCTGGCCGCCGCGCTGACCGGCTCGATCACGCTGAAGGACGGCGTGGTCGAACAGTCCAACTTCAACGACTACCCGGTGCTGCGCATCAACGAGATGCCCAGGGTCGAGGTGCATATCGTGAAGTCGGCCGCCGCGCCCACCGGCGTCGGCGAACCGGGCGTGCCGCCGCTGGCCCCGGCACTGGCGAGTGCGCTGCGGGCGGCCACCGGCAAGGTGATCCACACGCTGCCGATCGGCGAACAGCTGCAGGCCTGACCGGCGCATCGCCCCCGCGGGCGGCCGCTCACGTGTGCCGCCCGCGTCATTAAGGAATGGAATATGGACAGCCTTGATCTCGAAGTACTGACCCGCGCCCGCGACTGGTTGCGCGACGGCCACCGCGTCATGCTGGCGACCGTGGTGCGCACCTGGGGCTCGTCGCCGCGCCCGCCCGGCGCGCTGCTGGCGCTGCGCGACGACGGCCGCGCGGTCGGCTCGGTGTCCGGCGGCTGCATCGAGGACGATCTGATCTACCGGCTGCGCCGCGACGGCCTGCCGACCGAAGCGCACTCGGTCAGCTACGGCGTCACCGCCGACGAGGCACGGCGCTTCGGCCTGCCCTGCGGCGGCACGCTGCAACTGGTGCTGGAACCGCTGGCCGATGCCAGTGCGCTGGACGATCTGCTGGCGCGACTCGGTCGCGGCGAACTGCTCACCCGCCGCCTCGATCTGGCCAGCGGGCGCGCCACACTGCACGCCGGCCACGCCGACCAGGCGCTGCATTTCGACGGCCACACGCTGATCAGCGTGTTCGGCCCGCGCTACCGGCTGCTGCTGATCGGCGCCGGCCAGCTGTCGAGCAGCCTCGCGCGCATCGCCAGTTCGCTCGATTTCGCGGTCACCGTGTGCGACCCGCGCGAGGAATACAGCGAAGAATGGGCGGTGCCCGGCACCACGCTGACACGCGACATGCCGGACGACGTGGTGATCGCGATGCAACCGGACGCGCGCACCGCGGTGATCGCGCTGACGCACGACCCGAAGCTGGACGACCTGGCGCTGATGGAGGCGCTGAAGTCGCCCGCCTTCTACGTCGCCGCGCTCGGCTCGCGCCGCAACAACGACGTAAGGCGCGAACGGCTGAAGGAATTCGACCTCAGCGAGGCGCAGATCGACCGCCTGCGTGGCCCGGCCGGGCTGTACATCGGCAGCCGCACGCCAGCCGAGATCGCGGTGTCTATCGCCGCCGAACTGGTGGCGATGAAGAACGGCGCCGCCGCCGACAGCCTGCTGAACGTGCGCGACGCCAAGGCCGCGCTGGACATCGCGGCCGACACGCTGTCGTCGTGCACGCTCGGTCCGAACTGAATCTCGCGCCCGCCACGGCGGGCGCGACCACGAACGGCGTACGGCCGCCGGGCAGACGACACCCCCCTCCGTCGTCGGTCCGGCGCGCCGGCACGCCGTACCCTCCGATCGGCTGATCGGCACATGATCCAGGGCATCCTGCTCGCGGCCGGTTACGGCCGGCGCTTCGACCCCAGCGGCCGCAGCAGCAAGCTGCTGGCCGCCCTGCCCGACGGCCGCAGCGTCGCCTGGCATGCGGCGCGCGCGCTGTGCGCCGCGCTGCCGGACAGCCTGGCCGTGGTCCGGCCGGGGCAGGACGCATTGACCACCGCGCTGCGCGACGCCGGCTGCCGCATCCTCGAAAGCCGCGACGCTGAAGCCGGCATGGGCAGCGCGCTCGCCCACGCGGTGCGCGCCACCGCCGATGCCGACGGCTGGCTGGTCGCGCTGGCCGACATGCCCTGGCTGCCGGTCGACACCATCCGCGCGGTCGCTGCCGCCATCGACCGGCCGGAGCGCATTGCCGCCGCCGCCTTCTCCGGCCAACGCGGACACCCGGTCGGCTTCGGCGCCGCACACGGTCCGGCACTGGCTACACTGAGCGGCGACAGCGGTGCGCGCGAACTGCTGCGCGCTCATCCGGTACAGCTGGTCGAAGCCGGTGACGACGGCGTGCTGCGCGACATCGACCTGCCCGCGCAATTGCAGCGGCAACGCTGACACAATTGTTTCACCACTTCCCTGCATGACAGATGCACAGCGCACGGTGTAGGCTGCGCACGTCCACGCGCACACGACGCGCCGCGGACTCAGACGACGAACGAGAACGCGGCGCCACGGCCACCGCGCATTCCGGAGCATGGCCATGAACGACACGGTTTCATTTGAAACCCTAGACGACGACAGCGGTGGATCGCTGACCGCCCAGATGCAGTGGTTGCACGCACGCGTGCGTCAGCACCACCCGCAGGTACACCGCATCGCCATTACGCTGTACGACGCGCGCCACGACGTGCTGAAGACCTATATAAACAGCAGCGACGTGGCCGATCCGCTGTCGCTGTACGAGCGACCTCTGGCACAGGTGCCGTCGCTGCTCGAACTGGCCGGCAAGCGCGAATCGCGCGTCATCCACGATTTCACCCAGCTGCCGCTGCCGCACGGCGAACACACCGCCTGGCTGCTGGCGCACGGCTATCGCAGCAGCTACACGGTTCCGCTCTATCAGTCGGGCACGCTGCTCGGCTTCCTGTTCTTCGACTCGCGCAAGCCCGGCGCCTTCGACGGCCGGCTGCCGGACGAACTGCAGATCTACGTGCAGCTGTGCCGGCTGTCGGTGCTGAACGTGTTCAGCCTGTCGCACGCGGTCGAAGGCATGGTGAAGGTGGCGCGCGGGCTGGCACATCTGCGCGACATCGAAACCGGTCGCCATCTCGACCGCATGTCCAGCTACAGCCGGCTGATCGCGCAGCGCGTCGCCGCGCATTTCGGTGTCGGCGACGAATTCATCGAGCATGTGTACCTGTTTTCACCGCTGCACGACATCGGCAAGGTGGGCATTCCGGACAGCGTGCTGCTGAAACCCGGCCGCCTGACCCCGGACGAGCGGCTGACGATGCAGGGCCACGTCGAACTGGGCGTGCAGCTGATCGACGAGGTGATGCAGGAAGCCGGTCTGGCCGAAACGCCCTATCTGTCCATCCTGCGCAACATCGTCAGCCACCACCACGAGTGGCTGGATGGCAGCGGTTACCCGCGCGGCCTGCGCGGCGCGGAGATACCGCTCGAAGCGCGCATCGTCGCGGTTGCCGACATCCTCGACGCGCTGACCTCGGAACGCCCTTACAAGAAGCCGTGGAGCAACGAGGACGCGCTGGCCGAACTGCGCCGCATGGCCGACGACGGCAAACTCGATCCGGTCTGCGTCGATGCGCTGGCGCAGTCGACCGAGGAATTGCGTGCAATCCAGGCGCTGTTCGGGCTGGACGACTGACGGCAACGCGGCAGCAGCGTCACCGGGCCGGCATAGAATCCGGCCACACATTCAGGGACCTGACCGGATGAAGACCTCTACGCCGCATCGCCGCTCGGTCGCACAACGACTGTTGCGCGCTCTGGTCGCCGGCATCGTGGCAGCCATCACCCTGCTGGTGCTGCTGATCGCGATCGCCTGGCTGCTGCCGGACGCCACGCGCAGTGCGCCGGCACAGGCCCTGCTCGATGCGCCACCCGCCATCGACGAAACCGGCAACGGCGCGCTGCTGCTCGAAGGCCTGCGCGCGCCGGCCGGCAGCGACAGTGCGGCCTTCGGTCGTGCGCGGCTTGCGCACGCGCGCGAGCACTTCGCCCGCGCCGATGCCGGCCCGTATCAGCCGCCCGAACTGCCGGCCGACGCCTTGCCGCTGCCCGACACGCAGGCGCTGTGCGACCCGGCGCACGGCGCCTGCGTCGAGCGCTGGCTGGCGCAGGCAGCGCAGATCGTCGCGCTGTCCGACGCGCACCGCGCCGCACTCGACCGGCTCGACACCCTCATCGCGCAGCCGCGCTTCCAGGCGCAGATGCTGGCGCACCCGGACGCCCCGCTCACCGCCTACGGTCCGCTGGCCGGTCTGCTGCGCCTGCGACTGGCGGAAGCAACGGTGGCGATGGAGAACGACGACAGCGCACGCGCGCTCGACATCCTGGCCGCACAGACCGGCTTCCTGCGCCGCCTGCTGGCCGCCCCCGACGCGTCGCTGATCCAGAAGATGGTCGGCACCAGTCACCTGCGCGTGCATCTGACGGTGCTGGGCGAATGGCTGCATCGCTGGCCGGACGCGGTCAAGGACGCAGCACAGCTCACGCCGCTGCTGGCCGACGCCAGCGACGCCGAACTCGATCTGCGCGGTGCCATCCGGCAGGAAGCGAGCTGGATGGCCGCCACGATGAACGCCCTGCGCAGCGGCCAGGCGAACGCCGTGTTCGCCGACGGCAAATCGCCGTCGCTGCTCGAACAGCTGCTGCTGCCCGCCTTCTACAAGCGCGACGCGACACTCAACGATTGGGCGACGCACACGGCAGCGCTCGACGCTGCGCTGGCCGGTCCGCACGACGCACGACTGGCGGCGCTGCAGGCGCAGAACCGCGCCTTCCTGCAGGACGCGGCGGACTACGGCGACCTGTCGCGCGCGCTGTACAACCCGGCGGGCCGGCTGCTGCTGACGCTGGCCACCACGGACTACGGCGACTACCTGCTGCGCCTGTACGACACGCAGGCGGTCGGTCGCATGGTGGCGCTGCAGGCCGCGCTGATCCGTGACGGCGTAGGTGCCGACGATATCGCCGCCGGACGTCTCGTTGTCGGCACACCCGCTTCGCCGCAGCGCATCGGCTACGACGCGAAAGCGCACGCACTGACGTGGGCGCCGCTGGGCAGCCAGGGCATCGTGCAGAAGCTGGAGGGCGGCCTCTACGTGGCGCAGCTCCCGCGCTGATCAGCGCGGCACGCCACCCGCGCGCGCCAGCGCCTGTTCCAGCGTATCGCGCGCCTCCGGCGCGTCCGGCTCGCGCGCCAGCCACAGCTGCGCGTGCTGCGCCAGCGCGTCCCAGCGACCTTCGTGTTCGTACTGCACCGCCTGCAGGAAGGGCAGGCGCGCGTCGGTGGCGTCGGCCCAGAACGGACGCGCGTCCGCCGTCTTCGGCTGCACGCCGCGCGCCAGCACCTCCGGCACCCAGTCGGCCGGAATGGCAAAGAACATGCTCTTGTCGCTGCTCAGCTTGTAGAAGGTGAGGATGCCGACCAGCCGTCCTTCGGCGTCGAACAGGCCGCCGCCCGAGGCGCCGGCGGCGAAGGCCGCGCTGCCGCGCAGCACGCGGCTGCCGTCCATCGTGTACAGCTGGCGTACTTCGCCCAGGTCGTAGGCGAAGCGGCCGCCGGTGAAGCCGAGGCTGAACACGACGTCCTTCTTGCGCACCTGGCTGGCCGGAATCAGCGGCGCCGCGCGCGTGCTGATGATGTCCGACTTCAGGATGCACAGGTCGCGCCGCCAGTCGGCGGCGACCAGCGCAACCTGCAGCGCCTCGCCGGTCTGCACCACCACTGCGTGCGTGGCGTCGTTCAGCACGTGACAACTGGTGGCCAGCAGACCAGGGCCGACCATCACCGCCGAACCGCTGGCAGTGCCGCGCTCGCTCTTCGCGTACAGCTGGAACACGGTGCGCGCCGCCACCGGCACGCGGTCGAGCAGGCCGGGCGGTGCGTCATCGCTGGCCGCAACCGGCGTGGCACAGAGAAGCAGCAGCGCCAGCAACGGCGCGCACAGTCTGCAGACAGGGTTCGGGCGGGTCATCGAAGCTCCTTGCAATCGGCGTAGGCTTTGGCGTCGGCGTTCGGCACACGTCGTGCTTTGTGTCGGCAAAGCGGTGGCCGGTTCCGGCCGTGCCGCGATTTTTGACACGTCCTCATGCACACCCCGACACCAGACGCCGGCAGCGACGCCGGCTGGCAGGCCCGCATCGCGCTCGGCTACCGCGCACTCGACGGACGCACCGTGCTGGCGCGGCGCGAACACAGCGGCCCGCTGCGCGTGCAGAAGCCGCTCTACCCGGAAGGCGACGCGGTCTGCCACACGCTGCTGCTGCACCCGCCGGGCGGCATCGCCGGCGGCGACGCACTGCAGGTCGAGCTCGACGCCGGCCCCGGCGCACACGCGCTGATCACGACACCGGGCGCGACCAAGTGGTACCGCAGCGCCGGACCGCAGGCGCGCTCGGACCTGCATCTGCGCGTCGGCGCCGGCGCCGTCGTCGAATGGCTGCCGCAGGACGCCATCGTGTTCGACGGCGCGCGGGCGCAGGCGCGCAATCACATCGATCTGACGAGCGACGGCCGCTTCATCGGCATGGACCTGTGGTGTCTGGGCCGCACCGCCAGCGGCGAGCGCTTCGAACGCGGCGAACTGGCACTGGACACCCGCATCACCCGCGACGGCCGCACGCTGTGGCTGGAACAGGCGCGGCTGGCCGCCGGCGTGCCGCTGCTCGCGTCAGCGGCGGGACTGGCTGGCGCGCCGGTGTTCGGCACGCTGGTCGCCGCCGGCATCGACGCCGACGCCACACTGCTCGCCGCCTGTCGCGCGGTGCCGTCCCCGTCCGGACACTCCGGCGTCACCCGCCTGCCCGGTCTGCTGCTGGCCCGCTACCGCGGCGACTGCACGCAGGCGGCGCGGGCATGGTTCGTGCATCTGTGGGCGCTGATACGTCCGGCCATGACCGGGCGACCGGCGCAGACGCCGCGCATCTGGAACACCTGACGGGCACACAGAAGAAAAATGGAACTGACACCGCGCGAGAAGGACAAGCTGCTCATCTTCACCGCCGCCCTGCTGGCCGAGCGCCGCCGGGCGCGCGGGCTCAGGCTCAACTACCCGGAAGCGGTCGCCTACATCACCGCCGCCATCATGGAAGGCGCGCGCGACGGCCGCAGCGTGGCCGAACTGATGAGCTACGGCACGACGCTGCTCGGCCGTGACGACGTCATGGAAGGCGTGGCGGAAATGATTCCGGACATACAGGTGGAAGCCACTTTCCCGGATGGCACCAAGCTGGTCACCGTCCATCATCCGATACCGTGAGAGCCGCCCGTGAGTGACGACGACATGGAACTGGCACGCCGCCTCGCGCGCTTCAAGCTGGGCGTGCGGCGCAGCCTCGGCGAATCGGTGAACCTCGACGCGCTGCGCACCGATCTCGATTACCGCACGCGCACGCTGGCCGATATCGAGGAGCGGGCGGACGACGAGGACCTGCTGGTCAGCCTGCTGCTCGTGCGCGAAATGCTCGATCGCCGCAGCGACAGCGACGTGACCAGCGATGGCACCAAGCCCGGGCGCGATTACCGTTTTGGTGCGCGTTCGGGCTGACCGGCGCGAGAAGGAACACGATGATTCCAGGACAGATGCAGGTCGCCGATGGCGACATCGAACTGAATGCAGGGCGCGCCACGGTGACGCTGGACGTGCGCAACAGCGGCGACCGGCCGGTGCAGGTCGGTTCGCACTACCACTTCGCCGAAACGAATGACGCGCTGCTGTTCGACCGCGCCGCGGCGCGCGGCTTCCGTCTCGACATCGCGGCCGGCACCGCGGTGCGCTTCGAACCGGGCCAGATGCGCACAGTGACGCTGGTCGCGCTGGCCGGAGAACGCAGGGTTTTCGGATTCAAGGGACGGGTACAGGGCCCGCTCGACACACAGGGAGAACAGCAATGATGCAGGCACTGATGACTTTGGCACTGGCGTGGAGCAGCGTCGCGTGGGCCCACCCGGGCGAGCACCACGGCAACGTCGGCGACGCGCTGCTGCACCTGGTGAGCGAACCGGATCACGTGGCGCTGCTGATCGCGGCAGCCGTCATCGGCGGCCTCGGCGGGCTGATGATGCGCCGGCGCGCGAAGGCCGCGCGTCGCATGTTCAAGGACTGATCGACGCATGAGCACGCGCATCAGCCGGCAGGCCTATGCGGAAATGTTCGGCCCGACCACCGGCGACCGCGTGCGGCTGGCCGACACCGAACTGTGGATCGAGGTCGAGCGCGACTACACGGTCTACGGCGAGGAAGTGAAGTTCGGCGGCGGCAAGGTGATCCGCGACGGCATGGGCCAGAGCCAGCGCTGCGCAGCGGAGGTGATGGACACTGTCATCACCAATGCGCTCATCGTCGACCACTGGGGCATCGTCAAGGCCGACATCGGCCTGAAGAACGGCTTCATCGCCGGCATCGGCAAGGCCGGCAATCCGGACATCCAGCCGGCGGTCACGCTGGTCATCGGGCCGGGCACTGAAATCATCGCTGGCGAAGGCATGATCGTCACCGCCGGCGGCATCGACAGCCACATCCACTTCATCTGCCCGCAGCAGATCGAGGAGGCGCTGATGTCGGGCGTCACGACCATGCTGGGCGGCGGTACCGGACCGGCCACCGGCACCTATGCCACGACCTGCACGCCGGGACCGTGGCACATCCACTCGATGCTGGCCGCGGCCGACGCCTTTCCGATGAATCTCGGCTTCCTCGGCAAGGGCAACGCATCGCAGCCGGCACCGCTGCGCGAGCAGATTGAGGCCGGCGTGATCGGCCTGAAGCTGCACGAGGACTGGGGCACCACGCCGGCGGCCATCGACACCTGCCTGTCGGTGGCTGAAGAGATGGACATACAGGTCGCCATCCACACCGACACGCTGAACGAGTCAGGCTTCGTCGAAACGACGATGGACGCCTTCAAGGGCCGCACCATCCACACCTTCCACACCGAAGGTGCGGGCGGCGGCCATGCGCCGGACATCCTGCGCGCGGCCGGTCTGCCCAACGTGCTGCCGTCGTCGACCAATCCGACCATGCCGTACACGGTGAACACCATAGACGAGCACCTCGACATGCTCATGGTGTGCCACCACCTCGACGCCGCCATCGCCGAGGACGTGGCCTTCGCCGAAAGCCGCATCCGCCGCGAGACGATTGCGGCAGAGGACATCCTGCACGACCTCGGCGCCTTCTCGATGATGTCGTCCGACTCGCAGGCCATGGGCCGCGTCGGCGAAGTGATCATCCGCACCTGGCAGGCGGCGCACAAGATGAAGATCCAGCGCGGCGCGCTGAGCGATCCCGAAGGACGTTCGCCGGCGGCCGACAACTTCCGCGTGCGCCGCTACATCGCCAAGTACACGATCAACCCGGCGATCACGCACGGCATCGGCCACATCGTCGGCTCGGTCGAGCCAGGCAAGCTGGCCGATCTGGTGCTGTGGCGCCCGGCCTTCTTCGGCGTCAAGCCCAGCCTGATACTCAAGGGCGGCATGATCGCCGCCGCAGCAATGGGCGACCCCAACGCGTCGATCCCGACGCCGCAACCGGTGCACTACCGGCCGATGTTCGGCAGCTACGCCGGCGGCCTGAAGACCTCGCTCACCTTCGTGTCGCAGGCGGCGCTGAACAACCCCGCCGTGCGCGACCTGGGCCTCGCCAAACGGCTGGAACCGGTGCGCAACACGCGTGCCATCCGCAAGTCCGACATGGTGCTGAACGGCTGGCAGCCGCAGATCGACGTCGATCCGGAAACCTACGAAGTGCGCGCCGACGGTGAGCGGCTGGTGTGCGAACCGGCCGACGTGCTGCCGATGGCGCAGCGCTATTTCCTGTTCTGAACCCGCGGGCTCTGCCCGCATACGACATGCTGCTGATCGAAACCTTCGCGCCGGCCGACGCCGTGCCGGCCGAAACGCTGACGCTGAGCTTCGAACTGCGCGCCAAGTGCAGGCTGCGCACGCGCCTGGATTCGGGCGAGGAGGTCGGACTCTTCCTGCCGCGCGGCACGATACTGCGCGGCGGCGATCTGCTGGCCGGCAAGGACGGGCGCGTCGTTGCCGTGCGCTCGGCGCCGGAGCGGGTGATCGAGGCACGCAGCGCAGACGCGCTGCTGATCGCGCGCGCCGCCTACCACCTCGGCAACCGCCACGTCGCGGTCGAGGTGCAGCCCGGTCTGCTGCGGCTGGCGGCCGACCACGTGCTGGCGCAGATGCTGGTCGGCCTGGGCCTCGACGTGCGCGAGACGCAGGCGCCGTTCGAGCCCGAGGCCGGTGCCTACGGCGGTCACCCTGCCCACCACACGCACGCCCACGCCGAGGAGACCGGCGCCCGGCTGCACCTTTTCGCGGGCGGCGCATGAATCCGCTCGCGCTGGTCCGCCTGCTGCAGCTGGCCAGCCCGACGCTGCCGGTCGGCGCCTTCAGCTATTCGCAGGGGCTGGAATGGCAGGTCGATTGCGGCGCCATCCGGACCGAGGCGGACGCCGGCGACTGGATCGCCGCGGTGTTCGACGCCGGCATCGCCTCGTTCGAACTGCCCCTGCTGGCCGCGCAGATGCGCGCCTGGGCGGCCGACGACATCGCGGTGGTGCTCGACCTGAACGACGACTACCTGGCCAGCCGCGAAGCGGCCGAACTGCGGGCCGAGACGGTGCAGATGGGCTATTCCTGCATTCAGCTGCTGAAAGCGCTGCCCGAATGCAGCGAGGTCGCGGCACGACTCGTGGACAGCGGCGACGTCGCCTTCCCGACAGCCTGGTCGAGCGCCGCGGTGGCGCTCGGTGTGCCGATCGAGCCGGCGCTGACCGCCTGGGCCTGGGCCTGGGCCGAAAACCAGGTGATGGCAGCGATCAAGGCGGTGCCGCTGGGCCAGACCGCCGGCCAGCGCCTGCTGATGACGCTGGGCGCAGCCATCCCGTCGCGTGTGGCGGCCGCCCTCGACCTGCCGCGCATGGACTGGAGCAATTTCGCGCCCGGGCTGGCCATCGCCAGCTCCCGGCACGAAACGCAGTATTCGAGGCTGTTCAGATCATGACCACCGCCAGACCACACGCCAGGTGCCGCTGCAGATTCCCGTGGGAGCGGCGCCCCCGCCGCGATGCGGAGGTGGATCGAGCGCCGGCGCGTGACCGAGGCCGCATCGCGACGAGGCGTCGCTCCCACAATCCGGGCACGACCGCAGAGCCGGCGATCCTGATCCGCATTTTCGATGAAAGGCTGACAACATGACCCCACCCACTCCCCGCCCGCCGCTGCGCGTGGGCATCGGCGGCCCGGTCGGTTCGGGCAAGACGGCGCTGACGCTGGCGCTGTGCCGCGCGCTGCGCGACCGCTACAACATCGCCGCGGTCACCAACGACATCTATACCGAAGAGGACGCGCAGTTCCTGGTGCGCAACGAGGCGCTGCCGCCGGAGCGCATCATCGGCGTCGAGACCGGCGGCTGCCCGCACACCGCGATCCGCGAGGACGCGTCGATCAACCTGGAGGCGGTGGCGCGGTTGAGCGCACGCTTTTCCGGGCTGGAGGTGATCCTGATCGAATCCGGCGGCGACAACCTGGCCGCCACCTTCTCGCCCGAGCTGTCCGATCTCACGCTGTACGTGATCGACGTCGCCGCCGGCGACAAGATTCCGCGCAAAGGCGGCCCCGGCATCTGCAAGTCGGATCTGCTCATCATCAACAAAATCGACCTGGCACCGATGGTCGGCGCCTCGCTCGACGTCATGGAACGCGACGCGAAGAAGATGCGCGGCGAGCGGCCCTTCCTGTTCTCGAACATGAAGACTGGTCACAACCTCGACGCCATCATCGCCTTCATCGAGCGCGAAGGCATGCTGGGCGCTGGCTGACGCAGATCGTGTTGCGCCGCCGCACTTGACGCTACACTTCCGCGACTTTCCACAGCGGGCAGGCGCGTGAAGATCATCATTCTCGGGGCCGGACAGGTCGGTTCCTCGGTGGCGGAAAACCTGGTGTCGGAGGCCAACGACATCACCGTGGTCGATACCGACGTCCCGCGCCTGCAGGCGCTGCAGGACCGTCTCGACCTGCGCGTGGTGGCCGGCAACGGCGCCAGCCCCGCGGTGATGCGTCAGGCCGGCGCCGACGACGCCGATCTGCTGATCGCGGTCACGGCGTCCGACCAGACCAATCTGTGCGCCTGTCGCATCGCGCAGACGCTGTTCAACCTGCCGACCCGCATCGCCCGGCTGCGCTCGATCGATTACGCCGACTACCCGCAGCTGCTCGACGACAACAATTTCGCCGTCGACTTCTCGATCTGCCCGGAACAGGAGGTCACCGACTACCTGAAGCGGCTGATCGCCTTCCCGGAAGCGCTGCAGGTGATCGAGTTCGGCAAGGGCCGGGTGAGCATGGTGGCCGTGCGCGCGGTCGGCGGCGGGCCGCTGGTCGGCCGCCAGATCAAGGCGCTGCGCGAGCACCTGCCGGACATCGACGCCCGCATCGCCGCCATCTACCGGCGTGACACCGCCATCATCCCCGATGGCGACACGGTGATCGAGCCGGGCGACGAGGTGTTCTGCGTCGCGGCGACCGAGCACATCCGCGCCGTCACTGCCGAACTGCGCCGGCTGGACAAGCCGATGCGCCGCATCATGATCGCCGGCGGCGGCAACATCGGTTACCGCCTCGCCTCGTCGCTGGAGAACCGCTACGAGCTGAAGCTGATCGAGCACTCGCGCACACGCGCCGAATTCCTGTCCGGCAGCCTGCACAAGACCCTGGTACTGGCCGGCGACACGACGGACGAAATGCTGCTCGAGGCGGAGAACGTCGACGACATGGACCTCTACCTGGCGCTGACCAACGACGACGAGAACAACATCATGTCGTCGCTGATGGCCAAGCGCATGGGCGCGCGCCGCGTGGTGGCACTGATCAACCGCCGCGCCTACGTCGATCTGGTGCAGGCAGGCACGATAGACATCGCCATCTCGCCGGCACAGGTGTCGATCGGCTCGCTGCTGGCGCACGTGCGCCGCGGCGACGTGGTCGCTGTGCACAGCCTGCGCCGCGGTGCGGCCGAAGCACTCGAACTTGTGGTGCATGGCGACCGCAAGACCTCCAAGGTGGTCGGCCGGCGCGTCGACGAGATCAAGCTGCCCGAGGGCGCGATGATCGGCGCCATCGTGCGTCACTCGGAAAAGCCGATCAAGGTCGAGGTGACCGATCTGGCCGTGCGCGAGACACACGAACACGTGATCATGCCGCACCACGACACGGTGATCGAGCCGGAGGACCACGTGATCGTGTTCTGCTCGACCAAGCGTGTGGTGGCGCGGGTCGAGGGGCTGTTCCAGGTCGGATTCGGGTTTCTCTGATGCTGGCCGTACTGAATGTGCTGGGCCGCCTGCTGGCGGTGTTCAGCCTGACCTATCTGGCGCCGATCGTCTGTTCGCTGGTGTTCCACGACGGCATGCTGTGGCATTTCATCGACAGCATGGCGATCAGCGCTGCCGGCGGCGTACTGCTGTACATGGCGACGCGACGCCACTACCGCGAGCTGAAGCCGCGCGACGGCTTCCTGCTGGTCACGCTGTCGTGGGTGCTGATGTCGACCATCGCCGCGGTGCCGCTCATGCTGTCCTACGACACGATGAGCTTTACCGACGCGTTCTTCGAAACGATGTCGGGCCTGACCACGACCGGCGCCACGGTCATGACCGGGCTGGACCATGCGCCGCAGTCGATCAATCTGTGGCGCCACCTGCTGAACTGGATAGGCGGGATGGGCATCATCGTGTTCGCTGTCGCCATCCTGCCGCTGCTGGGCGTCGGCGGCATGCAGCTGTACAAGGCCGAAACGCCGGGACCGATGAAGGACAGCAAGCTCACCGCGCGCATCACCGATACCGCCAAGGCGCTCTATCTCGTCTATGTCGGCATGACCGCCGTGTGCCTGCTGTCGCTGCGTCTGGCTGGCATGGACTGGTTCGACGCCGTCTGCCATTCCTTCTCGGCGATGGGTCTGGGCGGCTTCTCGACGCGGGACGCCAGTGTCGGGGCCTTCGATTCGGTCCTGATCGAGCTCGTGCTGAGCTTCTTCATGCTGCTGGCCGGCATCAATTTCGCCACCCATTTTCTGGCCGTCAGGCGGCTGTCCATCGGTCCCTATGTGCGCGACGCCGAAGCGCGCGCCTACCTCACGATCATGCTGCTCGCCTTTGTCGGGCTCACGATCTTCCTGCTCGCCGAGGGCGTGTACGACGACGTGGGAACCTCGGCACGCATGGTCATGTTCAATCTGGTATCGCTGGGCACCGGCAGCGGCTATGCCAGCACCGATTTCGCGCAGTGGCCGATCTTCGCGCCGCTGCTCATGCTCTTTCTGGGCGGCCTCATCCCCTGTGCCGGCTCCACCGGTGGCGGCATCAAGATGGTGCGCACGCTGGTGCTGTTCGGTCAAAGCCAGCGCGAAATCCTGAAACTGATCCACCCGGCGGCGGTACGCCCGCTGATGATCGGTCGCACCGCCGTGTCCGAGCACGTCGCCCAGTCCGTGCTGGGATTCATCTTCCTGTACTTCATGAGCGCCGCGCTGATGGTTTTCGCGCTGCTGCTGACCGGTCTCGATTTCATCACGGCCTTCACCGCCGTGATCGCCTGCATCAACAACATCGGCCCTGGCCTTGGCGAGGTCGGACCGGCCGGCAATTACCAGGGACTGAGCGGCCTGCAGACCTGGATCTGCAGCTTCGCCATGCTGCTCGGCCGGCTGGAGGTGTTCGCCGTGCTGGTCATCTTCACCCCGGGTTTCTGGCGCAAATAGGCCCGATCGTCGCCTGCCCGGGCAGGCAGGCGAGCGCATCGGCTATCCTTGCGCCCTGCACTTCAAGGATTTCCCATGTCCGTACTCCGCAACGACACCTTCCTGCGCGCGCTGCTGCGCCAGCCCACCGACTACACGCCGATCTGGCTGATGCGCCAGGCCGGCCGCTACCTGCCGGAGTACTGCGCGACGCGCCGCCGCGCCGGCAGCTTCCTGCAGCTGTGCAAGTCGCCGGCCATGGCCTGCGAAGTGACGCTGCAACCGCTGGAGCGCTTCCCGCTCGACGCCGCCATCCTGTTTTCCGACATCCTGACGGTGCCTGACGCGATGGGCCTGGGCCTGTATTTCGCCGAAGGCGAGGGCCCGAAGTTCGAGCGCCCGCTGCGTTCGGAAGAGGCGATACGTGCCTTGGCCGCGCCCGACCCCACGACCGAGTTGGGCTATGTCATTGACGCGGTGAGTGAAATTCGCCGCGCGCTGGACGGTCGGGTGCCGCTGATCGGCTTCTCCGGCAGCCCGTGGACGCTGGCCTGCTACATGGTCGAAGGCGGCGCCTCGGACGACTACCGGCACCTGAAGACGCTGATGCTGGACCGCCCGGAACTGCTGCACCACATGCTGTCGGTGACCTCGAAAGCGGTGACCGACTACCTGAACGCACAGATCGAAGCCGGCGCGCAGGCGGTGATGATTTTCGATTCCTGGGGTGGCGCACTGTCGGCGCACGGCTACCGCGAGTTCTCACTGGCCTATATGCAGCGCATCATCGCCGGCCTGAAGCGGGAGAAGGACGGCCAGCGCGTGCCGGTCATCATGTTCACCAAGGGCGGCGGTCAGTGGCTGGAGGCGCAGGCCGAAGCCGGCGCCGACGCGCTCGGGCTGGACTGGACCACCGACATCGGACTGGCCCGCCAGCGGGTCGGCGACAAGGTGGCGCTGCAAGGCAACTTCGACCCGACCGCACTGTTCGCCCACCCGGAAGGCATCCGTCGCGAGGCACGTCGCATTCTCGACAGCTACGGCAATCACCCGGGCCACGTGTTCAACCTCGGCCACGGCATTTCGCAGCACACGCCGCCGGAGCACGTCGCCGCACTGGTGGAGGAAGTTCACAGCCACAGCCGTGCCCTGCGGGCAGGCTGAACCGGGCAGCCGGCACGTTCCGCCGGCTTTTTCCGCACAGTTCGGCCACTGCAAGGGGTTGACTTATGCACAGTCGGCCGCTCAGGCCGACTACAAGCCGAAGGGCTGGTCCACTACAAGAGCCCTCCGCGCAAGTCACTGATAAGCAAGGAAGTATTTTTTTCTTGACGCCTGGCGGAAAATTTGGTGGCCGTTGATGTCAGGTTCGTGACGGACGGACACGAAGTTTCCCACAAAGTTATCCACAGCTTTTGTGGCACTCAAAACCTTGCCGGATGAGTGCGTTGCGGACACAAGCACCCAGTCTTGTTGAACGACATGCCGCAAGTCACTGAATCCATTAAAAGCCCGCATCAGCGCTTGGAAAGCACCGCAGCAATTCTGCCGTCGCATCTGTTGCAGGTCGCGCTTTCGCGACCGATTCCCACGCTGTTCGACTATGACGCTTCGGCCTTCCCCGATGCCGAACCCGGACAGCGCGTGCGCGTGCCCTTCGGCCGCAGCGAGCTGTGGGGCATCGCCTGGAGCTGGCGCGAAGCGGGCGAGGTCGACGCCGCACGCATCAAGCCGCTGCTCGACATCGACCGTGCCAGCCCACCGCTGCCGGCCAGCTGGCGGGCGCTGGTCGAGTTCGTCGCCCATTATTACCAGCAGCCGATAGGCGAAGTCGCGGCGATGGCGGCGCCACCGGCCATCAGTGCCACCCGCGCCGAACGGGCCAACCGGCGCTTCCGCGCCACCCCGGCCGGCAGCGCCGCCCTCGATACGCTGCCGGCGCGCGACGTCCGGCGCAAGCTGATCACCGCGCTGATCGAGGCCGGTGACCTGAACGAGGCGGAACTGCGCGCGCTGTCATCGCGCGCCGCCGTCGCACTCGAACGCCTGCTGGCCGACGGGCTGATAGAGCCGGCCCTGCCGCAGGCGCCAGCCGAGGCCGCACATGTACTGAGCGCCGACCAGGCGGCGGCCCTGGCCGCACTGCAATCGACCGCGGGCTACGCTGCCAGCCTGCTGCACGGCGTGACCGGCAGCGGCAAGACCGAGGTCTATCTGCGACTGATCGAGGATCAGATCGCCGCCGGCCGGCAGTGCCTGCTGCTGGTGCCGGAAATCGCGCTGACACCGCAGTTGCAGGCGCGGGTGGCCGCCCGCTTCCCGCGCGCCTGCCTGCACGTGATGCACAGCGAAATGAGCGACGGCGCCCGCGCGATGGCTTGGGCGGCAGCGCAGTCCGGCGAGGCGGACATCCTGCTCGGCACCCGGCTGGCAGTGTTCGCGCCACTGCCGCGACTGGGCTGCATCGTGCTCGACGAGGAACACGACCCCTCCTTCCGCCAGACCGAGGGCGTGCGCTATTCGGCGCGCGATGTCGCCATCTGGCGCGCGCGCAACGAAGACGTACCCATCGTGCTGGGCAGCGCCACGCCGTCGCTGGAAACGCTGCGCCACGCAATCGACGGCCGCTACCGCTGGCTCAGGCTGACCACGCGCGCCGGCAGCGCCCGCCTGCCGGAGGTGCATCTGGTCGACACACGGGTTTTCCGCGCCACCGACGGCTTGAGCCAGCCCATGCTGCGCGCCATCGAAAGCCGGCTGGGGCGTGGCGAACAGACACTGCTGTTCATCAACCGCCGCGGCTACGCACCGGTGCTGAGCTGCCCGGCCTGCGGCTGGGCCGCCGGCTGCACCCAGTGCACCGCCAACCTGGTGCTGCACGCCGCCGACCGCCGGCTACGCTGCCACCACTGCGGCGCCGAAGGCCCGGTGCCGCACGCCTGCCCGAAATGCGGCAACCAGGACATCCAGGGCTATGGCCGCGGCACCCAGCGGCTGGAGGAAACGCTGGCCAGCCGCTTCCCGACCGCACGCCTGCTGCGCATAGACCGCGATAACGTACGCGGCCGCGAGCACTGGCAGGAACAGCTGGACCTGATCCGCCGCGGCGAGGTCGATCTGGTGGTCGGCACCCAGTTGCTGGCCAAGGGCCACGACTTTCCCGGCATCACGCTGGTCGGCGTGATCGGCGCCGACGCCTCGCTGCACGCCGCCGACTTCCGCGCGCAGGAGCGGCTGTTCGCCCAGCTGATGCAGGTCGGCGGCCGGGCCGGTCGGGCCGACACCGCCGGCGAGGTGCTTATCCAGACCGCGCAGCCCGAACACCCCTTGTTCGCCGCGCTGAAGGCCCACGATTTCGACGGCTTCGCGCGCAGCCAGCTGGCGGAACGCGCCGCGCTCGGCCTGCCGCCGCACGGCTTCCAGCTCATGCTGAGCGCCGACGCGCCGGAACTGCAGGCCGCACTCGACTTCCTCGAAGCGGCGCGCCGCGCCGCGCTGGCACTGGCTGTCGATGGCGTGCAGATCTACGACGTCGTACCGATGCGCATGGTGCGCCGCGCCAACCGCGAACGCGCCCAGCTGGTGGTCGAATCGCGCAGCCGTCCGGCTCTGCGTACGCTGCTGCTGCCCTGGGTCGCCAACCTCTACCGCCTGCGCGTCGCCCGCGGCCTGCGCTGGCACGTCGATGTGGATCCGGTCGAGGTGTGACCGGGCGGTGACGTGTGGGCCGCTGGCTTCGATCAAGGCCGCAATCGCGAGCAAGCTCGCTCCCACGGCGCCCCATCTGACGCCGCGCACAGCCCTCCGCTGCTGTCGGGGTCAGAAGACCCCTCCCACAAAATCCTGGCTCCGACCCCGGATCGGGTGCGGCCCCTGTGGGAGCGGCCTTGGCCGCGACGCAGCCGTCGTGGGCCGCTGGCTTCGATCGAGGTCCCAATCGCGAGCAAGCTCGCTCCCACAGTGCCCCATCGAGCGCCACGCGCCACTCTCCGCCGCTGTCGGGGTCAGAAGACCCCTCCCACAAAATCCCGCTCCGACAAAATGCCCCGCCGAGCTTGCAGCGCCCGCCGTTCTCGGTTCTCATCCGCGCTCCGCCCCTGCCGAACACCCATGAGAGCCGACCAGACACTCGTTGCCCGCAGCCTCGCCCGTTCCCGCACCGTCGCCCAGGCGCTGATCGCGGCGGGGCGGGTTCGCGTCGCCGTTGGCGCTGGCTGGACGGTGGTGACCAAGCCGGCCCAGGACATCCCGGACGGTGCCGAGCTGCAGGTCGAGGTGTCGGACGACGACCGCTATGTGTCGCGCGGCGGGCTGAAGCTGGCCGGGGCGCTCGACCGCGTCGGGCTGGACGTCGCCGGCCTGAGCTGCCTCGACGTCGGCCAGAGCACCGGCGGCTTCACCGACTGCCTGATCCAGCGTGGCGCCGCACGCGTGGTGGGCGTCGAGGTCGGCCACGGCCAGCTCGACCCGCGGCTGCGCGGCGACCCGCGCATCGTCTGCATCGAACACCTGAATGCGCGCACGCTGGACGCCGCCACGCTGGGTATACATATGGCGGCCGGCGGCTTCGACCTGCTGGTGTGCGACGCCAGCTTCATTTCGCTGACGCTGCTGCTGCCGCAGTGGCCGGCGCTGCTGGCCCCGGGCGGACGCGTGCTCACGCTGGTGAAGCCGCAGTTCGAACTGGGCCCGGATGCACTGGGGAAAGGCGGCATCGTGCGTGATGCGGCACAATACCCGGCCCTGGAGGTGCGCATGCGGACGTTTGCCGAAGCGAACGGTCTCAACGCACTGGATTACTTCGACAGCCCGATCAAGGGCGGCGACGGCAACCGCGAATTCTTCCTGTACGCGGCCCGGCGCGACGCGACCGACCACCATGACTGACAACCCCACGCGCATCTGCAGCGTCGAATTCTTCCCGCCGGCCACCGAAGAGGGGGCCGAAAAGCTGCGCGCCACCCGCCGTCAGCTGCGCCAGCTCAACCCGTCCTTCTTCTCGGTCACCTACGGCGCCGGCGGCACCACGCGTGATCGGACACTCGAAACCGTGCTCGAAATGAAGGCCGAAGGCCTGAACGCGGCACCGCACCTGTCCTGCATCGGTTCGACCCGCGACAACCTGCGGCAGACGCTGGAGCGCTACAAGGAGGAAGGCATCCACCACATGGTCGCGCTGCGCGGTGACCTGCCCTCGGGCGTGGTCGACCCGGGCGATTTCCGCTACGCCAACGAACTGGTGGAGTTTGTCCGACAGGAGACCGGCGACTGGTTCCACATCGAAGTGGCCGCCTACCCGGAAGTGCATCCGCAAGCGCGCAACGCCGCCAAGGACCTGCAGAACTTCGTGCGCAAGATGAAGGCGGGCGCCGACTCGGCCATCACCCAGTACTTTTACAACACCGACGCCTACTTCGCCTTCGTCGACGACGCGCGCGCGATGGGCGTCGAGGCGCCGATCTACCCGGGCATCATGCCGATCGCCAACTTCTCGAAGATCGCGCGCTTCTCGGAAGCCTGCGGCGCCGAAATCCCGCGCTGGATGCAGCGCAAGTTCGAAGGCTTCGGCGACGACGCCGCCTCGGTCAAGGCCTATGGCCTGGACGTCGTGACCACGTTGTGCGAGCGACTGCTGGCCGGTGGCGCCCCGGGCCTGCATTTCTACACGCTGAACCAGGCGGGGCTGACCTCGACCATCTGGCAGCGACTCGGTCTGTAATTTCACCCGCCCCTTTCCCGGAGAACGGCATGCGCATCTTTTCCGTCCTCGCCCTGCTGCTGGCGCTGTTCGGTGGCTACACCTGGCTGGTGCTGAACTGGAGCTATTCCACCGGCGAACGTGCCGGCTACGTGCAGAAGTTCAGCAACAAGGGCTGGTTCTGCAAGACCTGGGAAGGCGAACTGGCGATGGTGACCATGCCCGGCACGCTGACCGAGAAGTTCGAGTTTTCGGTGCGTGACGAGAAGGTGGCGCAGAAGCTGAACCAGAGCATGGGGCAGCGCGTGTCGCTGCACTACGCGCAGCACATCGGCGTGCCGACCTCCTGCTTCGGCGAGACGCAGTATTACGTCAGCGACGTGCGCGTGGTCGATGTGCCGGACGCCGAAAAGCGCGCCCTCGAAGCACTGCCGGCGGTACCGGCCGTCGCGCCGCCGCCCGCGGCCGCGCCCGCCCAGTGAGCCGCTCACCGCGCAGCCTGGCCTTCCTGCTGGCGGGCCTGTCGGCCATCGGTCCGTTCGCGATCGACACCTACCTGCCGGCTTTTCCGGCGATCGGCGCCGATCTGGGCGCGACAAAGCTGGAAGTTCAGCAATCGCTGACGATCTATCTCGGCTTCTTCGCGTTGATGACGCTGTGGCACGGCGCCGTCGCCGACGCGCTGGGCCGGCGGCGCGTCGTGCTGTGGTCGCTGGTCATGTTCTTCCTGACCTCGGTCGGCTGCGCGCTGGCCACGCAGATCGAGCACCTGTGGATCGCCCGTGCGCTGCAGGGCATGTGCGCCGGCGCCGGCATGGTGGTTGGCCGCGCCGTAGTGCGCGATCTGTTCGAAGGCGCCGAGGCGCAGCGCCTGATGAGCACGATACAGCTGCTGTTCGCGCTGGCGCCGGCCGCCGCCCCCATCATCGGCGGCTGGGTGTTCGGTCTGTTCGGCTGGCGCGCGGTGTTCTGGTTCCTCGCCGCCTATTCGGCGCTGATGTGGCTGCTCTGCCTGCTGCGCCTGCCGGAAACGCTGGACCCGGATCACCGGCGCAGCCTGCATCCGGTCAAGCTGGCGCGCGACTACGCCCACATGTTCGCCCGCCCGGCCCTGCTGGCGCTGGTGATCGCGGTATCGATGAATTTCGCCGGTTTCTTCCTTTACGTGATGTCGGCGCCGGTGTTCCTGATGGAGCACCTGGGCGTGTCACCGCAGGGTTTCGCCTGGCTGTTCGGCCCGACCGTGGCCGGCATGATGACCGGCTCCTGGCTGGGCCGCCGGCTGGCCGGCAAGATGGCGCCGCAGCTGCAGCTCAAGCTGGCCTACACCATCATGCTGACGGCCGCCTTCGGCAACGTGCTACTGAACGTGCTCACGCCGGCCAGCCTGCCCTGGGCGGTACTGCCGATCGCGCTGTACAACATCGGCCAGGCGCTGGCCATGCCGATACTGTCGCTGCTGGCGCTGGAGCTGTTCCCGCGGGCGCGCGGCATGGTGTCGTCCTGCCAGGGTTTCGCGCAGTCGCTGACCAATGCGATGGCCGCCGGCCTGGTGGTGCCGGTGCTGTGGGGCGAACCGCTCCATCTGGCCGCCGGCATGGCCACTTTCGTCTTCGTCGGCTGGCTCGCCTGGCTGCGCTACCGGAGCATGCACGCATGAGCGACAAGCGCTACCAGGTACGGAGCCGCAGCGAACACAACTTCTGGCAGCACGAGGTGTTCGACAGCACGACCGGCCTGGCCGTGCTGGAACCGAACACCGACCTGTCCTGGTGTTTCGACGGCGCCGCGCTGCTCGAATCCGGACTGAGCATCGACGAGACGCTGGAACTGCTGGCGGTGCGACCGGTGATCCGCCAGTGCGGCTGCTGAACCGCCGGCCCGCCACGCCTACCCATTAGGGATTACTCCCTCCTGAGAATTGCCGCTCGCCGTGGCCGCCCCGAATAATGCACAGCCCGGCGCACCGACGTGCGTCACCTATCGGGAGAGAACAATGAAAGTGGTGGTGGCCTACGACGGTTCGAAACACGCGCACAAGGCGATCGATCAGCTGCAGATCCTGAACGGTCCGCTCGATGCCGTCATCGTGTCGGTGGTACGCGGCCCCGCGCTGGGCATACGCGGCACCGCGGTGGAAGTGGACCAGGCCGAGATCGACCACGCGCGCGCGGCGCTCGACAAGGTGGCGGCCGAACTGGCGGCCCGCGGCGTGACCGCACGCACCCGGCTGGCGATGGGCGAACCGGCCGACGTCCTGGTCGATATCGCGGAAGAGGAGAACGCCGAACTGATCATCCTCGGTACGCGTGGCCTGAGTCTGGCCAAGCGCATCGTGATGGGATCGGTCAGCAGCAACGTGCTGCACCACGCACCGTGTGCGGTGCTGGTGGTGCGCTGAACCGGCAGGCGACTCGCGGTCGTGGTCGCGGTCTGCTGACCGCGACCACTTGAACCCGCCGCGGCGCCGACGCCCGCTCAGACCAGATCGAGTCCCGAGGTCACGTTCAGGTTGCGGTCCTGCGCTTCCTTGCTGTTCAGCTTGATCTGCAGGCGCAGATCGTTGACCGAATCGGCATTGCGCAGCGCGTCCTCGTAGTTGATGCGGCCGGCTTCGTAGAGGTCGAACAGCGCCTGGTCGAAGGTCTGCATGCCCAGCTCGCGCGAGCGCTTCATCACGTCCTTGATCTCGCCGACATTGCCCTTGAAGATGTGATCGGCAATCAGCGGCGAATTCAGCATCACCTCGATCGCCGCCGCCCGGCCCTTGCCTTCCTTCAGCGGCACCAGACGCTGGGAGATCATCGCCCGCAGATTTAGCGACAGGTCCATCAGCAGCTGTTCGCGCTTGTTTTCCGGGAAGAAGTTGATGATGCGGTCGATCGCCTGATTGGAGCTGTTGGCGTGCAGCGTAGCCAGGCACAGGTGGCCGGTCTCGGCGAACTGGATCGCGTGCTCCATCGTTTCGCGGTCGCGGATTTCGCCCATCAGGATGACGTCCGGCGCCTGCCGCAGCGTGTTCTTCAGCGCGATTTCCCAGTCAGCGGTATCGAGTCCGATCTCGCGCTGCGTCACCACGCAGTTCTTGTGGTCGTGCACGTACTCGATCGGGTCCTCGATCGTGATGATGTGACCGTAGCTGTTGGTATTGCGCCAGTCGACCAGCGCGGCCAGCGAAGTGGTCTTGCCGGTGCCGGTACCGCCGACGAAGATGACCAGACCGCGCTTGGTCATCGCCACGTCCTTCAGCACCGGCGGCAGGCCCAGTTCGTCCAGCGTCGGAATCTTGGCGTTGATGGTGCGCAGCACGCAGCCTATCTTGCCCTGCTGCACGAAGGCATTGACGCGGAAGCGGCCGATGCCGGCCGGCGAGATCGCGAAATTGCACTCCTTGGTCGCCTCGAATTCGGCCGCCTGCCGGTCGTTCATGATGGCGCGCGCCAGTTCAGCCGTGTGCTGCGGCGTCAGTGACTGGTTGGACTGCGGCACGATGCGGCCGTCCACCTTGATCGCCGGCGGAAAACCGGCGGTCACGAACAGGTCGGAACCGCGCTTGGTCACCATCAGGCGCAGCAGGTCGTACATGAATTTGAGGGCCTGATCTCTTTCCATCTGCGCTCTCCGCGGCGGTTGTCGTTGTCAGTGTAGCGGCAGGCGCGGCACTCAGCCGGCGAACATGTCCTTGTTTTGCGCACGGGTGCGCGCTTCGGCCGGCGAAATGACGTTGCGGCGCACCAGTTCCTGCAGGTTCTGGTCCAGCGTCTGCATGCCCATGCTCTGACCGGTCTGGATGGCCGAATACATCTGTGCGATCTTGTTCTCGCGGATCAGGTTGCGGATGGCCGGCGAGCCGACCATGATTTCGTGCGCGGCGACCCGCCCGGTGCCGTCCTTGGTCTTCAGCAGGGTCTGCGAAATGACCGCGCGCAGCGATTCGGAGAGCATGGCCCGCACCATTTCCTTTTCCTCGGCCGGGAACACGTCGACGATACGGTCGATGGTTTTCGCAGCGCTGGAGGTGTGCAGCGTGCCGAACACCAGGTGACCGGTTTCGGCCGCAGTCAGCGCCAGCCGTATCGTTTCGAGATCGCGCATTTCACCGACCAGGATCACGTCCGGATCTTCCCGCAGCGCCGAGCGCAGCGCATTCGAGAAGCTCAGCGTGTGCGGCCCCACTTCGCGCTGGTTGATCAGGCAGCGCTTCGATTCATGCACGAATTCGATCGGGTCCTCGACGGTCAGGATGTGGCCGTACTCGTTTTCGTTGATGTAATCGACCATGGCCGCCAGCGTGGTCGACTTGCCGGAGCCGGTCGGGCCGGTCACCAGCACGATGCCGCGCGGCGTGTTGGCGATGTCCTGGAAAATCTTCGGCGCCTTCAGGTCCTCCAGCGTCAGCACCTTGGACGGAATGGTCCGGAACACGGCGCCCGCACCACGGTTCTGCACGAAGGCATTGACCCGGAAACGCGCCAGATTGGGCACCGCGAACGAGAAGTCGGCTTCAAGGTGCTCTTCGTACACCTTGCGCTGGGTGTCGTTCATGATGTCGTAGATCATGCCGTGCACATCCTTGTGCTCCATCGGCGGCAGATTGATCCGGCGCACATCGCCATGCACGCGGATCATCGGCGGCAGACCGGCCGAGAGGTGCAGATCGGACGCCTTGTTCTTGACGGAAAACGCGAGCAGTTCGGTGATGTCCATGACGGGCCTCGGGCAATAAATGGGGTGTTGTGCCGAATATAATTCGAAGAAATTCAGGGCATTATGATGAGCATTTCAGACAACCTGCAAGCAATTCGCCACCGCATCGCCGACGCCGCCCGCGCCTGCGGCCGCGACCCCGCAGACATTCTTCTGCTGGCGGTGAGCAAGACCAAGCCGGATGCGGACATCATCGCCGCGCATGCCGCCGGTCAGACCGCCTTCGGCGAGAACTATGTGCAGGAAGGCTGCGACAAGGCGCAGCGCCTCGGTGAAGCCGGCATCACGCTCGACTGGCATTTCATCGGACCGCTGCAGAGCAACAAGACGCGCCAGGTCGCGACCTGGTTCGACTGGGTGCATTCGATCGACCGCGAGAAGATCGCCGCGCGACTGTCCGAACAGCGCGACCCGCATCGGCCGCCACTGAATGTGTGCCTGCAGGTCAACGTCAGCGGTGAAGCGTCGAAGAGCGGTGTCGCACCGGACCAGGTCGCGGCGCTGGCCGACGCCATCGCGGCGCTGCCGCGACTCGCACTGCGCGGCCTGATGGCCATTCCCGAACCGACCGATGATGTCGCCCTCCAGCGTCGCCGTTTCGCTCATTTACGGCAGTTGAAGGACGATCTGAACGCGCGCGGTCACCATCTCGACACGTTGTCGATGGGCATGTCACAGGATCTTGAAGCGGCGATCGCCGAAGGTGCCACCATCGTGCGTGTCGGCACGGCGCTGTTCGGGGCGCGGAACTGACATCGCATGCCCGGCACGTCACGTGACGTTCGTGGTGCCCTGGCAACATGTCGCCCGATCACTTCAGACCCTGCCTCTCTCGCCATGCTCCGAGCCACCCGAATCGCCGCACTGATCCTTCCCTCCGTCGTGCTGGCCCCGACGACGCACGCCGCTCGGCCGATGGTGACCGACGATGCGCGCATCGTTGATCCGCGCAGCTGCCAGCTGGAAACGTGGACCCAGCGGACTTCAAGCGCAGCGGAGTACTGGCTGCTGCCGTCGTGCGCCATCGGCAGCAATTTCGAGCTGATCCTGGGCGGCGCCCGCACCGGTGGTGACGGCGCAGCGCATGCGACCAGCGACCGCGTCGTGCAGGGCAAAACCCTGCTGCGCACGCTCGCCAACGATGGCTGGGGGCTGGGTCTGGTGGCGGGCGGCAATCTGCGCCCTACGGGCGGAGATGACGCCTTCGCCTATGTTCCCGCGACCTTTGCTTTCGCCGACGGCACGCGTCTGCTGCACCTGAATGCCGGCTGGCTGCACGACGGTACGAGCCGGCGCAGCCGTGCCACCTGGGGCATAGGCGGGGAAGTACAGGTCAGCGACCGCCTCTGGCTGATCGGCGAAAGTTACGGCGAAGGCAGCAACGACCGCTACTATCAACTCGGGCTGCGTCTGTGGCTGATACCGAATCGGGTACAACTGGATGCCACCCACGGCAATCGCTGGAACAATCCCGAGGGAGAGCGCTGGATATCGATCGGCCTGCGCCTGCTGTCGCCGGCCTTCCTGCCTTGAACCGCCGCGTCCGTACATCTGCCAATGATTCACGTCTACACGCTGCAGGACGGCCGACTGACCCGCACGGCCGAAGAACACCACGACACGGTGCCCGATCAGGACATCGCCTGGATCGACGCGCTCGATCTCGATGGCGACGAGAAGGCCTGGCTGCGCCAGCGCTTCCGCATCGACGTCGAAGCGCCCGATGACGATGCCGACATCGAGGCCAGCGCGCGGGTATTCGTCGATGCACAGGGCAATCTGAACCTGCGCGCCGATTTCCTGATCGGGCGCGGTCACGAGTACGTGACCGAGGCGCTGCGCTTCGTGATCGGCCCGCACATACTGATCAGCCTGCACGACGACGAACTGCCCATCATGCGCCTGCTGCGCATGCGCAACCGCGCTCAGCCCGGCAAGCTTGCGCAGCCGACCGACATCCTGATCGAACTGTTCGCGCTGGACGTCGAACAGTCCGCCGACGCGCTGGAACACATCTACACCGAACTGGAATCGGTCAGCGCCAGCGTGCTCGGCGAACAGCGCGGTTCGGACGACGCAGCGGCCGACAGCATCACCCGCATCGCCCGCAACGAGGACCTGAACGGCACCATCCGGCGCAATCTGATGGACACGCGTCGCGCGCTGTCCTGGCTGATGCGCGAGCACCGGCTGGGCAAGGCACAGACCGACAAGGTGAAGCAGATCCTGCGCGACATCGAATCGCTGGACGGCCATACCGCCTTCATTTTCGACAAGATCAACTTCCTGATGGACGCCATCATCGGCTTCATCAACCTGAACCAGAGCAAGGTGGTGAAGATCTTCTCGGTCGCATCGGTCGCCATGCTGCCGCCGACGCTGATCGCCAGCGTCTACGGCATGAACTTCGCCCACATGCCCGAACTGGGCTGGCGCTGGGGCTACCCGTTCTCGCTCGGTCTGATGGCGCTGAGCGTAGCGCTGCCGTTCTGGTACTTCCGGCGCAAGGGCTGGCTCAAGTAGTTCGCCGGCCGACGGCAAAGCTAAACTGTCGGACTGCGTACCCACCACTCCTCTCCCGTGCCCCTCCACGACTACCTGATCCACCCCACCATTTCCCCGATCGCCTTCGAGATCGGCCCGCTGGCCGTGCGCTGGTACGGGCTGATGTATCTGGTCGCCTTCGTCGCCTTCATGCTGCTCGGCCGCGTACATGCGAAGCGGCTGGCGGCCGCCGGTGCGCCATCGCTGGATGCGAAGCAGATCGACGACCTGCTGTTCTACGGCGTGCTGGGCGTGGTGCTGGGCGGGCGGCTGGGCTATGTGCTCTTCTACAAGCCGGCCTACTACCTCGAACACTGGACCGAAATCCCGGCCATCTGGTCGGGCGGCATGAGCTTTCACGGCGGCTTTCTCGGCGTGCTGGTGGCCGTCGCGCTGTTCGCGCGGCGCGCCGACTGGCGCTTCTTCCAGCTCACCGACTTCATCGCGCCGCTGGTGCCGCTGGGTCTGGCGGCCGGGCGCATCGGCAACTTCCTTAATGCCGAACTGGTGGGCCGCGTCACCGACGTGCCGTGGGCGATGATCTTCCCGACCGTGGACATGCTGCCGCGCCACCCGTCGCAGCTCTACCAGTTCGCCGGCGAGGGGCTGGGGCTGTTCGTGCTGCTGTGGTGGTTCTCGCGCCGGCCGCGCCCGATGGCGGCGGTCAGCGCGATGTTCCTGATCGGCTATGGCGGCTTCCGCTTCCTCGCCGAATTCGGCCGCGAGCCGGACGATTTCCTCGGCCTGCTGGCCGGCGGGCTGTCGATGGGCCAGTGGCTGAGCATGCCGATGATCCTCGCCGGTATCGCGATGATGATCTGGTCCTACCGACGCAACACAGGAGTGAACACATGAGCCGTCCCTTCCGCATCCTCGGCCTGCAGCAGATCGCCATCGGCGGCCCCGACCGCATGAAGCTGCGCCGCCTGTGGGTTGAGCTGTTCGGCCTCGGCCTCGAAGGCGACTTCACGTCGGAGCGCGAGAACGTGGTCGAGGACATCGCGGTGCTGGGCAGCGGCCCGCACCGGGTCGAGGTCGATCTGATGCAGCCGCTCGATCCCGCGAAGAAGCCGCGCGTCGACGAGCCGCCGCTGAACCACATCGGCCTGTGGGTGGACGACCTGCCGACTGCGGTCGAATGGCTCACCGCCCAGGGCATGCGCTTCACGCCGGGCGGCATCCGCCGCGGCGCGGCCGGGCACGACATCGTGTTCATCCACCCCAAGGGCAACGAGGATTTCCCGCTGTGCGGCGAAGGTGTGCTGATCGAGCTGGTACAGGCGCCGCCGGAGGTGATTGCGGCGCTGGGTTGATTCGGGGCCCGGGTACATCGACGAGTCGTCTGGAACGGGAGAGCGTCGCGGCGATGCACGGGCCGCATCGCGAGCAAGCTCGCTCCCACGGACGTCGCGGCGGCTCTGCAGCGCCGCCCCTTATTCCAGCAGCGCGTTGACCGCCTCGATTTCCGGCTCTGCCAGCTGGCCGGCCGCCGCCTTCAGGCGCAGCTGGGCGAGCAGCGTGTCATAGCGCGCCTTGGCGAGGTCACGGCGGGTGACGTAGAGCTGCTGCTGCGCGTTGAGCACGTCGATGTTGATGCGCACGCCGACCTCGTAGCCGAGCTTGTTGGCATCGAGCGAGGACTGTGACGACACCTGCGCGGCGCGCAGCGCAGCGGTCTGGGCGATGCCGTTGGCCACGCCCAGCCAGGCCTGCCGCGCTTGCTGCGCAGCGTTGCGGCGGGCGAAATCGACTTCGGCGCGGGCGCGGTCGAGCAGGTGGGCCGATTCGCGCACGCGCGATTCCTGCCCCAGGCCCTGGAACAGCGGTACCGACACCTGCACGCCGACGGTACCGGTCGTGCTCTCGTTGTTCAGCGGCGCACCGGCGAAAGTGATGACCGTCTTGTTCTGACCGTAGGTCGCGACCAGATCGACCGTCGGGTAGTGGCCAGCGCGCTGACGCTCGATTTCGCGGTTGGCGATTTCCTGGTTCGCCAGCTGCGCCAGCACCGTCAGGCTCTCGGTCTGCGCGCGATCGACCCACTCCTCCATGCGCGCCGGCTCCGGCAGCGTGAACGCGACTTCGCTGCGCAGACCGCGCAGCGCCTCGGGTGCGCGGCCGGTGATCACCGCCAGCGCGTGCCGCTTCACCTCGATGTCGCTGCGCGCGGCGATTTCCTGCGCAGTGGCCAGGTCGAAGCGCGACTGCGCCTCGTGCACGTCGGTGATGGTGACGGTGCCCACCTCGAAGCTCTTGCGCGCCAGTTCGAGCTGCTCGGAGGCGGCTGTCTTCTGCGCGACGATGGAGGTGAGCACGTCCTGCGCGTACAGCAGGTCGAAATAGGCCTGCGCCGCACGCAGCAGCGTGTCCTGCCGCGCCTGCGCGAGCTGCGCGTCGGCCGCGGCGACCTGCAGCTTGCCCTGTTCGAACTGCACCCAGTTGGCCCAGCGGAACAGCGGCTGGGTCAGCTGGAAGCCGAAGTTGTGCGAGTTGTACTGCGTGCTGCGATCAACCGGCTTGCTGATTTCGACGTCGTTCCACTGCGTCGTACCGTTCAGCGTCAGGCTGGGCAGCAGTCCGGCGCGCGCCTGCGGCAGCTTTTCCGAAGTCGCCTCGCGCTGCGCACGCGCCGACTGGAACTGGGCATCGTTGGCCAGCGCCGCTCGCGCAACGGCCAACAGGTCTTCAGCCGCCAGCGTGCCGGTCGATGCCAGCAGGCCGGCGATCAGTGCAGCCGTCCGCGAAAGGCGCATCGCTCAGTACCGTGCCATCGTGTTGTCGACCTGCAGCGCCCAGGCGTCCACGCCGCCGCTGAGGTTGAATACATTCGAGAAGCCATTGCGTTCGAGGAAGATGGCGACCTGCATCGAACGGCCGCCGTGGTGACAGACGCACACCAAAGGTCGCTCCGGATCGAGTTCCTGCAGCTGCGCCGGCACCGTGTTCATCGGCATCAGCTGGCTGCCCTCGATGCGGCAGATGGCCCACTCATGCTTCTCGCGCACGTCCAGCAGTTGCGGTTTCGGACGGCTTTCGTCGGCCAGCCAGGCGGCGAGGTCGGTCACGCTCAGTTGCTGCATCGCGCCCGCCTCAGAACACGAAACGCTGCGCGCCGCGCGCGTTGCGCAGCGTCGGCACCACCGTTTCGAACAGCACTTCCTGCGACTGCGTGCCGTCGGCGTTCAGCTTCACCAGCACGCAGTTCATCAGCGGTTCTTCGCCGATGAAGGCGATCAGGCGACCGCCCGGACGCAGCTGGGCGACCAGCTCCTGCGGCAGCACCGGCAGGCCGCCGGACACCACGATCACGTCGTAGGGCGCGTGCGTGGCCCAGCCCTGGGCGGCATCGCCGACTTCGACACGCACGTTCAGCGCGCCGGCAGCGACCAGATTCTGGCGAGCCATCTCGGCCAGCGCCGGTTCGATCTCGACCGTCGTCACCTGGCTGGCGCGGGCGCCCAGCAGGGCCGCCATGTAACCGGAGCCGGTACCGATTTCGAGCACGGTATCGGTGCTCTTCAGCTTCAGTTCCTGCAGCACGCGCGCCTCGATCTTCGGCTCCAGCATTGCGGCGCCGTGGCCGAGCGGGATCGCCGTGTCGGCGAAAGCGAGCTGGCGCAGCGGCGCCGGGACGAAGGTTTCGCGCTTGACGACAAACAGCAGGTCGAGGATGTCCTGGTCCAGCACGTCCCACGGCCGGATCTGCTGTTCCACCATATTGAAGCGCGCCTGTTCGATATCCATTTTTCGGTCCCCTGAAAGAAGCGGCGATTGTACCGTGATGCAGTGCGTCAGAAACTTGAGCGAAGTCGTGTGCGTGCAGTGCGCGGGCGCATGCAGGCGATGTAGAGGGCGGGCATCACGAACAGCGTGAGCACGGTGGCGACACCGAGCCCCCAGACGATGGCGCCGGCCACCGGCCCCCACAGCAGCGAATAGCCGCCGATGCCGGCGGCCAGCGAGAACAGTCCGCCGACGGTGGTGCTGGTGGTGATGATGATGGGCACGACGCGGCGGCGGGCGGCGTAGATCGCTGCGTGCAGCACGCTCATGCCGGCGGCCAGTCGCTCGTTGGCGGCGTCGATCAGCACGATGGCCGAATTGACGACGATGCCGGTCAGCGCGATTACGCCGTACAGCGTGTACAGCGACAGCGGCGAACCGCTGACCAGCAGGCCGAAGGCGACGCCGGTAAAGGCAAGCGGCACGGTGACCAGAATCATCAGCGGCTGCCAGTAGCTGCGGAACTGCGCCGCGAGAATCAGGTAGATCAGTCCGACGCCGAGCAGGAACAGCACCTTCATCGCCTGCAGGCTTTCCTCGACGTCTTCCAGTTCGCCGGAGAAGTCGAGGTCGGTGCGCGGGAAACGCGTGCGCGCCTCTTCCCACGCCGCCTTCAGCACGTCGGTCACCTGCAGCGCGTTCAGCTTGTCCTTGTCGAGGTCGGCCTCCACCGTGATCGTGCGGCGCAGGTTGTAGTGCTTGATCACGCCCGGCCCACGCGTGGTGTCGGCGGTGACCAGCGCGCGCAAGGTGGTGGCTGCACCGCCGGGCAGCGCGATCGGCGCGTCGAGCACACGCATCACGTCGTCATCCGGGTGACCGGCCGCGGCGACACGCACTTCGAGCTTGGCACCCTGATCGCGCGTGATGGCGACAATCTCGCCCTCCACCTGCAAGCGCACCGCGCGCGCCACCTGATCGGCGGTCAGACCGGCGTCGCGCAGCGCGTCGCGGTCGAGCTGCAGCGCCAGCTGCGGCCGGCCCGGAATATCGTCGTCGACGATGTCGCGCGTGCCGTCAATGGCGCCGAGGATGCGTTTGACCTCGGCGCTGGCAGCGCGCAGTTCGACCAGATCGTCGCCGCGCACCCGCACCTTGACCGGCTTCTGCACCGGCGGCCCGCCGGACAGCTGGGTGAAGCTGATCGTGCCGGCGCCGGGCAGCCCGACGACTGCTGCGCGCATGCCGTCGACGATGGCACCGACCTCGCGCCCCTCGTCCGCACGCGGCAGCAGCGCCACGACCACCTGGCCGTAGGCGTCGCCGAACAGCGCCTCGGCGTCGGTGAACTTGGCGCCGGCCAGCGCCGCCACGCGCCGCGCCTCGCCGTCCTGCAGATGGCGGCGTACCTCGCCCTCGATCTGCTGCACCCGCGCCAGCGTCGCCGACAGCGGACTGCCGGCCGGCATGTCGATGTTCACGTAGAAGATGCGCATCGGGTCGAAGGCGAAGAACTGCACGCGCACCAGACCGGTCGCCATCGCGCCGACCGCGCCGGCGACCAGCGACAGCACGATTACGCACAGCACGATCCAGTGGCGTACCGCGAACGCCAGCACCTTGGCGTAGCGATGGCGCAGCACGCGGGTGAAGCGGGTGCGCGTGGCCTGCAGCCGCGACGGCCGCTCGGCCTTACTGCCCATCGACAGCACGTGGGCGGGCAGCATCCAGTAAGCCTCGATCAGGCTGATCGCCAGCGCCAGCGTGACGACGAAGGGGATGACGAACATGAACTTGCCGACGATGCCTGGCAGCAGCATCAGCGGCAGGAAGGCGGCCATCGTCGTCGCCACCGAGGCCAGCACCGGTGCCCACACCTCCTGCACGCCGCCGACCACGGCATCGAGCGTGGCGGCGCCGCGCTGCAGCCGGTAGTAGATGGCCTCGACGATGACCACCGCATCGTCGACCAGCATGCCGAGCGCGATCACCACGCCCAGCAGTACCGATATGTTCAGCGTGAAGCCGGTCGCCTGCAGGATGGCGAAAGTGCCGGCCAGCGAGAACGGAATGCCGAGGCCGACCAGCAGTGCGATACGCGAGCCGAGGAAGACCCAGCACAGCAGGATGACCATGATCAGACCGACCAGCGCATTCGATTCCATGATGGCAATCGCCTCGCGCGTCGGCACCGTCTGGTCGTCCATCAGTTCGAGCTTGAGCCCCTGCGCCGCCAGCACCGCGTTCTTGCGCTCGACGTATTCATTGACGCGCTCGATCAGCGCCAGCGTGTTCACGCCCGGCTTCTTGGCCAGCGAGAACAGCACGCCGGGCTGGCCGTCGGATGACACCTGCTGCGTCGGCCGCGCGCGGGCGCGCACCACGGTCGCCACCTCGTCCAGCTTCACCATGCTGCCCGGGCGGGTCAGTGATGCGACGCCGACGTCGGCCAGCCAGCCGGGATCGGCGTCCTGGCCGACCACGCGCACCAGCCACTCCTGCTCGCCAGCGCGCTGCCGGCCGGCGAACACGTCGCGGAACCAGGCGCCGACGCCGTCGGCGATGTCGGTCGGAAGCAGACCGCGCGCCTGTGCCGCCTGCGCCGAGTATTCGACGCGCAGTTCGGGGTCGTGCAGGCCGAGCGAGAACACGCGATCGACGCCCTTCATGCGCTCGAGGTCGGTCTTCATTTCCCGTCCGAGCGCGCGCAGCACCTCGTCGTCGGCGCGGCCGGTGAGCAGGATCTGCGCGGTCGGAAAGCCGTTCGAACTGGTGATTTCGATGATCTGCGCTTCCTTCGCCTCGACCGGCAGCTCGGCCCGTGCCTTGTTCTGGATTTCGCGCCGCAGGTCGTTTACGCGCTTGTCGAAGGTGCTGACCGGCACTTCGTCGAAGCGCACCAGGATGCCGGCCAGACCGTCGCGTGCGGCCGACGAGATGAAACGGATGTCGGATACGTTCTGGATCGCGTCCTCGAGCGGCTGCAGCACCCGCTTCTCGACGTCCTCGGGCGAAGCACCGGGCAGCGCGACGGTGATCTGCACCCAGTTGAAGTTGATTTCCGGGTCCTGTTCGCGCGGCAGGCCGAGATAGGCCATCAGGCCGAGCAGCAACACCACAATGAAGGTGATGTTGGCCAGCGGATGATTGCTGATGAAGCGCGAATAGAACTGCATGCGGTGCTTCATTTCAGCGACTGTCCGTCGACCAGGCTGTTGCGGCCGTCGACCGCGATGCGCGTGTCGGCCGGCAGGTCGGTACGCGCCGGGCGGCCCTCCTGCGCGCCGTCCAGTGGCATGAAGCGGGCGCTGCCTTCGCGTACGACGAACACGCCGAGCGCAGGACCGCGGCGCACCAGCAGTTCGCCCGGCACGTGCGGCGCCGGGTCCTGCCACACCAGCCGCCCCTCGGCGCCCGAGGGCGCACGCTCTCCGGTGAACACGGCGCGCACCTCGTGCGTACGGGTGGCGTCGTCAATCGCCGGCGAGACGCGGGCGATGCGCAGCGGCTGGCGGCCGGCCGGCGACACGAAGGCGAGTTCGCGGGCGGCGCGCAGCGCGTCGAGATCGCGCGGCGCCACGCGCGCCGACACCTCCACCTTGCGTGCGTCGTCCAGCGTCATCAGCAGCGTACCGACGCCGGCCAGCGAGCCGGCCGAAGCCTCGCGCGTGCGCACCACTGCATCATAGGGTGCGCGCAGCACGCACTTGTCGACATTGCGCCGCGCCAGATCGACGGCGTTGGCGGCGACGGCGACATCGGCGCGGACCACCTCGACTTCGGTCTCGCGCTGCGTCAGCGCCTCCGGCGAAACGAAGTTCTGGTCACGCAGGGCACGCGTGCGACGCAGCTGCGCGTCGGCCTGCGCCAGCCGCGCCTGCGCCGCGGCGAGCTGCGCCTGCGCACGCTCCAGCGCGAGCTGATAGTCGCGCGCATCGAGGCGAACCAGCACCTGCCCCTTCTTCACGTGCTCGCCCGGTTCGGCGTGCGTGGACGCGACGCGCGCACTCAGTTCGGCGGCGAGCTGGGTGCGGTTGAGCGCCACCGCCTGCGCCGGTGCATCGCGCTGCGGATAGATGGCGATTTCGGACAGCGGCTTGAAGCCGACGGCGGGCGGCGTCTGCGCCGATGCCGGCAGGACCGGCAGCAGCGCGGCGAAGCAGAACGCGAACAGCTTGATCATGGGAGCAGGGCCTGAATGGAGAATTCGATGCGGAAACGGATGTCGTCGGCTTCGGAGCCGCCACGACAGGCGTCGGCAATCGAACCGAAGGAATGTTTCATCAGCACGTAAAGCAGCAGCGGCGCCATCACCGCATCGACGGTGCGCGCGTCGCCGGGCGAGCGGAATTCGCCGCGCGCGTGACCGTAGTCGATCGCCCGCGCGACCAGCGCGCAGCCGCGCTGCATCACTTCGCGGTGGTAGAGCTCGGCGATGTCGGGAAAATTGCGCGCCTCGGCGATCATCAGCTTGGGCAGGCCGCCGAGCGGCGTCTCGCCGATCAGCTGCCACCAGCCGGCCAGCAGCTGGCGCATCAGATCGGGACCGCTGCCAGTCCAGCCGGCCACCAGCGTCTCGCCTTCGGCCAGCGCCGGCACCAGACCTTCGCGCACGACGGCGGCAAACAGCGCCTGCTTGGAATCGAAATAGAGGTAGAGCGTGCCCTTGGACACGCCGGCCGCGTGCGCCACGTCCTCCAGCCGGGTGGCGGCGTAGCCGTGCTCGACGAAAAGATCGAGCGCGCAGCGGATCAGCGCGGCCGGATCGACCAGCGCGGGGCGCCCGCGGCGAACCGGAGCGTTCATCGTGCGGTCATCCTGTCAGGGGCGGAAAGGCTCACTGTCACGGCAGACAGGACATGCAGTTTTTAATGACCAGATGTTCAGTTAATAACTTTCCGTCGTCAAGGCGCAACATCGGTGTCGTCGACGCGTCGACCGCTGTTGTTGCATGGCATCATGCGCGCCCTTGCCCGCCCACCCGGCGGGCCGGACACGCGCCATGCGCCGGTCACCCTCCGACCGCATGGCAGGAAAGGATCCAATGATGGACACCCCGAACACCGCGGCCCTGCGCCGCACCCCGTTTCATCCGCTGCACCTGGCCGCGGGCGCGAAGATGGTCGCCTTCGCCGGCTGGGACATGCCCATCCAGTACGCCCCGGGCATCCTGCAGGAACACCTCCATACGCGCGCCCACGCAGGCCTGTTCGACGTGTCCCACATGGGGCAGATCGAAGTCAGCGGCCCCGGCGCCTGCGCCTGGCTGGAATCGCTCACCACCGCCGACCTGGTCGCGCTGCCGGACGGCCGTCAGACCTACTCGCTGCTGCCGAACACCGCCGGCGGGCTGATCGACGATCTGATGATCCAGCGCATGGGCGACACCTTCCACGTGGTCTGCAACGCCTCGCGCCTGGCCGACGTGCTCGCCCAGTTCGATGCCCACCCGCCGGGCAACGACTGCAGCTGGCGCCTGCGTGACGACCGTGTGCTGCTCGCGCTACAGGGCCCGGACGCCGAAGCGGTGCTGCAGCCCTACGGCGACCTGACCGGCATGCGCTTCCTCGACGTGCGCGAATTCAACGACGGCGCGCGGGTCAGCCGCAGCGGCTATACCGGCGAGGACGGTTTCGAGATTTCGCTGCCGGCCGAAACCGGTCCCGCCTTCGCCGAACGCCTGCTCGAACATCCGCACGTGCGCTGGATCGGTCTCGGCGCGCGCGACACGCTGCGGCTGGAAGCCGGCATGTGCCTGTACGGCAACGACATCGACGCGACGACGACGCCGGTGTCGGCGGCCATAGGCTGGGCGGTCGCGCCGGCGCGGCGGGCCGGTGGCGTACGCGCCGGCGGTTTCCCGGGGGCGGCGGTCATCCTCGGCGAATTCGCCGCGCCGCCGGCGCGGGTGCGCGTCGGCCTGCTGCCGGAAGGCCGCGCGCCGCAGCGCGCAGGCGCTGCGGTGGTCGATGCCGACGGCCGCCAGATCGGCGTCATCAGCAGCGGCAATCACAGCCCGACGCTGGGCCGGCCGATCGCGATGGCCTATATCGAGCGCGCCGCCAAGCTGGCTGGCACGCCGCTGTTCATCGAATCGCGCGGGCAGAAGGTGCCGGCCGCACCCGCCACCATGCCCTTCGTACCGAACCGCTACAGGCGCTGACGCCCGACCGCACACAGCGACGCTTCTTTTTTCTGCTGAACCTCGACTCCGGTCAGACGTCGACATGACGCGAGACCGGTACCTTCACCAAAGGACCGCCAGAAGCGGCCCGGAAAGGACTGTTGAACCATGGACAAGCGTCCCTCCCTCGAAGCGCTGGAAGACCGCGGCGACTTCATCCGCCGTCACATCGGCCCCGACGAACGCGACCTCGCCGTCATGCTGGCTGCGCTCGACGTCGCCAGCCTGGACGAACTGATCGCCCAGACCATACCCGCCGACATCCAGCTCGACGCGCCGCTGAACCTGCCGGCGCCGCGTTCGGAACGCGTGGTCGACGACGCGCTGCGCCGCATGTTCGCGCGCAACGAACTGCACACCAGCCTGATCGGCATGGGCTATTACGACACCATCACGCCCAATGTCATCAAGCGCAACGTGCTGGAAAACCCGGGCTGGTACACCGCCTACACGCCCTACCAGGCCGAGATTTCGCAGGGACGTCTCGAAGCGCTGCTGAATTTCCAGCAGATGGTGATCGACCTGACCGGCCTGCCGGTGGCCAACGCCTCGCTGCTCGACGAAGCCACCGCCGCCGCCGAGGCGATGACGATGGCGCACCGCATTTCGAAGGTGAAGACGCCGCGTTTCATCGTCGATGCCGACACCCATCCGCAGACGCTGGCGGTGGTGCGCACGCGCGCCGCGCCGCTGGGCATCGAGGTCGTCGAGTGCGATCCGTGGGCCGGCATCGACGGCGAGTATTTCGGCGTGCTGCTGAGCTATCCCGGCTCCAGCGGCCGGCTGCGCGACCCCTCGCCGGTGATCGCGGCGGCGCGCGCCGCTGGTGCGCTGTCGGCGGTGGCGGCCGACCCGCTGGCGCTGGTGCTGCTGAAGGAGCCCGGCGCCATGGGTGACGGCGGCGCCGACATCGTATTCGGCAGCGCTCAGCGCTTCGGTGTGCCGATGGGCTACGGCGGCCCGCACGCCGCCTTCTTCGCCTGCCGCGACGAGCACAAGCGGCAGATGCCGGGCCGCATCATCGGCGTATCGACCGACGCCAACGGCCGGCCGGCACTGCGCATGGCGCTGCAGACGCGCGAACAGCACATCCGCCGCGAAAAGGCGAACAGCAATATCTGCACGGCGCAGGTGCTGCTGGCGGTGATCGCGTCGTTCTACGCGGTCTATCACGGCCCGAACGGTCTGCGCACGATTGCCGAACGCACGCACCGGATGGCCGTGCTGTTCGCGCAGGGCCTGCGCGAACTGGGCTTCGACGTCGTGCATGAGCGCTTCTTCGACACCGTGCAGGTGCGCGTGCCGGGCATCGCCCGCCGCATCGCCGCCCGCGCGCGCGAAGCCGGTTTCAACCTGCACGTGATCGACGCCGACCACCTGTCGGCCGCCTTCGACGAAACCTCGCGCCGCAGCGAACTGAAGCGCCTGCTGGCCTGCTTCGCGACGCGCGCCGACAGCGTGCTCGACCTCGCCGAGATGGACGGCCGCGTCGCCGACTGCATCCCGGCGGAGCTGCGCCGCGAGTCGGCCATCCTGACGCACCCGGTTTTCCAGCGCTATCACTCGGAAACCGAAATGATGCGCTACATGCGCCGGCTGGCCACGCGCGACATCGCGCTCGACCGGGCGATGATTCCGCTCGGCTCGTGCACGATGAAGCTCAATTCGACCACCGAAATGACGCCGGTCACCTACCGGCTGTTCGCAGCGCTCCACCCCTTCGTGCCGCTGGAACAGGCACAGGGCTATCAGCAGCTGTTCGAGGAGCTGGAAGAGCGGCTGTGCGAAATCACCGGCTTCGCTGCGATGTCCTTCCAGCCGAACGCCGGCTCTCAGGGCGAGTACGCCGGTCTGCTGGTGATCCGCAAATACCACCAGACGCGTGGCGAAGGTCACCGCAACGTCTGCCTGATTCCGGCCTCCGCGCACGGCACCAATCCGGCGAGCGCGGTGCTGGCCGGCATGGAAGTGGTCGTCGTCGCCTGCGACGCGCTGGGCAATGTCGACTTCGCCGACCTGAAGGCCAAGGCGGAACAGCATGCCGACCGACTGGCCGCGCTGATGATGACCTACCCGTCCACGCACGGCGTGTTCGAGGAAGGCGTGCGCGACATCTGCGCACTGATCCACGCGCACGGCGGCCAGGTCTACATGGATGGCGCCAACATGAACGCGATGGTGGGCCTGGTGCGTCCGGGCGACATCGGCTTCGACGTATGCCACCTGAACCTGCACAAGACCTTCTGCATCCCGCACGGCGGCGGCGGTCCGGGCATGGGCCCGATCGGCGTGGCGCCTCACCTCGCCCCCTTCCTGCCGGACCATCCGGTGGTGCAGGGCGTGAATCCGGTGGCCGGACCGGCCGGCACCATCGGTGCCGTGTCCGCCGCGCCCTGGGGCTCGGCCAGCATCCTGCCCATCGTGTGGGCCTATATCGCGCTGATGGGCGCAGCCGGCCTGAAGCGCGCGACCCAGGTGGCGATACTGAATGCCAACTACATCGCGCAGAAGCTGGCGCCGCACTACCCGGTGCTCTATACCGGCAAGCACGGCCGCGTCGCGCACGAGTGCATCGTCGATCTGCGACCGCTGAAGGACGCGAGCGGCGTGACGGTCGAAGACGTGGCCAAGCGGCTGATGGATTACGGCTTCCACGCACCGACCGTGTCCTTCCCGGTGCCGGGCACGCTGATGATAGAACCGACCGAGAGCGAGAACCGCGCCGAGATCGATCGCTTCTGTGACGCGATGATTGCCATCCGCGCCGAGATCGCCGACATCGAGGCGGGCCGCGCCGACCGCGAGAACAATCTGCTGAAGCACGCGCCGCATACGCACGAACTGCTGATCGCCGACGAGTGGACGCGCCCCTACAGCCGGCGCGCCGCCTTCTTCCCGAGCGAATCGGTGGACCGCGACAAGTACTGGCCGCCGGTCGCGCGTGTCGATAACGTTGCCGGTGATCGCAATCTGGTGTGCACCTGCCCGCCGCTGTCGGAGTACCAGTAGGCGCAGGCTGCGTCCGCGACGGGGCAGTCGATCGGGTGCCACCCTGCCTGCAGGGCGGCGCCCGATTGCAAAACTGTGTCATGTCATCGCGGCGTAACCTTGTCGAAACATCCTGTTGCTGTGATTGCGCGTCCGCAAGACGCGTTTCGCCCAACAACAACAGGAGTTCGTCATGGTCAGAAAAATCACCGCCGCGGCCATCGCCGCGCTGTTCGTTCCGGTCGCCCAGGCAGCCGATGCCGTCAGCTGGGAAAAGCTGTGGACCTTCACCCACGGCGCCGCCACCAGCGTCGCCGGGCAGACCTCGGAAATCGTCGCCTTCGACAGCCTCAACAACGAACTGTGGGTGGCGGGCCTGAAGGGCATCGACATCCTGAGCGCAGCGACCGGCAGCTTCGTGCAGCACATCGACACCACCGCCTGGGGTGAGCTGAACAGCGTCGCCGTCCGTAACGGCGTGGCCGCCTTCGCCATCGCGGCACCGGTCAAGACCGCCGCCGGCACCGTGCTCACCTTCGACACGACCAGCCGCAGCATGCTCAACAGCTACTCGGTCGGCGCCCTGCCGGACATGGTCACCTTCACGCCCGACGGTCGCATCATGACCGCCAACGAAGGCGAACCGCTGGCGCTGACCGCCTCCACCACGCAGGAGGCACGCGGCTCGATCAGCATCATCGACACCACGCGCGATGCGGTCACCACGCTGGGCTTCAGCGCCTACGACGGCAGCAGCGGCATCGGCCGCATCGTCACGCCGGGCAGCAAGCCCTCGCTCGACTGGGAACCCGAGTACATCGCGGTGGCGAAGGACGGCAAGAGCGCCATGGTGACGCTGCAGGAAGCGAACGCGGTGGCGATGATCGATCTGACGACGAACTCGATCACCAGCGTGAAGTCGCTCGGCCTGAAGGACTTCAGCCTGCCGCAGAACGCGATCGACACCTCGGACCGCGACGGCCCGGGCAATACGGCGCTGACCGGCAATTACCGCACTGTGCCGGTCAAGGGCATGTACATGCCGGATGCCATCGCCGCCTACAGCAGCGGCGGCAAGACCTACTACGTCACCGCCAACGAAGGCGACTCGCGCAACCTCGACGACGCGATCCCCGGCGCCTTCAACGAGGAGATCCGCGTCGGCTCCGGCAGCTACGTGCTCGATCCGACCGTGTTCCCGAACGCGGCCGACCTGAAGAAGAATGCCAACCTGGGCCGCCTGACGGTGACGACCTCCGGCGGCGACCTCGACGGCGATGGCGACTACGACGAAATCCACACCTTCGGCGGCCGCTCCTTCTCCATCCTGGACGAGAACGGCAACATGGTGTTCGACAGCGGCAACCAGCTCGAAGCGCTGTTGCTGGCGCAGTTCCCGGGGCTGATCGACGACGGTCGCAGCGACAACAAGGGCGTCGAGCCGGAAGGCGTGACGCTGCTCGAAGTGGGCGACCGCACGCTGGCCTTCATCGGCTTCGAACGTTCGCTGCAGAGCGTGATCGCGATCTACGACGTGACCGATCCGACCGCCGCCACCTTCCTCGACTTCATCGTCGACGCCGACTCGCTGTCGCCGGAGGGCCTGAGCGCCTTCGAGTACGACGGCAAGCTCTTCCTCGCAGTGGCCAACGAAGTGTCCGGCACGACCTCGATGTTCTCGATCAGCGCCGTACCGGAACCGGAAACCTACGCCATGCTGCTGGCCGGCCTCGGCATGATCGGCCTGGCCGCGAAGCGTCGCATGCGCTGATCGCCCGGCGCCCCGTGTCGCAGCCTCGGCCGCGACGCGAGCGCCGTGATCGGGTGACCGGCTTGACCTTGCTCAAGCCGGCACCCGGTACGGCCAGCTATGGTGTCGCCCACACTCCGCCGGTCCGTACACCATGATGCTTTCCCCTTCCGAAGTTTCCGCCGTCACGTCGGCGGTCAGTCCGCATGCCGAGCAGTTCGCGCGCAGCGGCCTGCAGCCGCTGAAACTGGGCGGACGCACGCTGCTGCCCATCGTGCAGGGCGGCATGGGTGTCGGCGTGTCGGCACACCGGCTGGCCGGCACCGTGGCACAGCAGGGGGGTGTCGGCACCATTTCGTCGGTGGACCTGCGCCGTCATCACCCGGACCTGATGGAACGCACACGCGGCCTGCGCGGCGACGAGGCCAAACAGCAGATCAACGCCGCCAACGTCGAAGCCCTGCAACGTGAGATCGCGGCGGCGAAGGAAATTTCTGGCGGTCGCGGCATGCTGGCGGTGAATGTGATGCGTGCCGTCAGCGCCTACGCCGAACACGTGAAGACCGCGCTGCAGGCCGGCATTGACGCCATCGTCGTCGGCGCCGGTCTGCCGCTGGATCTGCCCGAGCTGGCGCGCGAACACCCGAAGGCGGCGCTCATCCCCATCCTGTCCGACGCGCGCGGCGTGCAGCTCATCGTGCGCAAGTGGGAACGCAAGCAACGCGCGCCTGACGCCGTGGTGCTCGAACATCCGGGCTGGGCGGCCGGCCACCTCGGCGCGGCCAAGGTCGAAGACACCAGCGACCCGCGCTTCGATTTCGAACGCGTGGTGCCGGAAACGCTGGAAGTGCTGCACAAGGCCGGCCTCGACGGGCAGGTGCCGGTCATCGTCGCAGGTGGCCTGCGCACGCACGAAGACATCCGCCGCATGCAGGCGCTCGGCGCCTCGGCGGTGCAGTTCGGCACTTCGTTCGCGGTGACCGAGGAATGTGACGCCGACGACGCCTTCAAGCACGTGCTGGCCGAGGCGCGCGACGAGGATCTGGTCGAATTCACCAGCGTGGCCGGTCTGCCGGCGCGCGCGGTCCGCACGCCCTGGCTGCAGAAATACCTGTCGCTGATCGACCGAACGCAGGCGGTGGCGCACGCCAAGTCGCGCTGCGCCAAGAGTTTCGACTGCCTCGCCCAGTGCGGGCTGCGCGACGGCCTGATCGGCTGGGGCCAGTTCTGCATCGATCACCAGCTGGCCGCCGCGCTGAAGGGTGACCTGAAGACCGGCCTCTTCTTCCGCGGCCGCGGCGCCCTGCCCTTCGGCAACCAGATCCGCAGCGTGCGCGCGTTGTTCGACTACCTGCTCACGCCCGTGGCCGCGTAAGCCAGGCGTGGATCGCCATGCCGGCGATCATTGCCAGCACGAACACCACGGCCGGCGCCGAACCCGTACCCAGCGACACCAGCGCCGGGCCCGGACAGTAGCCTGCAAGCCCCCAGCCGACACCGAAGGTCAGGCTGCCCAGCACCAGCGGCGCGTCGATCTGCGTGGCGCTGGGCAGCGCCAGCGCGCAACCCGCCCAGGCGGTGCTGCGCTTTCTGGCCATCGTGAAGGCGGGCAATGCGGCGCCGATGGCCCCGGCCATGACCAGCGCCAGCGACGGATCCCAGCTGCCGGCCAGATCCAGAAAGCCGATCACCTTGGTCGGGTTGGCCATGCCGGACAGCAGCAGGCCGATGCCGAACAACAGCCCGGCGACGAGTGCGATCAGCGCTTGCATGTTCAGGCTCCCAGCAGGTGACGGACGACGTAGACGGTGGCGAAACCGGCGCCCATGAAGGCCAGCGTGGCCACCAGCGAGCGCGGCGACAGGCGCGACAGGCCGCACACGCCGTGGCCGCTGGTGCAGCCCGAGCCGTAGCGCGTGCCGATGCCGACCAGCAGTCCGGCGACGACCAGCATGCCGCCGCCGGTCACCGGCTGCGCCTCTGGCAGCGCGGCAAACAGCCGCCACAGCAGGGGCGCGGACAGCAATCCGCCGAGGAAGGCCAGACGCCAGGTCGTGTCCAGGCCACCCGGCTTGAGCAGACCGCCGACGATGCCGCTGATGCCGGCCACCCGCCCGCTGCCCAGTATCAGCAATGCGGCCGACAGGCCGATCAGCACGCCGCCGGCCAGTGAACTCCACGGCGTGAAGGCGTCCCAGGCGATGTTCATCGTGTGTCTCCATCAGGGTGGGCGCAGAAGCGCGCGTGCAGCGTCTGCATGAGCGCCAGCGCGTCGTCGCTGGCGATGCGGTAGTGGATGTACTTGCCGTCGCGCCGCGTATCGACCAGACCTTCGCGCCGCAGCACACCGAGCTGCTGCGACAGCGTCGGCTGAACGATGCCCAGCGCCTGCTCCAGCTCGCCCACCGTGTGTTCGCGTTCGGCCAGCCGGCACAGCAGCACCAGCCGGTCTTCGTGCGCCAGCACGCGCAGCAGCGCGCAGGCGCGCGAAGCGGAGCTGCGCAGATCGTCGAGCGTTGGTGTATCCATGGCTAACAATATATCTGTTGATATATTGTTTTTCAATAGAGTGTCGGGCTCGGTCCTGCGTCGGTACTCAGCCGCCGGGCAGGTTGCGCTCGATCTGCTCGCGCAGCCGGTCCTCCTGCGCGCGCAGTTCGGGCGTCATCGCGTCGCCGAAGTCGTCGGCTTCGAAAATCTGCCGGATCTCGATTTCCGACTCGCCCGGCATCGGGTTGGGACAGCGCTTCACCCAGGCGATGGCCTCCTGCAGCGATGCGCACCGCCAGATCCAGAAGCCGGCGATCAGCTCCTTGGTCTCCGCGAAGGGGCCATCGATGACGGTTCTTGCCGCTCCCGAGAAGCGCACGCGCGCCCCGCGCGAACTCGGGTGCAGCCCTTCACCGCCCAGCATGACGCCGGCCTTTACCAGTTCCTCGTTGAAGCGCCCCATCTCGGTCAGCAGCGCCTCGTCCGGCATCACGCCCGCCTCGCTGTTCGCGTCGGCCTTGATCAGCACCATGAATCGCATGTCGGTCTCTCCTTCAAGTGAGTGAGGGGTGTGTGCGGACGACGAAGCAGACGCGCAGGAATCGACAACGCCGGTGCATCCGGTGAACGACTTATTGCCGGTGTCGGCCCGCGCGCCGAGCATCCGCTCATTCCTCACTTCCCCGGGCGCCACCATGATCACGCTCCGTCAGCTCTACCGTTACCCCGTAAAGGGCCTTTCCGCAGAACCGCTCGCCCGCGTCGAGCTGCGCGCTGGCGAAGGCATGCCGCTGGACCGCCTGTACGCACTCACCAACGGCAGCTGGGACTTCGATGCCGGCAGCTACCAGCCACGTCCGAAGACCGACTTCATCGCACTGATGGACCACCCGGCACTGGCCGCGCTGACCACCCATCTCGACGACGACGCGCGTCGCCTCACCGTGCGCACGCCGGACGGTCGCTCGCTGCAGGTCGACCTCGACGACAGCGCCGCCTGCGCCCGCTTTGCCGATTTCGTCGCCCGCCACCTCGGCGCCCGCTTCGAAGGCCCGCCCACACTCGTCGCCGGCGAGGGCTTCCGCTTCACCGACGTGAGCGTGCTGTCGCACGGCATGATGAATGCGGTGTCGCTGATCAACCTCGCCACGGTGCGCCGCATCGGCGAGGAATGGGGCGTGGACATCGACCCCATCCGCTTTCGCGCAAACCTCTACATCGACGGCGCGGAGCCGTGGGCCGAGGCCAGCTGGCTGGATCGCGAGCTGACCATCGGCAGCGTGCGCCTGAAGGCCGTCATGCGCACCCCGCGCTGCGCCGCCACCGGCGTGAATCCGCTCACCGCGGTGCGCGACATGACCATTCCGGCGACCATGATGGAGCGCTACGGACATCGCGACCTCGGCATCTATCTGGAGGTGCTGGCAGGCGGAACGATAGGTCCTGGCGCAGAGGTGGAGGTGCTCTAGCCGGTCCGGCGCGTAGGACTCTGCCGACAGCCGCCGGACCGTCCCGCCGCCTACCATCCACCCATCCCAAAGGGGAGTAGCTCCATCCGCCGTGTCGTCATTACGGTCCGCCCGACTGCGAGGCGGGCCCGGCACGCCGGGCGGACGTTCGCGCGATGCGATCGTCCGCGAGCAAGACCTTTGCCGCGATGGCAAAGGTCGTTCCGTTTCGCCGGACCGTCCGCGCCAGCGCGTGGATGGCGCGTCGCACCCGCGGCGCAGGGCGAAACGACACAGGAACTCCCTTTTCATGGAAACAATCGGCACCTGGTGGATGTGGGCGGGCTTTTTCGGCATCGTCCTGGTCATGCTGGCGATCGACCTCTTCGTGGTCGGCGGCGGCAAGCGGCATCGCGTGAGCGTGAAGGAAGCGGCCGTCTGGTCGGGCATCTGGGTCATCGTATCGATGACCTTCGCGGCCCTGCTGTGGGCCTACCTCACCGGCACCGCAGGACGCGAAGTAGCGGACGAGAAGGCGCTGGAGTACATCACCGGCTACCTGATCGAAAAATCCCTGGCCATCGACAACGTGTTCGTATGGCTGATGCTGTTCAGCTTCTTCCACATCCCGCTGGAGCTGCAGAAGCGCGTGCTGGTGTACGGTGTACTCGGCGCGATCGTCATGCGTACCGGCATGATCTTCGCCGGGGTGTGGCTGATCAACCAGTTCCACTGGCTGCTCTATGTGTTCGGTGCCTTCCTGCTGGTCACCGGCGTGAAGATGTGGTTCATGGCCGAACACTCGCCGGATCTGGAGCGGAATCCGGTGATCCGCTGGATACGCGGTCACATGAAGGTGACCGACCAGCTGCACGGCGAGCGCTTCTTCGTCATGAAGGAGGACGGCGGCCGCCTGGTGCGCTACGTCACGCCGCTGTTCCTCGTGCTGGTGCTGGTCGAGCTGACCGACCTCATCTTCGCGGTGGACTCGATTCCGGCGATATTCGCCATCACCACCGACCCTTTCATCGTGCTCACGTCCAATGTGTTCGCCATCCTCGGCCTGCGCTCGATGTACTTCCTGCTGGCCGACATGGCCGACCGGTTCTCGCTGCTGAAGTACGGCCTGGCGCTGGTGCTGGTGTTCGTCGGCACGAAGATGCTGCTGATCGACCTGGTGAAGATCCCGGTCCTGCTGTCGCTCGGCGTGGTGGCGGTCATCATCGGCGGCTCGGTGCTGCTGTCGCTGAAGCGCTCCGCGCGCGCACAGGATGCGCGGCCGGCGGGACGCTGACGGCGGGCCCCGGCATCCCCGGGGCTTGCGTGCGATCAATGCGGCGACGACGATTGCAGGCATGCTTGCGTTATCTGCCCTGCCTGCGGAGCTCCGAACGCGATGACCGATTCCCCTGACGCACGCCTGCGCAACGCGCTGTCGACGCAGCGCGCCCTTGCCTTGCTGGACGACAGCGCCCGCGACGCACTCGCCGCCAGCGCCCGCGTGATCGCGCTCGACGGCGACGCGGCGGTCGATGCCGACGCGCTCTACCTGCTGCTCGAAGGCCACATCGACCTGATCGACGCCGACCACGGCGGGCGCGTCGCGCTCGCGCCGGGCGAGCTGTTCGGTTACGGCACCGCCGCCCGCGTACCGGAGCCGTGGACGGCGCGCGCCGACCGCGGTGCCACGGTCGCCCGCTTTGCAGCCGCCGACATCGACGCCGCCTGCGCCGCCCACCCGGCGCTACGCGCCTTCATCTTGCCAGGCGGCGCCGCTGTGAATGCGCGCAGCACCGACCCGCACCTGAACCTGATGACGACGCCGGTACGGGCGCTGGTCAAGCGGGCACCGATCACGCTGGCGCCTGGCACCACCATACGCGCGGCGGCTCAGCTGATGCGCGAGCAGCGCGTGTCGTCGGTGCTCATCGTCGACGAAGCCGGCCATCTGTACGGCCTGGTGACCGACCGCGACCTGCGCAACCGCGCCGTCGCCCAGGGGCTGGACATCGAGCGGCCGGTGATCGACATCGCCACCGTCGCACCGATGACGATGGACGTGCGCAAGCCCGCCTTCGACGCGCTGCTGCTGATGGCTCGCCACAACATCCACCACGTGCCGGTGATGGACGGCGATCGCGTCGCCGGCATGATCACCGCCACCGACCTGACCGAACAGCACAGCACCTCGGCCGTCTATCTGGCCGGCGACATCTACAAGCAGACCACGGTCGAGGGCCTGGCCGCCGCCGCCTCACGCGTGCGCCAGCTGCAGCAGAACCTGGCCGCCGCCGGCGCCACCGCCTACAGCACCGGCCACATCATCACCGCGGTGACCGACGCCATCACCTGCCGGCTGGTGCAGCTGGCCGAAGCGAAGTTCGGTCCGGCGCCGGTGGACTACGTATGGGTGGCCGCCGGCTCGCAGGCACGCAGCGAACAGACGGCCAAGTCGGACCAGGACAACTGCCTGGTGATCGACGACAGCTACGACGCCGCCATGCACGGCGACTATTTCAAGGCCTTCGCCACCTGGGTGTGCGACGGCCTGGACGCCTGCGGCTACATCCACTGCCCCGGCGAAATGATGGCGATGACCGACCAGTGGCGGCAGCCCAAGGCGCGCTGGATGCAGTACTTCCGCAAATGGGTGGACCAGCCGGAGCCGAAGGCGCTCATGCTCACCTGTGTGTTCTTCGACCTGCGCGCCATCTACGGCAAGACCACGCTGCTCGACGAACTGCGCCGCGACGTGCTCGCACACACGCGCGACAACCGCATCTTCCTCGCGTACATGGTGGGCAATGCGCTGAGTCACACGCCGCCGCTGGGGCTGTTCCGCAGCCTGTCGACGATACGCAGCGGCGACAACAAGGGCACGCTGGACCTCAAGCACAACGGCATCGTGCCAGTGGTCGATCTGGCGCGCGTCTATGCGCTGGCCGGCGGCCACGACGCGGTCAACACGCACGATCGGCTGGCCGTCGCCGCCGCCAGCGGCGAAATCAGCGAACAGGCCGCGCGTGACCTGCGCGACGCGCTGGAATTCATCGCCACGCTGCGCATCCAGCATCAGGCCCGCCAACTCGCCGCCGGCCTGAACGCCGACAACTTCCTGCGCCCGGACGAACTGTCGAATTTCGAACGCAGCCAGCTCAAGGACGCCTTCAGCGTCGTGCAGTCGCTGCAGAACGTGCTGGGACAGCGCTATCAGGCGGGGCGATTTTGAGCGTTACACGAGGTTCGGTCCGCCGGGCGGCAAAGGATCAGCCGCGGCGCGTCCCACTGCGAACAACGTTCATTTGTGACCGGCGTAAAGCCGCGATTCCGCCAGAACCTCTCCGAACTACGTGGAGCGCACTGGACCTCGATGAACTCTGCGCCCATCGCAAACAACCGTTCGGTGACGTCGTCAGCTAGCAACTTGCCAAGCCCGCGTCCACGCAGCTCGGGCCTGACTTCGAGAAGATCGATTGCAGAGCCGATCGGTTTTCTATTGTGCACAACGAATCCGGCAATCTGGCCCTCACAGAACGCACAGTAAACTTCTCCAGCCTGAAATGACGAGACGATTACATCTCGATGACAGTAGAAGCCTTCGCCGCACTGCTCCTCTTCCGCCCTGAGCCAAGCGAACATTTCCGCAAGATGCTCTTCTCTGGCTTCAGCGATCTGAATGTTCACTGTCGAGGTCCTGCATCGCCTGAATGATCAGTACCTGATCCGCGCGTAATACGTTTCCTGCGCCGCTTCCATCGCCTGCCCCAGCGTGTGGATGCCCTTCTCGGCGAGCAGCGGTATCAGCTTCAGGAACACTTCGGCGGTGACGATGGCGTCGCCGAGCGCGGTGTGGCGGCCGATCACGGTGATGTTGAAACGTTCGGCAATGGCTTCCAGCCGATGCGACTCCTGGTTCGGGTGCACCAGCGCCGACAGCAGCAGCGTGTCGAGCACCGGCTGCTCGAAACGCACGCCGGTGCGGGCCTCCTTCAGTTGCAGGAAACGCATGTCGAAGGCGGCGTTGTGGGCGACCAGCACGGTGTCCTGGGCGAAGGTGTGGAAGGCGGGCAGCACGCGGTCTATCGTCGGCTGACCGGCCACCATGTCAGGCGTGATGCCGTGAATCGGGATCGATGCCGCCGGAATGCCGCGCTGCGGATCCACCAGCTGTTCGAAACTTTCCTGCCGCAGCAGCTTGCCGTTGACCACGCGGGCGGCGCCGATCTGGATGATTTCGTCGCCCTCGCCCGGGTTCAGGCCGGTGGTTTCGGTGTCGAACACGGTGTAGGCCAGTTCGGTCAGCGGCCGATCGGCCAGTTCGCGGCTCGACTCGGTGGCGCGGAACAGGTCGAAGTCGTAGTACTCGGGCCGGCTGCCCTGTGGAACGAAAGTGGCGACGTCAAGCTGTTCGCGCTCGCTGGCCAGCGGCAGCAGGAAGCGGAAGAAGGCACGATGGCGCACCCGCTCGCGCTCCAGCCAGAACTCTCCGCCATGCCGTTCGACCACGTCGCGCACTGACAGCGGCGAGCGCTCGCCGCCGGCCGTCATCGCGTCCATCTGCCAGCTCATGACGGTTTCGGTGCTCATGGTCTGGCCCTGCCAGATCAGGTCGAGGTGGGCGCGATTGTCTTGCGGTGCGGCGGCCAGCCTGAGCATGACGACGCGGATGTCGTACTCGTCGGCCAGCCGCTCGGCCAGGCAGGCCAGCGCCTGCAGCAGCGAAAAGCTGTCGACCTTGAGCCACAGCGTCGTGTCGATGTCGTCCAGCTGCACGCGCGGGCCCTTCAACGCCTCGATGCGGCGCATTGCCGCCGACAGCAGATCGGCGCCCAGCATGTCCTCCAGCGGCCAGCGCGCCTTCAGACCGCGCGTCGCCTCGTCGGCCAGATCGCGGATGCGCCGGCTCATCGCGCCGACCTCGTCGCGGATGACGCCGTGAAAGCGCTCGCGCATGGCCGGTTCGAGGTCGGGGTAGTCCAGCATGTCGATGGCTGCCTGCATATTGGCGAGCGAGGCGCGACTGCCTTCGGTCAGCCCGAGCAGCAGGCGGTCGCGCTCCGAATCCTCCTCGAAGTCACGCGTGATGTTGTCCAGCATCAGCACGAAACCGCTGATCGCACTGTCGCCGTCGTCGCCGCTGCGCACCGGCGTCATCTGCGCGCGCAGCAGCTGGCCGGCACGCGTGGTGGTGACGAACTGCGCCGACGGGCTGGCAACGCCGCGCTGCATGCGCTGGCCGATGTTCTCCAGCGCATGAGCGACCAGCTTGCGGTCGAACACGGTGTAGATCGAGCGGCCGAGGCCGATCAGTTCGGCGCCGTCGGCCAGACGCGGCGCGTCGGACAGCGCACGGAACTGCAGCCGCGCGCGATTGTTGTAGAGCAGGATGCGACCGTCGAGATTGCACACGACGACCGACTGCGTCAGTTCCGACATCAGCGCGGCGAGCCGGCTGCGTTCCTGTTCGACGTTACGGCTGGCGGCGCGCACCTGTTCGGCGATGTCGGCGCGCAGCCGCGCGCGCTGTTCGACAAAGCCGGCGATGACGTCGGCCAGCGCGCGGTTCTCGGCGTCGCCCTGCGGTGTCAGTGTGCGCTCGGCATCGGTGCCGAGCACGATGCGCGCCTCGTCCACCAGTCGCGCCGGCGCGACGATGTAGCGGCGGTACAGCTGGTTCAGCCCGGCCGCGGCCAGCATCAGCACGAACAGCAGCGTCATCAGCGCCAGCGGCATGCGCCCGCCGAGCAGCGACAGCACGGTGTCGCGTTCGGCAGCATCCAGCGTGGACAGCAACAGCAGACAGGTCACCACCGCCCACAGCAGCAGCAGGCCGGCCAGCGCCGCCAGCACCTGCCAGAAGCGGCGATCGGGACGGCGGTTTGGATTCATCCGAGCATCTCGCGCACCTTCTGCACCAGTTCCCGCGTGGAGAAGGGTTTGGTCATGTAGGCGTCGGCGCCGAGCGCGAGACCCTTGGCGACGTCGGTGTCGCGACCCTTAGCAGTGAGCATCAGGATGCGCACCGCGCGCAGCGCGTCGTCGGCACGCACTTCCTGGCACACCTCGAAGCCGGTCTTGCCCGGCATCATGACGTCGAGCAGAACCAGTTCGGGCTGCTGTTCGCGTATGGCGGCCAGCGCCTCGACGCCGTCGCGCGCCACGCTGACGTCGAAGCCTTCGCGCTTCATCAGGAATTCGAGCGAGACGAGGATATTCGGCTCGTCGTCGGCAATCAGTATCTTGCTGCTCACTGGGGAGCTCCTCCTTGCTGTCCGCCCTGCACGGGGTTTGCGGTCGGATTGGCGGGTGCCTTACGGCCCTCTTCTGTCTGCCACGGTAGATGGAAAGCGAAGCAGGCGCCTTGGCCTGCATCAGATTCCAGCCACATTCTGCCGCCGAAATGCTCGACGATCTGTCGGCTGATCGGCAGGCCGAGTCCGGTGCCTTGCGGCCGGTTCACACCGTCGCCGCCCTGGCGGAATTTCTCGAACACCAGCGCGTGCTCGGCCGCCGGCACACCGGGGCCGTTGTCGCGCACCTCGACCGTGATGCCGCTGTCGTCGCTGCGCATGCGCACGTGGATGCGACCGCTGCCACGCGGCACGAACTTGGCGGCATTGGACAGCAGGTTCAGCAGCACCTGGGTGAGCCGATCGGGGTCGGCGCGCAGCGTCGGGACGGCGGGCGGCGCATCCAGCGTCACTTCGGCTCCGCGCTCGCGGAACACTTCGTGCGTCGTTTCGATCGCCTTCACCACCAGCGCCCGCAAATCGACGTCGGCGGTGTGCCATTCGGCGTGACCGGATTCGATCTTGGCCATGTCCAGCACCTGATTGACCAGGCGGCTCAGGCGCTCGGTCTCGGCCACCACGATGCCAAGAAAGTGCTGGCGCTGCGCACTGTCCATCTGCGGGTCGTCCACCATCAGCTCGGACAGCGCGCGGATCGAGGTCAGCGGCGTGCGCAGTTCGTGCGTGACCGAGGACATGAAGTCGTCCTTCAACCTGTCCAGGCTTTTGAGCTGTTCGTTGGCCGCGCGCAGTTCAGCGGTGGCACGCTCCAGCGATTGCGACTTCTCCTCCAGCGCGTGCGAATAGGCGCGCAGCTGCGACGCCTCATCGAGGATGCGCATCACGTCGTCGAGGTCCAGCGCCTCCTCCTCCACCACCGACGCCACCATGACGCGTGCCGACGCGCTGCCGATGGCGCCGGCGAGCTGGGTTTCGACGAACTGCACCAGCCGCGCGTCCGGCTTGATCTGCGCTACACCGGCTACACCGCTGCCGGCGGCATAGTCCTCGAACAGCTTCTGCGCGCGCGCAGCGCCCAGAAAGCGCGCGACCAGCGGCAACAGGTCGGCAACCTGGGCGCGCCCGCGCCAGAACACCGGCCGGCTGCCTTCGGTCCGTTCGAACACGTCGACGAACAGCAGCGCTTGGCTGGTTTCCGCCGCCGACGGCGTGCGCCACAGCGACACACCGACGTAGGCGCCGATATTGGCGAGCAGGCTCCAGAACAGCGAATGCGTCAGGTTGTCGAGACCGGCCAGGCCGAACAGCTGTTCCGGCTTCAGCAACTCGATGCCCCACGGACCGTGCGCGATGAAGGCGGCATCCATCCAGCCGGACTTGGCGATGGACGGCAGCATCAGCGTCCATGCCCACAGCGCGAAGCCCGCGCTGAGCCCGGCGAGCGCACCACCGCGGGTGCCGCCCTTCCAGTACATGCCACCGAGCGCGGCCGGCGCGAACTGCGCCACCGCGGCGAAACTGATCAGGCCGATGCTGACCAGCGCGTAGGCCTCGCCGGCGACGTGGAAGTAGATGTAGCCGAGCAGCATGACGCCGACTATGGCCGCGCGCCGGATGCCGAGCAGGATGCCGGTGAGGTCGCCGGCGGCGCGGGCGCCGAAACGACGGGTGCGCAGCAGCAGCGGCATCACCAGGTCGTTGCACACCATGGTCGACACCGCGATCGTTTCGACGATGACCATGCCGGTCGCCGCCGACAGGCCGCCGATGAAGGCGAACAGCGCAAGCGCGTGCCAGCCGCGGTCGAGCGGCAGCGACAGCACGAAGCTTTCGGCATTCATGTTGCCGGCGCCGAAGTGCAGCAGGCCGCCGAGCGCGATCGGCAGCACGAACACATTGATCAGCAGCAGATAGAGCGGGAACACCCACACTGCGCGGCGCAGGTGGCGCTCGTTCACGTTCTCGACGACCATCACCTGGAACTGGCGCGGCAGGAACACGACCGACAGCATCGACAGCACGGTCAGCGCGAACCACTGTTCGTAGGCGAAGGGGCGGCCCTGCTGCTCCAGACCGAGCAGCGGCGCGAGGTCGGGGTTGTCGAGTGCGCGCCCGAACAGGTCGGCCGGGCCATCGAACAGCGACCAGCAGACGAAGCTGCCGACGGCGATGAAGGCGATCAGTTTGACCACCGATTCGAAGGCGATGGCCGCCACCATGCCTTCGTGACGTTCGGTGGTGTCGAGGTGGCGGGTGCCGAACACCATGGTGAAACCTGCCAGCGCGAGCGCGACGTAGAGCGTGCTGTCGCGCCACCAGTCGGACGGACTGCCAACCGCCTCGCCCGGCACCGTGGTCATCACCGCGTAGCCGCTGGCGATGGCCTTCAGCTGCAGCGCAATGTAGGGAACGATGCCGACCACGGTGATCAGCGTCACCAGTCCGGCCAGCGTCGGACTTTTACCGTAGCGGCTGGCGACGAAGTCGGCGATCGACGTGATGCGGTAGCTGCGCGCGATGCGGATCATCTTGCGCACCACCATCCAGGCCAGAATCATCGCCAGCGTCGGACCAAGATAGATGGGCAGGAACCACACGCCTGAGGTCGACGCGCGGCCGACGCTGCCGAAGTAGGTCCATGCGGTGCAATAGACCGCCATCGAGGCGGCATACACCCAGGCGTTGTCGATGACCGAGCGTCCCTGTTGCGCGCGGTGGTCGCCGTACCATGCGACCGCGAACAGCAGCAGCAGGTAGGTGAAGGAGGCACCGACCAGCAGCGGTGCGGACAGCACGGCTAGCGCTCCGTGCGCTCGATCACCAGTGCGAGCAGCGCGATCAGCGCGCCCCACACCAGGAACAGCGCGGTCGGGAACAGCGGCAGGCCGAACAGCAGCGCGTGCCTGTCCCACAGCGCCAGCAGCGGAAAATTGAACAGCAGCAGGGCCGCGGCGAACAGCCCGATCAGCCGCTGCGAGCGGATGGGCGTGTTCATCGCCGTGCGACTCAGGCGGCCTTCTTGGTCGCGTTCATGTGGGCGTGCCGGCCCAGCGCGAAGCTGGTGAAGAACTTGCACCAGATCGTCGTGCCGGCGATCGCGCTCCATTGGTCATAGCTCAGCGTGCCGGTGACCACGCCGCCGATCACGAACAGGATGACGATGCCGCCTATGCCATTGATCGTCAGCTCGTAGGGCGCCCAGCGGGCCGCGTCGGGCGGCGGTTCGCCGCGCTTGAGCGCGACCTCGGAAAAATCCCGCTTGACCAGGATGCGCCAGCAGCGGCGCAGCCAGAAGAAGGCGATCGGGAACAGCGCGAGAAAAAGTATCCACGTCATTGCGACGCCGATGTCGAACACCATGCTGTGTCTCCTCCCCCGCCTCTGCCGCGCGCAACGGCACGACGGGTGTATCAGTGAAAAGGCCCCGCCAGAACGGCTGGCAGGGCCTCTCATTAAACCACCGGCGCGGCAGGGCCGCGACGGTGTCCTGCTCGGCTTCGGCCGGAACTCAGTGAGCGCCGTCCACCACCTTCGAACCGCGCGGGATGCGCACGGATTCGACCATGTGCTGGATGTGCTCCGGCGGCTCCTTGGTCACCTTGTCGACCAGGAAGGCGACGATGAAGTTCACCAGCGCACCGACCGCACCGAAGGCTTCCGGCGTGATGCCGAAGAAGGAGTTCGCGCCACCGATCATGTCGACGAAGTCCGTGCCCTTGATGAAGAAGATGCCCTTGTGCGCGAACACGTAGAACAGCGTGACCGCGAGACCCGCCAGCATGCCGGCGATGGCGCCTTCCTTGTTCATCTTCTTCGAGAAGATGCCCATCATGATGGCCGGGAACAGCGACGACGCCGCGATACCGAAGGCCAGCGCCACGGTACCTGCCGCGAAGCCCGGCGGATTCAGGCCGAGATAGCCCGAAATCACGATGGCCACCGCCATGGCGATCTTGCCCGCCAGCAGCTCGCCCTTCTCGCTGATGTTCGGGTTGAACACGCCCTTGACCAGGTCATGCGACACGGCGGACGAGATCGCCATCAGCAGACCGGCAGCGGTCGACAGTGCGGCAGCCAGACCACCGGCAGCCACCAGCGCGATCACCCAGTTCGGCAGCAGCGCGATTTCCGGGTTGGCCAGCACGATGATGTCGGCGTTCACCGTCAGCTCGTTGCCCTTCCAGCCCGCGGCTTCGGCCTTGGCCTTCGCTTCGTCGCTCTTGGTCTTGTCGTCGTAGTACTGGATGCGGCCGTCGCCGTTCTTGTCTTCCCACTTCAGAAGACCGGTCTTTTCCCAGCGCTTCATCCAGTCCGGACGGTCTTCGTTCTTGATGCTGGACTCGACGGCGTACAGGTCGCCGTTGGTCTTCACCGCGGTGTTGACCGTGCCGTGCAGGTTCATCTTGGCCATCGCGGCCACGGCCGGAGCGGTCGTGTAGAGGATGGCGATGAACACCAGCGCCCAGCCAGCCGACGAACGTGCGTCCTTGACCGTCGGAACGGTGAAGAAGCGCATGATCACGTGCGGCAGACCGGCGGTACCGATCATCAGCGACAGCGTGTAGACGAACATGTTGAGCGTCGAGCCCGCCGTGGTCGTCGTGTACTTGCCGAAGCCCAGTTCGGTCACGACCTGGTCGAGCTTGGCCAGCAGCGACACGTCGGTGCCGCTCAGCGTGCTGCCCAGACCCAGTTGCGGGAGCGGGTTGCCGGTGAACTGCAGCGAAATGAAGATGGCCGGGATGGTGTAGGCCAGGATGAGCACGATGTACTGCGCCACCTGGGTGTAGGTGATGCCCTTCATGCCGCCGAACACCGCATACAGGAACACGATGGCCTGGCCAACGTAGATGCCGGTGTCGCTGGACACGTTCAGGAAGCGCGAGAACGCCACACCGACGCCGGTCATCTGACCGATGATGTAGGTGGTCGACGCGGTCAGCAGGCAGATCACCGCGACGGTCGACGCCGACTTCGAGTAGAAGCGGTCGCCGATGAACTGCGGCACGGTGAACTTGCCGAACTTGCGCAGGTACGGTGCCAGCAGCATGGCCAGCAGCACGTATCCGCCGGTCCAGCCCATCAGGAACAGGCCGCCGCCGTAACCCATGTTGGAAATCAGGCCGGCCATCGAGATGAAGGACGCAGCCGACATCCAGTCGGCGGCCGTTGCCATGCCGTTGGTGATCGGATGCACGCTGCCGCCGGCGGCGTAGAACTCGCTGGTCGAACCGGCACGCGCCCAGATGGCGATGCCGATGTAGAGCGCGAAGCTCAGACCGACAACGATGTAGATGGTTGTTTGAAGGTCCATGTGATCAATCCTCGTGAACGTCGAACTGGCGGTCGATGTCACCCATCTTTTTCGCGTAGTAGAAGATCAGCGCGATGAAGATGTAGATCGAACCCTGTTGGGCGAACCAGAAGCCGAGCGGGTAGCCGCCCAGGTGGATGCCGTTGAGTGCGTCAGCGAACAGGATGCCTGCGCCGAACGAGACTGCGAACCAGATGATCAGGATCCTGGTCAGCAGTCCCAGCGTGGCTTTCCAGTAGCCTTGGCTGTTACTGTCCATGGGTACTCCTCCTCCTGTGTTTATTAACAACCCGGTTTATCCAGCCTGCCGGAGGGTATCCGGCAGCCCCGCGCCCGGGCGCCTTGAGTGCAGCGTGGCGGATGCTAGGGAGCGAACCTTACGGCAAGCTTATAAACGCACCGCTCACCGCCGCTTATTTTTTGTGCACCGCAACCTGCGAGCCGCGTCGGCGCTGGGTTCCGCGCCACCGCTCGAATACGCCCCTGAATACGCACGTCATCAAGGCAGCCCTCTGCCCTTCAGGCAGGCCGCCGTTATCGATGTGGCGACGCGACGGCGACCGTGCAGCAGCGAAGATCTCCGGCGTACCGACGGAACGACCGCGCGCGCACTTGTCCGAAGTCATGTGCGGTGCAACAGGAACTCCGTAAGATTCGACGCGTAATGTTTCCCCGTCCATCCGAACCTTTTCCGGCAATCTCATGACCGCTTACACCCCTCCGCTGTCCGGCAAGAAAGGCCTCGTCGTTGGTCTTGCCAACGATCGCAGCATCGCCTGGGGCTGCGCGCAGGCGGCCCGTGCCCAGGGCGCCGATCTGGTGCTGTCCTGCCTCAACGACAAGGCGGCGCATTACGTTGCGCCGCTGGCCGATCAGCTCGCCTCGCCACTGTTCACCTGCGACGTCGAGAAGGACGGCGACCTGGAAACACTGGTCGCCGCCGCGATCGCCCATCTGGGCCGGCTCGATTTCGTCATCCACTCGATCGCCTGGGCGCCGCTGGAAGACCTGCACGGCCGCGTGATCGACAGTTCGAGCGCCGGATTCGCGCGCGCGATGGACATTTCCTGCCACAGCTTCGCCGCGCTGGCCCGCCTGTGTGCGCCGCACATGAGCGCCGGCGGCAGCCTGGTCACGATGTCCTATCTCGGCGCCGACGAGGCGGTGCCGAACTACGGCCTGATGGGGCCGGTCAAGGCCGCGCTGGAATCGATGGTGCGCTACATGGCGATGGAACTCGGCCCGGCCGGCATCCGCGTTCATGCCGTATCGCCCGGCCCTATCCTGACGCGCGCCGCCTCGGGCATCGCGTCCTTCGACGAACTGATGGACAGCGCCATCCGCAAGTCGCCGCTGGGGCGTCTGGTCACGCTGGAGGAAATTGCCGGACTGACCACCTTCCTGTGCTCGGACGCCGCCTCCGGCATGACCGGGCAGACCCTCTACGTCGATGCCGGCTATCACGCCGTCGACTGAACAGCCTTCCGACAGGGCCCACGCATGGACACCGCACAGCACGACACGACGACTCCCGAGTGGATCGAGAACATCACCTACGACGAACTGACGATAGGCCAGAGCGCCCGCCTGCTGCGCACGCTGACGCTGGCCGACATCCAGGCCTTCGCCGCGGTGTCCGGCGATACCAACCCGGCCCACATGAACCCGGCATATGCCGAGGAAACGCTGTTCCACGGCGTGATTGCGCATGGCATGTGGGGCGGCGCGCTGATCTCGGCGCTGCTGGGCACCCAGTTCCCGGGCCCCGGCACCATCTATCTCGAACAGGTGCTGCATTTCACCAAGCCGGTGCGCATCGGCGACACGCTGGCGGTGACCGCCACCGTCACCGGCAAGGACGACGCGAAGAAGCGGGTCGAACTGGATTGCCAGGTGGTGAACCAGAAAGGCGACCGTGTGCTGCACGGCACCGCGCGCGTGCTGGCGCCGACGCAGAAGGTACGGCTGGAGCACGTGCGCGCACCGCAGATCCGGCTGTTCGATCCGGAAGCGCGCTTCCGCGAACTGCTGGCTCTCGGTGACGGCATTCCGCCAGTGCGCTGCGGCGTGGTGCACCCGTGTGACGTCGAGTCGCTGAGCGGCGCGATGGACTCCGCCCGCCACGGCCTGATCATTCCGGTGCTGATCGGGCCGGAAGCGCGCATCCGCCACCTCGCCGCCGAAGCAGGGATCGACCTCAATGCCGCCGAGATCGTCGGCGTACCGCACAGCCACGCGGCAGCAGACAAGGCTGCCGACATGGCGGCCGCCGGCGAGGTCGACATCCTGATGAAGGGCAGCCTGCACACCGACGAGATGATTCACGCCGTGCTGTCCCGTCCGGCGCTGCGCACCGGCCGCCGCATGTCGCACGTGTTCCGCTTCGACGTGCCGCTGTACAGCAAGCCGCTGCTGATCACCGACGCCGCGCTGAACATCCGGCCGTCGCTGATAGAGAAGGTCGACATCGTGCAGAACGCGATCGACTTCGCGCGCATCCTCGGCGTGAAGCAGCCCAAGGTCGCCGTGCTGTCGGCGGTCGAAACGGTCAATCCGAACATCCCGTCGACGCTGGACGCGGCCGCGCTGTGCAAGATGGCCGATCGCGGACAGATCACCGGCGGCCTGCTCGACGGTCCGCTCGCTTTCGACAACGCCATCTCCGCGCGCGCGGCACAGGTGAAGCACATCCAGTCGCCGGTCGCCGGCGACGCCGACATCCTCGCGGTGCCGGATCTGGAAAGCGGCAACATGCTGGCCAAGCAGCTGGAATACCTCGGCGGCGCCAGCGGTTCGGGTCTGGTGCTCGGCGCCCGTGTGCCGATCGCGCTGACCAGCCGCGCCGACGGACCGATGACCCGCGTCGCCTCGGCGCTGCTGGCACTGCTCGCCGCCCACAACGCACGCCGCGACCACCCGCGCGAAGCGTGGTCTCAGCACTGAGCCGGACCCACACCGATGGCCATCCTGTCCGTCAACGCCGGCTCATCCACGCTGAAGTTCTCCATTCACCCGCTGCGCGACGGCGAGGTGCAGGCCAGTCTGCTGACCGGCAGCATCCAGGGTCTGGAGCCCGGCGGCACGCCGGACATGGGCTGGACACTGAACGGTCGCCGCGGCCGGCGTTCGCTTGAAGCCAGTGCCGCGCCCTTCGCCGCCGCACTGGAGGGGCTGCGCGAACTGCTGGACAGCGAAACCGGCATCCCGGCCATCGACGCGGTGTCGCACCGCGTCGTCCATGGCGGCCGCGACTTCCGCGACAGCATCATCGTCACCGACGACATCCTCGCGCGCCTGAGCCGGCTCGATTCACTGGCGCCGCTGCACCAGCCGCACAATGTCGCGGGCATCCGCGCCTTCCGCGAAGCCTTCCCGACGCTGCCGCAGATCGCCTGCTTCGACACCGCCTTCCACGCCGACCTGCCGGAGGTCGCGAGCCGCTTCGCGCTGCCGCGCGCGATGCACGACGATGGCGTGCGCCGCTACGGCTTTCACGGCCTGTCCTACCAGTACATCATGGGCACGCTGCAGCGGCACTCGCCGCGCGCGAGCGGCCGCGTACTGATGGCCCACCTCGGCAACGGCGCCAGCCTGTGCGCCGCCGTCGACGGCCGCAGCCAGGCCACCACCATGGGCTTCTCCGCGCTGGACGGCCTGATGATGGGCACACGCAGCGGCACGCTCGACGCCGGCGTACTGCTCTATCTGATGGAACAGGGCTGGGACCACGACCGGCTGCAGTCACTGCTGTACCGGCAGAGCGGGCTGCTCGGCGTATCCGGCATCTCGGCCGACATGCGACGGCTGCGCGCCGACGCCGGCGCAGCGGCGCGCGAGGCGGTCGAACTGTTCACCTACCGCATCGTGCGGGAGGCCGGCGCGATGGCCGCCTGCATCGGCGGCCTCGACCTGATCGCCTTCAGTGGCGGCATCGGCGAACACGACGCGACGCTGCGTGCCGACGTGTGCGCCGCGCTCGGCTGGATGGGCGTGCGCGTGGACGGTGCGCGCAACGCCGCCGCCACCGGCGACGCGGTACAGCGCATCGACAGCGACGGCAGCGGCATCGAGGTGTGGGTCGTGCCGACCGACGAAGGCCGCGTCGCCGCACAGGCGGCCGCCGCGCTGATCGCGGCGCGCTGACTCAAGAAAACGCTGGGCCGCTCCCGAGTTTTCTTGCCCCCCTCGGGGGGCCTGACGCGAAGCGGCAGGTCTGGGGGCGCTCAGCCGCGCTGGCGGAAGGTGACGTAGTAGACGCCGGCCACCAGGATGCTGCCGCCGACGATATTGCCCAGCGTCGCGGCCAGCAGGTTGGACAGCATGCCCGCCAGGTTCAGGCCCGACAGATCGACGCCCGCCGGCACAACGCCGCCGGCATGCAGCAGCATCCCCATCGGGATGAAATACATATTGGCGATGCAGTGCTCGAAACCGGCGGCGACGAAGGCCGACACCGGGAAGATGATGGCCAGCACCTTGTCGGTCACGCTGCGCCCGGCGGTGGCCAGCCATACGGCGAGGCAGACCAGCGCATTGCACAGGACGCCCTTCATGAACACGGTGGTGAAGGAACTGGCGGTCTTGCCGGCCGCCACCTTCACATAGGCTTCGGCCACCGCGCCACCATTCATGTCGGTATGGTGCGACAGCATCACCAGCGCCACCATGCCCAGCGCGCCGACCGCGTTCGTCACATAGACGATGGCCCAGTTGCGCGCGAGCAGGCTGAACGGAATGCGCCCCTCGGCCCAGGCCATGACCAGGAAGTTGTTGCCGGTGAACAGTTCGGCACCGGCCACCGCCACCAGTATCAGACCGAGCGAGAACGCCAGCCCGCCGAGCACCCGGGTCAGCGCGAAGCCGAGCGACGCATCGCTGGCGACCAGCGTGAAATAGAGCGCGCCGAAGCTGATGAAGGCGCCGGCCAGGATGCCCAGCATGGCCATCGTGCGCAGCGGCAGATTGGCCTTGACGACGCCGATGTTCTCGACCTTTTCCGCGATCTCCTTCGGCGAGTACAGATCGATACCCAGATTGCTGGCCATGCGGATGCTCCTCTCTGTTGTTCTCTGTGCGTTCTGACCCGTCTCCTGCGGGCAGCCGACAGTGTAGGATGTGGTCCTTGCTGCCGGTAGAGCCGGCAGTCGCGGACAGCCCGTCTGTACCGCGAGCGGAACACCCTCCAGCCGAATCAGCCTGACGCACAGTGCGCGCGAACAACCTTCCGCGCCTGCGCCCCGCCGGACCACCCGTCACGGCCAAGCGTCGCCGGGGAATCGCAGTACCGCGTGCGCACGCACCGGGATTCCTCGTCAGCCCAAGAACCTGACGGAGACAACCGAATGAAGAGCCGCCTCACCCTCACGCTCGACGACGCGAAGCAGATCGCTGCCGCCGCCGAGGCCGAAGCACTGAAACGCAACTGGCCGGTCACCATTGCCATCGTCGACGACGGCGGCAACCTGATGTGGCTGCAGCGCCTCGACGGCGCGCCGCCGATGAGCACCCAGATCGCCCCCGAGAAGGCCCGCACCTGCGCGCTGGCGCGCAAGCCGAGCAAGGCGATCGAGGACGTCGTGAACAGCGGCCGTCTGGCGGCGCTGCGCATGCCGGTACTGCCGCTGGAAGGCGGCGAAATGATCATCGTCAATGGCGAATGCGTCGGCGGCGTCGGCGTGTCCGGCGTCAAGTCGAGCGAGGACGCCATCGTCGCCCGAGCCGGCATCGCCGCCATCGGCGCCAGCTGGGAAATTCCGCTCTGAACGCCGCGCGCTGACCGGCTGGCCTCGCGGCCGGGGGTCAGCGCCCGAGCAGGCCCTTCAGCTTGTCGCCGACCTGCTGCTCGACCTTCTCCTTCGCCTTCTCCTGCAGCTTCTGCGTCTGTTCCTCGACCTTGGCGCGCGCAGCGTCCTTGACCAGGTCGCCGAACTCGATCTTGTAGTCCAGGCTGGCGAACGGTCCGTACAGGCGCACCGGCACGGTGACGCCCCTGAGCTCGGCCGCTGACTTGCCGTCCTGGCCCTTGCTGGTTGCGGCGAGCGTCACCTTCGCAAGGTAGTCGAGACTGGACTTCGGCAGGTCGATGGTGCCGGCACCGGCCAGACGCAGGAAGGGCGAGCTGGCCGTCAGGTCGTCGTTGCGTGCGATGCCGTCCTTGATGCGGAAGCTGGCGCTCATTTCCGAGAAATCGGTCTTTTCGGTCGCGTTCGCCTTCTGCGCCGCCGCGCCACCGCCCAGCGCCGCCTTCGCCTCGCGCAGGCTTTTCGCCAGATTGATGCCGCGGATCGCGCCGTCGCGCAGCTTCAGCGAGGCGCTGCCGTCGAGCGCCTTCTTCAGCGCACCGACCGTGCCACCGGCCGTCACCAGGTCTAGCGACACGTTGCCGCGACCTTCCAGCAGATCCTTGTCCGCCGCGTCCTTCAACAGCGGATGGATGTCGATATCGGCCAGGGTCTGCTTCAGTGCAATGCGATTGCCCTCCGCGTTCAGGCTCAGCGCACCGCTGGCCGTGCCGCGGTAGAGCGCCGCCGACAGCGGTGCGACATCGACCTTGCCATTGGCGGCCTTCACGGTCAGCCGCACATTCGTCATCCGCACGCCGGACACCTGCAGTTCGCCCACCTTGACGCTGCCGCTGGCGTTGAGGTCGCGCAGCGCCGACAGATCGACCGGCGTGTCGTCCGCATTGCCGGCCGGCTTTGCATCCGCCTTCGCTGGCGGCAGGTAGCGGTCGACATTGAGACGGTCGATGTCGACATCGAAATTCAGCGCCAGCGGGTCGAGCCGTGTGGCGCCAAGCTTCAGCTTGATCTGGCTGTCGTCGAGCCGGGTGGCGAGGTCGAGCGCCGCGGTCTGCTTGCCGACGTCGGCCTGCAGCGCACCCTTGACCGGCAGCTTCACGGTCTTCATCGGCAACGCCGGGTGAGCGACATCGACGGTGCCGTCCAGCGCCGGCAGATCGATGGCCGGGCCATCGATACGCACGTTCAGCGGCGTCTGCAGCGAGGCCTTGACGGTAGCGTCGTTCATCCGCGCATCAACATTCAGCACCAGACCGCTGGCCTTGACCTCCTCCGCGCTGCCCTCCAGCCCCTTGAACTGCAGCGCCAGATCCGCGGCGCGCGCCTTCGATTCGAGCCGCGCGCTGACGCTGACGTCGCCGCCGCGCAATGCGCCGTCCGCCAGCTGCACTGCCGGCGCCGACAGCTTGGCGCTCAGCGCCTCGCCATCGCGGGTCGCCACGGCATCGAGCTGCAGCTTCTGCAGCTCCAGCTGTCCTTCGCCCGCCAGCGCAATGCGGGACGCACCCAGCGTCGCCTTCAGCGCCTGCAGATCGAGCGCCTCGCCATCGACTCTCACGCTCAGATCGTCGAGCGCGTAACGCTGCGCCGGCAGATCGTAGTCGTAGGTGGCGGCCAGCACGATGCGGCTGTCGATGGCCGGCTGCGTGGACTTGAGGTGCGCCGCCAGATCGAGTTTGCCGCGCGCTGCATTGGCCAGCTTGCCGAGCGACAGTTCGATCTCTTCCAGCTGGTGCGCGGCGCCCGAGGCCTCGTCGCGGAAGGCCAGCGCCGAGCGCGACAGCTTCAGTCCGGCGACGTCGAACCTGACCGGCGAACTGTCGTCGCTGTCGTCGGACAGCAGGTCACTGAAGTTGAAACTGCCGTCCTTGTGCCGCGTGATCTGGATGTAGGCACCTTCGATGCGGATCTCGTCCACCACCAGTGAGCCCGACAGCAGCGGCATCACTGCGACCGACACGCGCGCCGCGTCGACCTGTGCGAAACGTTCGGCACTGCTGTGCTCGGACAGCGTGGTGCGCCCCAGACGGAGACCGAGATTGGGGTAGAAGGACAGATCGACGTCGCCTTCGATGTCCAGCGTGCGCTGCTTCTGCTCCTGCACGACACGCTTCAGTTCGTCCTTGAGCTTCGCCGCATCGAAGGTGATCGCGACGTAGAGCACGACGGCGGCCAGCAGCGCTGCAATACCGCCCAGCGCGAATGCTGCGTATTTCAGTACTTTCATGCCTTCTCCATGCGAAACAGGCGGACCGGGCTCGCCGACCTCCGGCACGTCGCGGCGCCCGCCGCCGGGCGGGCACTCGCAAGGACATGGCAGACGAATCAGGTAACGGCGAACCGCGGCCGCAGTGGCGACCGTTCAGGATGACAGCGCCCGACCGGACACTCGATGAGCACGATGGTCCGCGAGCGTAACAGAGAAGCCTGCGCGCCGGCCTGGGCGCAGCGCACACAGTCGCCTGTGCTATCTTCGCGCTGGCTGCATACGTCAGACATCCCCACCGAAAGAGGAGAACCGCATGAGCTTCATGTCCGAATTCAAAGCCTTCGCCATGAAGGGCAATGTGGTCGACCTGGCGGTCGGCGTCATCATCGGCGCAGCCTTCGGCAAGATCGTCGACTCCGTCGTCGGCGACCTGATCATGCCCATCGTCGGTGCGCTGTTCGGCGGCCTCGATTTCAGCCAGTTCTTCATCGTGCTGAAGGACATCCCGCCGGGCGTGCCGGAAACGCTGGCCGACCTGAAGAAGGCTGGCGTGCCGGTGTTCGCCTGGGGCAGCTTCCTCACCGTCGCGCTGAATTTCGTCATCCTTGCCTTCATCATCTTCATCATGGTGAAGCAGATCAACCGGCTGAAGCGCGAAGAGCCTGCCGCACCTGCGGCGCCGCCCGAGCCGCCGGAAGAGGTCGTGCTGCTGCGCCAGATCCGCGATTCGCTGCAGAAGTAAGCGGCGGCGGCGGAAAAGAAAAAAGGAGCCGTGAGGCTCCTTTTTCATTGGTGTGCCGACATCTCAGGCAGCCGGCTGTTCTTCCGCCCGCTTGCCGTCGTCGGCCACGCGTTCAAGCCGGTAACCATAGTTGTAGGTGGAGGCGAGGCGGTAGCCATTTTCCGGCCGCAGCGCGAGCTTGGAGCGCACGCGCGACATGTGGGTATCGACGGTGCGCGTCGGCACGTCGCCCTTGCGGCCCCACAGCGATTCGAGCAGATGACCGCGCGATACCAGGCGGCCGACGTTGCGGAACAGGAAGACGGCCAGTTCGAACTCGCGCTCGGTCAGATCTATCACCTCGCCGTTGAGGCGGGCGGTGTGCGAATTCATGTCGAACTGGTAGGGCGCGGCATCGATCACCGGCTGGTCGGCCGGCGGGCGGCTGCGCCGCAGCACGGCTTCGATCCGGGTGAGCAGTTCCATGCGTCGCGCCGGCTTGACGATGTAGTCGTCGGCGCCCGCTGCCAGCGCAGTCACGATGTCGTTCTCGTCCTGCCGGGCGGTGACGAAGATGACCGGGGTCGTCAGCCCGCGCTCGTTGCGCAGCCAGCGCAACACGTCGGCGCCCGGCAGATCGGGCAGTTCCCAGTCGATCAGCAGCAGGTCGTAACTTTCCCGCACGGCTTCGCGCATCAGGTCGCGCGAGCGCATGAAGGTGTGAATGTCATGGCCGGCGGCACGCAGCCAGCTGCCAAGGATTTCGACCTGTACCGGGTCGTCTTCGAGCAATGCTATTCGGGCGGTCTGCACGGCGATTCTGTATCCGTAGGAAATAACCGGTTCAGAAAGCGTTCACGGCACGCGCAACGCGGACTGAAGGGTGACTGTGTAATTTCGTGACCTCCGGCCTGTAAGGCAGTATGCCCCAGTGTGCGGGTCAGCGCATCCGTTCGCCATCGAACAGACCGAGCATCCAGTCCAGCCAGCGCCGCGCCGGCTCACCATCGGCCGGTGCCCAGGACGCGAATTCGGCCTCGGTCAGCGCGCGGTAGGGGCCGGCTTTCGCCTCGAACATGACAGAACCGGGTTCGAGTGCCACCAGACTGTGAAACTGACCGTGCGCGATATCGACGCCGAAGCGCTCGCCATCGGGCGCCAGCACGCAGGTTTCCTGCACCGCACCGCTGTCGTCGAAAAGGATGCAGCCCAATCGACCCTTCACGCAGAGGATGGTTTCATCCTTCAGCGGATCGAGATGTCGGTGGGGTCTGACATAGCTGTCGGGTTCGATGGCATTGAGCAGGCGGTGCGCCGGGTGATCGTCGTGTGGATGGAAGTTGCGGTTCATCCGCCGGCGCGGACTGCGCTGCGCCTCGGCAACCACGGTGTCGAGCAGTGCCCGGTCCAGCCAGCGCGCGCTCATGCCACGACCCTCCGGTCACTGCGTGACCACCTCCCCGAGGGAGGACGAGCGCCCTCTTCGGGCGGCCGGGCGAGGGCGCTCATGCCACGATCCTCCGGTCACTGCGCGACCACCTCCCCGAGGGAGGACGAGCGCCTTCTTCGGGCGGCCGGGCGAGGGCGCTCATGCCACGATCCTCCGGTCACTGCGTGACCACCTCCCCGAGGGAGGACGAGCGCCCTCTTCGGGCGGCCGGGCGAGGGCGCTCATGCCACGATCCTCCGGTCACTGCGCGACCACCTCCCCGAGGGAGGACGAGCGCCTTCTTCGGGCGGCCGGGCGAGGGCGCTCATGCCACGATCCTCCGGTCACTGCGCGACCACCTCCCCGAGGGAGGACGAGCGCCTTCTTCGGGCGGCCGGGCGAGGGCGCTCATGCCACGATCCTCCGGTCACTGCGCGACCACCTCCCCGAGGGAGGACGAGCGCCTTCTTCGGGCGGCCGGGCGAGGGCGCTCATGCGTACGCCACCGATACCGCGTCGGCCGGCAGCCAGTCGCGCAGACCGTCGAACAGCGCGTCGTCTAGCCTGACCCGCCACGGATCACCGAAATCGAGCGGCGCGACGGCGTCGTTGCTGCGGTAGTGCAGGCGGACCGCGCAACCGCTTTCGGTACGGAAGGGTTCGAGCAGGCTGCGCAGCCGGGCGCAGGCGGCGTGCGCGCCGAGCGTCGCCACTTCGCCGTTCAGCTTCAGTTCGAGCCGGCGCGCGAAGCGGGCCCGCGCCTCGCCGGCGCTGAGCAGGCTGTCGGCGACGACGCGCATCGAGTTCGAGTACTCGTCGAACTGCGCCCGGCCCTCGACCACCAGCACCTCGTCCTCGCGCAGCTTGTTGCGCGACGCTTCGTACAGCTCGTTGAATACCGACACCTCGATCTGCGCCGTACCGTCGTCGAGCGCGACGAAGGCCATCTTGCCGCGACGCGTCATCTGCACGCGCGAGCTGACGACCAGCCCCGCCACCACGGTCGGGTCACGCGAAGACTCAAGCTGCGCCAGCTTGCGCCGGGCGAAGCGCGAAAACTCCTGCGCGTAGCTGTTGTAGGGGTGGCCGGACAGGTAGAAGCCGAGCGCCTGCTTCTCGTTGGCCAGCTTTTCGCGCTCGCTCCACGGCTTGACCTGCACGTACTCCGGCGCGCGCGCGCCGGTGCCGCTCGGGGCGTCGTCGAACAGACCACCCTGATGCGCGTTGGCCGCCGCCTGTTCGGCCGCCTCCATCGCCAGCGCGACGCTGCTCATCAGCGTGTTGCGGTCGTGCGGCGTGCCGGCGATGGTCGCGTCGAAAGCACCGGCGCGGATCAGCGCCTCGATGGTGCGACGGTTCACCATGCGGCGGTCAACGCGCAGGCAGAAGTCGAAAATGTCCTTGAACGGCCCGCCCGACTTGCGGGCTTCGAGGATGCAGTTCACCGCCTGTTCGCCGGTGCCCTTGACCGCGCCCAAGCCGTAGCGGATTTCGCTGCGCGACACCGGCACGAAGCGGTATTCGGACTGGTTCACGTCCGGCGGCAGGATGGTGAGACGGTTCTTCTTCGCGTCCAGGTAGAAAATGTTCACCGTGTCGGTGTTGTCCATGTCGGACGACAGCGACGCGGCCATGAAGGCGGCGCAGTGGTGGGCCTTCAGCCAGGCGGTGTGGTAGGTGACGACGGCATAGGCGGCGGTGTGCGACTTGTTGAAGCCGTACTCCGCGAACTTGGTCATCAGGTCGAACAGCTGTTCGGCCAGTGCCGGGTCGTAGCCCTTCTCCTTCGCACCGGCGGCGATGGTCTCCCGGTGCTTGGCCATTTCCTCGGGCTTCTTCTTGCCCATGGCCCGGCGCAGCATGTCCGCACCACCGAGCGTATAGCCGCCGATGATCTGCGAAATCTGCATCACCTGTTCCTGGTACACGATGACGCCGTAGGTCGGCGACAGGCAGGCTTCCAGGTCCGGGTGGAAATAGTCGATCGCCTGCTGGCCCTTCTTGCGCAGGATGAAGTCATCCACCATGCCCGAGCCGAGCGGGCCCGGGCGGTACAGCGCCAGCACGGCGATGATGTCTTCGAAGCGGTCCGGCGCGAGCTTGCCGAGCAGCTTCTTCATGCCCTCGGATTCAAGCTGGAAGATGGCGGTGGTGTTCGCGTCCTTCAGGATCTGATAGGCGGCCGGGTCGGTGAAGGGCAGGCTCAGCAGGTCCGGCCTCTCGCCGGTCATGCGCTCGATGTAATCGACCGCCAGTTCGATAATCGTCAGGTTGCGCAGGCCGAGAAAGTCGAACTTCACCAGACCGATGGCTTCGACGTCGTCCTTGTCGAACTGGCTCACCGGCGAGGCGTCGTCGCCGTCCTGCTGGTAGAGCGGGCAGAAGTCGGTCAGCTTGCCCGGCGCGATCAGCACGCCGCCGGCGTGCATGCCGACGCCGCGGGTCAGGCCTTCCAGCGGTTCGGCCAGGCGCAGCAGTTCGCGCACCTCCTCTTCCGCCTGTTCGCGCTCGGCCAGCTGCGGCGCCTGTTCGCGCGCCTCGGCCAGCGACAGCGGCTTGTTCTGCACCACCGGAATCAGCTTCGACAGCTGGTCGCAGAAGTTGTAGCCCATGTCGAGCACGCGGCCGACGTCGCGGATGACCGCGCGCGACGCCATCGTGCCGTAGGTGGCGATCTGGCTCACCGCGTCTGCGCCATACTTCTGGCGCACGTACTCGATCACCTTCCAGCGGTTGTCCTGGCAGAAGTCCACGTCGAAGTCGGGCATAGACACCCGCTCCGGATTCAGGAAGCGCTCGAACAGCAGCGCGTAGGCAAGCGGATCGAGGTCGGTGATGCCGAGCGAGTATGCGACCAGCGAACCGGCGCCGGAGCCGCGGCCCGGACCGACCGGCACGCCGTTCTTCTTCGCCCAGTTGATGAAGTCGGCCACGATCAGGAAGTAGCCCGGGAAGCCCATCTGGATGATGGTGTCGCACTCGAACTTGAGCCGCGCCTCGTATTCCGGCCGCTTCTGTTCGCGCACCGTCTCGTCCGGATAGAGCTGGGCCAGACGCTTCTCCAGGCCTTCCTTTGCCTCGGCGATCATGAAGTCGTCGATGGTCATGCCGGGCGGCGTCGGGAACTGCGGCAGGTAGTTCTTGCCCAGCGTCAGCGTCAGGTTGCAGCGTCGCGCCAGCTCGACCGCGTTGTGCAGCGCCTCCGGAATGTCGGCGAACAGCTCGGCCATTTCGGCCGAGGTCTTGAAGTACTGCTGCTCGGTGAAATCACGCGGCCGGCGCTTGTCGCTCAGCACATAGCCCTGGGCGATGCAGACGCGCGCCTCGTGCGCCTTGAAGTCGTCCGGCGACATGAACTGCACCGGGTGCGTCGCCACCACCGGAATGTCCATTTCGGACGCCAGCGCGCAGGCGTCGGCGATATAGGTTTCGGTGTTCGGGTGGCCGGCGCGCTGCAGCTCGATATGGAAGTCGCCGTCGAACAGCCGCAGCCATTCGGCCGCCGCGCGGCGAGCCGAATCCATATTGCCGGCCAGCAGCGCCATGCCGACGTCGCCCAGCATGCCGCCCGACAGCGCGATCAGACCGGCCGTGCCTTCGCCGTCGCGCTCCAGCCACTCGCGGCGCAGTTCGGCGCGGCCGCGGTACTTGTTCTCCAGGTAGGCGCGGGTGAGCAGCCGGCACAGCGTGCCGTAGCCCTCGCGGTTGCGCGCCAGCAGCAGCAGGCGATGCGGCTTGTCGCGCTCGGCGTCGTTGCTGACATAGACATCGACCGCGCAGATCGGCTTCACGCCCTTGCCGCGCGCCGCCTTGTACAGCTTGACCAGGCCGAACACGTTGGCGAGATCGGAAATGGCGATGGCCGGCATGCCGTCCTTCGCGGCGGCCTTGACCGCAGCGTCAACGGTGACGATGCCGTCGACCACCGAGTACTCGCTGTGGATGCGCAGGTGGACGAAAGGTGGGGGGGCCTCGGCGGCCGGGGAGAGGGTGGTGCTGTCGGAGCTCATCCGGCGATTTTACTCGGCCACGCCGAACGTAACGACCGCGGGTGCGACTGCGCTAGCATCGTCGCTTTCCGTCACCGCCGGACACCATGCGCCGCCACCTCCTGCCCATCGCGCTGCTCGCGCTCGCCCTGCCCGCCGCCGCACAGAAGGACCGCGACTGGCCCACCTTCGGTCTGGACCACGCCAACACGCGGCTGGCCGACCTACCGGCGATCACGCCGAAGACGGTGATGAAGCTGGTGCCGAAGTGGATCTACCAGAGCGGTGTCGCGGCAACCTTCCAGGCGACGCCCATTGTCACCGGCGGCCACATGTACGTGTCGCTGCCCGGTTCGCACGTGGTGGCGCTGGATGCGCGCAGCGGCGCCGAGCTTTGGCGCTACACGCACCGGAAGCGCACCGACAAGCTGTGCTGCGGCCCAGCCAACCGCGGTGTCGCGGTGGATGACGGCCGCGTGTTCGTCGCCACCGTCGACGCCCGCCTGGTTGCGCTCGACGCCGCCACCGGCAAACCGGCCTGGGACATCGAACTGGCGCGGCCGGACAGCGCGCTGACCGAAAGCGGCGAAGGCATCAAGGGCGAGGTCGGCGGCGGCTCGGGGGTGGGCGCGGCCGCGGCGCCGCTGGTGGTGGACGGCAAGGTGATCGTTGGCATCAACGGCGTCGGCTACGGCCTGCACATCGACGCCCAGGGACGCGCCGGCCAGCTGGCCGCCGTCGTGGGCATCGCCGGCAAGTACGGCGGCATCGGCTTTCTCGCCGCCTTCGACGCGAAGACTGGCAAGCGCGTGTGGCAGTTCGACACCGTGCGCAAACCGCAGGACGGCGGCTGGGAAGGCGATTTCGTCGAGCGCACCGCCGACGGCCTGCCGCTGAACCGCGACATCGCCGCAGAGCGCGCCAATGCCGGCAAGTACGCCGACGCCTGGGAATACGGCGGCGGCTCGGTGTGGAACGCCCCGGCCTACGACGCGAAGAGCGGTCTGCTCTACTTCGGCACCGGCAACCCGAGCCCGCAGATCAATGACAGCACCCGCCCGGGCGACAACCTGTACACCGCCTCGCTGGTCGCCATCGACGCCCGCACTGGCCGCCACGCCTGGCACTTCCAGCAGATTCCGCACGACAAGTGGGGCTACGACGTCGCCAGCCCGCCGCTGCTGTTCGACCATCGCGAGCCGGACGGCCGGGTCGTTCCGGTGGTCGGCCAGGCGTCCAAGCTGGGCTGGTTCTACGTGCACGACCGCGCCACCGGCGCCCTGCTCTACAAGTCCGACGCCTTCGTGCCGCAGGACAATCTTTTCGCCGCCGCCAGCCGCGAAGGCACGCGCATCACGCCGGGCGTAGCCGGCGGCGTGAACTGGTCTCCGGCGGCCGTGGACACGCAACGAGGGCTGGCCTTCGTCGCCGCGATGCACATGCCCATGCGCTACTGGATCAAGGAAAGTGCGGCCACCGCCGACAAACCGGCGCAGCGCTACGACAGCATGGAACCGGCGGACGAGGCGCAATGGGGCGTGCTGGCGGCGATCGACCTGAAGCAGCGCGGCAGGCTGAAGTGGACGGTGAAGACCGATCAGCCGCTGATCGGCGGCGTGCTGGCACTGAAATCCGGCGTCGTGTTCACCGGCGAAGGCGACGGCCATCTGTCGGCCTTCGACAGCCTCTCGGGCAAGCGGCTGTGGCGCTTCCAGACCGGAGCCGGCGTCAATGCGCCGCCGATCGCCTATGTGCTCGACGGCAAGCCCTATGTCGCGGTGGCCGCCGGCGGCAGCGCGATCTGGGGCTACCGCCAGGGCGACGCGGTCGTCGTGTTCGGCCTGCCCGACTAAAGGTCGTCTACGGCCTTCAGCAGGCGGCGCAGCGCCGGCGGATCGAGCCGCATCACGTATTCCAGCCCATCGACCTCGTCGATGAAGGAGGCGATGCGGCGAAAGCCGGTACTGGCCAGAAGCGAGCACGAAGCGAGATTGTCCGGCCGCACCGACGCGATGAAGCGCGGTACGCCCTGATCGAGGTGCGCCCAACGCAGCAGCGCGATCAACGCTTCTCGCCCGAGGCCGCGGCGGCGGTGGGCCGGGTAGATGGTGTAGCCGGTCTCGACGCCGTCCGGCGCGTAGGGCAGCAGATATTCCGGTGCCGGCCGCGTGTGAAAGCCGGCGTGGCCGACCATTTCACCGCTGTCGCGCAGGGCGATGGCGCGCACCGACCACGGCGCATAGTCCGGGTCAGACCTCAGGTCGGCCAGGCGCAGTGCCGCCAGATCTGCTTCGGCGAGCCAGTCCTCGGCGACGGTCAGACCGATCAGCCCGGACAGATCCCGCACACCGCAACCCTCGGCCGACGCCTGCAGGAAGTCGGCGCTCATCGGTCGCAGCAACAGACGAGGGGTCAGGATATCCACGGTCGGGGCAGCATCGGACATTACGGGGCGAAGAAGATAGCCGGTCTGGCGCCGCCCTTCCAGCCCGGCAGGAAATGGTGCATTGCGTTCACAAATTTTTCCCCTAAAGAAACTTTCTTGATCGTCGTCAACCCCTTCTCACTCAAGAACGAGGTCGATCATGAATCTGCACGCCCTGAGTCTGCGCACCAAGCTGCTGGCATCCACAGTCATCACCGTCCTGCTCTGCTTCTCGGTCACGCTGGGGGTGCTCGCCTGGCGCAGCCATCAGGCGGTGCTGGAACAGGGTCTGGCACGGGCCGAGAGCGTGGCCGCCTCGGTCGCGCACGACGTCGGCGCCAACCTCGACGAAGCGATGGCCGTGTCGTCCACGCTGGCACTGTCGCTCGAAGGCCTGCACGCGAAGGGCTCGCCCGACCGCGACGCGGTCAGCCGCCTGCTGCGCCGTACGCTGGAAGGCCGCCCGGCACTGCTGGGCGTCTACACCGGCTGGGAAGCCAACGCCTTCGACGGTCGCGATGCCGACTTTGCCGGCAGCACCGGTCATGACGCCAGCGGCCGCTTCGTGCCCTACTGGAGCCGCAGCGGCGACAAGCTGTCGGTCGAAGCGCTGGTCGATTACGACAAGCCGGGCGCCGGTGACTATTACCAGCAGCCGAAGAAGACCGGCCGCGCCTATCTCGCCGAGCCTTATGAATACGTGGTCGGCGGCCGGAAGATGCTGATCACCTCGTTGGTCAAGCCGCTGGCCGTCAATGGCCGCTTTGCCGGCATCGCCGGCGTCGATATGGCGCTCGACCGGCTGGCCGACGACCTCGGCCGCATCAAGCCCTTCGACGTCGGCACCGTTGCGCTGTACGCGCCGTCCGGCCTCGTCGTCGCGCACACCGACGCCGCCCGCATCGGCAAGCCGGCCGCCGATCTGCCGGCCGACGCACTGGCCGCGCTGCGCGAAGGTCGCAGCCTGCAGTGGCGCGATGCCGCCGGCGTGCGCCACTTCCTGCAGCGCGTGTCGCTGAGCGACGGCGACGCCTGGTGGGGCAGCGTGGTGTCGGTGCCGGAAGACGTGATCACCGCGTCGGCCAACGCGCTGCGCAACACCGCCATCGTCATGGGCATCGTCAGCGTGCTGCTGACCGCCGGCGTGCTGTTCGCACTGCTCGGTGCGATGACCCGGCCGCTGGAAACCCTGGCCGACGCGATGCAGGCGCTGGCCAGCGGTGAAGGCGACCTGACGCGCCGCCTGCCGGAAACCCGCAGCAGGGACGAGCTGGGTCGTGTCGCCACCTCGGTGAACGCCTTCCTCGGCAGCCTGCAGCGCATGTTCATCGAAGTGCGCGATCAGAGCCACACGCTGGTCGGCGGCATCCGCGAAGTGTCGGACGCCACCAGCCACATCGCCGGCAGTTCGCGCTCGCTGGCCGGTACCACCGGTGACAACGCGGCGACCATCGAGGAAATCACCGTGTCGATCGGCCATATCGCCAGTCACGCCAACGACGCCAATGGCGTCATGCTGGACACGCACACCGCATCGCAGCGCAGTGGCGAGGCGGTGCGCGGCATGCAGACGCATATGCGCGACATCGCCGGCAGCATGGAAACGCTGGCCGGCTCGCTGACCGGCCTGGCCGAACGTTCGGTGCAGATCAACGGCATCGTGCAGGTGATCCGTGAAATCGCCGACCAGACCAATCTGCTCGCGCTCAATGCCGCGATCGAAGCCGCCCGCGCCGGCGAGCAGGGCCGCGGCTTCGCCGTCGTCGCCGACGAGGTGCGCAAGCTGGCCGAACGCACCAGCAATGCCACCACCGAAATCCGCGACATGATCGCCGCGATGCACAGCGAAACCGACCGCGCGGTGGAAAGCATGAACAGCACGCGCGAAGCGGTCGAGTCGGGTGTCGAACGCGCCGCCCGCGTGGCCGAGGAGATCGGCGGCATCGAAGCTGGCATGCAGCGCGCCGCCGAACGGGTACGCGAGATCGCCGAAGCGACACAGGAGCAGTCGGCCGCCACCACCGCGCTGGCACAGTCGGCGGAACAGGCGTCCGAAGTGGTGCAGAACACCGACGAAGCGATCCAGCGCACCTCGGCCACGCTGTCACAGATCGGTCGCGCCTCCGATCACCTGGGCGAACTGGTCGGACGCTTCAAGCTGTAAAAACGGTGCGGGCGGGAGAACATCCCGCCCGGGTCGGCGCAGGACTACGCTGTCCTACGCCGGACACCCACAGCCCTCATGGCAGCGCACACCTAGGATGAGGACTCGGCGGCAAGTCGCCGCACTCATTACCGAGGAGACGTCATGAGCAATCGCACTGTCATCGAAGTCCTGAATACCCTGATCGAGACCTGCAAGGACGGCGAGTACGGCTTCAACGAATGCGCCGAACACGCCCAGGCCGGACAGCTCAAGGCGCTGTTCAACAACCGCGCGCTGGAATGCCGCGCGGCCGCACTCGAACTTCAGCAGATCGTTGCCGCGTCCGGCGGCGAACCCGATACCAGCGGCACCGTGAGCGGCGCCCTGCACCGTGGCTGGGTGTCACTGCGCAGCGCACTGCCGGGTGACGACAACGTGGCCATGCTGAACGAGGCCGAACGCGGCGAGGACAAGGCGCTGCAGCGCTACCGCGAAGCGCTGTTCCAGCCGCTGCCGTCCGACGTGCGCATCGTGGTGCAGCGCCAGCTGGCCGGTGTGCAGCGCAACCATGACCAGATCCGCATGCTGCGCGATCAGTATCGCGCCGTGGCCTGACCGGCCTGGCACCCGCAACGGGGACCGCCTGCGGGCGGTCCCGCACGCTGCTTCTCCCGCTTCATCCTGAAGCGCTCAACGCGACAGCATGGTCGCCAGCGCGATGACGACGAACACCAGCAGCCCGGTTCCAGCGATGGTGATCACGCGGACGCGCAACCTGAGCGCCCCGATCTCTCCCACCAGCTGCGCGTTCTGTTCGGCCAGCGTGCGGATGAGCTGGGACGACGCGAGCGCCTCCTTCTGCAACTCAGTCACCGCCTGTTCCAGCGCAGCGATGCGCACGTCGTCGCTGGCGCCGGGCGGTGCGACCACCGACGGCTCCTCACCCTTCTTCCGCTTCTTCGCGACACGCTCCCACAGCGCGTTGGCGCCCTGCACGACAGACGGTGCGGCGGCGATGACGTCGCCCCAGGGGACTGCCTTGACGGCGCCGAGCAGACTGATGGACATGGATGGACCTCGACGGATAGCTGGAACGTCAGCCTACGTTCACCACTTCGCCAGATCAATGCCGAAGGTGAACATGACGCCGGCGGTGCCCAGCAGCGCCACCTGCGCGCTGTAGCGGTCCACCTGGTAGCCGAGCGCCGGAATGACGGCGAAGGCCACACCATTGTGGTTGAACGGAATCTTGTCCTCGTAGCGACCGGTATAGCCGAGCAGCGCACCGGCAGTCACCTTCACGTACAGATTGGAACTGATCGAGTCCAGATCCCAGCGCTTGCCGGCGTAGTAGTACTCGGTCGGCTGGTCGAAGGAGTTGCGCAGGAAGGATGCGCCGGCCAGCCATTGCGACGGCGCCATGTATTCGAGGCCGATCAGGCCGGGCGTGTTCTTGTGGTCCGGGTCGTGGTCCCAGTGGTGGACGTAGGGGCCCAGTTGCAGACTCAGCACATGGCTGCCCTCATTGGCGACAGCCGGTGCTGCGACGATGACACAGGCGCTGGCGAGCAGCGCATACAGGGTATTTTTGTTCGAATGCACGATGACTTGCCCTGGATGGAATATGAATGGGGCAGGCATGGTGCGGGTCATGTTCCCGCAAACGATGTCCGCAGTGTTGCCGGATGTTTCACCGCGTCGCGCGCCGGCGGACCAGCCAGTGATCGGCGGACAGCACGCCAGGCCCGAAGGTGAGCACAGCCAGCAGGCCGGCGCCCCACCACAGATGGGACTGCACGGCGGCCGGGCACTCGAAAGCCCACAGCGCAGGATACGCCAGCAGCGCCATCGCATTGACGACGGTCAGTCCGAGCGCGGCGAAGCGACCGGCCAGACCGATGGCGAGCAGCGGCGGCAGCAGCAGTTCGCCGGCAGTGCCAAGCAGCGCGGCCAGCGCCGGCGGCAGCAGCGGCACTGAGTATTCCTCGGTGAACAGGAAAAGCGTGGTGTCCCAGTCCTCGATCTTGGTCAGGCCGGCCTTGAAGAAGACCGACGCGATGAACAGGCGCAGCGCGAGCAGCAGCAGCGGGCGGCCGAGATCGGCCACACGGGCAAAGGGTGTGGCAAGGTCGTAAAGACGGAGGACTGCGTTCATGTCGGTTCTCCCAATGTTTCAGGCAGATGCAGCCAGCCGCCAGCGAGTGCCTGCGTGACGGCGGCTGCAAGATCGAAATGCGGGTCGGTCGCGCTGGCTGCAGCCCACGCTTCGCCCATCGGCGCGCCATCGACCAGCGCCCGCCAGAGGGCATGCGTTGCCGGTTGCAGCGCATCGACGCGCACCCGGTGGCCTTCGCGCCAGACGACGGCCTGTTGCGGCAGATCGAGGTCGATGGTGAGCTTGAGCTGATGCGAACCATCGGCCTCCGGCTGGTGTTGCAGCCAGATGTCGACCACCGGCCAGCGGCTGGCGTGCAGTGCGAAACCGGGCGTCATCTGCAGGCGCAAGTCCGCCAGCGCCTCGGGCGCCAGTCCGGCGAACAGCTCGCCGCCGGCCGGCTGCGCGTCGGCTGCCATCGTCGCCACATGCACCGACCATTCGAGACGGGCGACGTCCGGCAGATAGGGCAGCGCGCGCACCGGCTCGAAATCGTCGAGGAAGGCGGCGAAGCGCTCGCCGTAACGGTTCAGGTCGCCGTCGCTCGACGGACAGGCCGCGCGATAGCGGCGCGCCAGCGCATCGAAGTAGTCGTCGCCGGTGATCAGACGGCAGACCGGGTAGGCCAGCCGCAGCGCCGCCGTCGCGTTGGCGATCGAGGTGGCGCGGTAGATCGACAGCAGCGCGCGGTTGCGAACGTCGTCGCCCGCCAGCAGCGGCAGCGCGTCGTCCTCGCCGTCGGCTGACGACAGCGCGGCGCCGAAGCGGCGCTGGACTTCACGCAGCGCGTGCATGATCGAGTCTCCGATCAAGGCCGCCGACGCGGTCGGCCTGCGCCGCCTCTGCCAGCAGCAGGTCGAGATCGGGCAGGTCGGTGTCCCACTCGATCAGCGCCGGCGCGATAACGCCGCGCGCCCGCACGTCGCGCAGCAGCGCCCATACGTCGTCGCAGACGCGGCTGCCGTGGGTGTCGATCAGGCCGTATTCGGTCACCGCGTGACCGGCCAGGTGGATTTCGCCGACCGCGTGCATGGGCAGGCGGTCGAGCGCGTCCAGCGGGTCGCCGCCGAAGTTGCGCGCATTCACGTACAGATTGTTCAGATCGAGCAGCAGACCGCAGCCGGTCAGGCAGACCAGTTCGGCCAGGAAGTCGGCTTCGCTCATTTCGCTGTCGCGGAACTGCACGTAGGCCGACAGGTTTTCGAGCAGCACCGGCCGCTTCAGCCTGTCCTGCAGCGCGGACACCCGGCCGGCGACCAGCGCCAGCGCCTCACTGGTGTAGGGGAAGGGCAGCAGGTCGTTGTAATGACGATCGCCGATGCGACCCCAGCAAAGATGTTCCGACACCAGCGCCGGCTCGAAGCGATCGACCAGCGCGGCCAGCCGGTCGACGTGCGCGTCGCCGCCGCCGTCGGCCGATGCCAGTGCCAGACCGACGCCGTGCAGACTCAGCGGATAGCACTCGCGCGCACGCTGCAGCACCTGCAGCGCAGCGCCGCCGTCGTGGAAGAAATTCTCGCTGTGCACTTCGAGGAAGCCCAGCGGCGGGCGCTCTTCGAGCACACGTGCATAGTGGGGCTGGCGCAGGCCGATGCCGGTTGGAGATGCGGTTTTCATGTCGGGAAGCCGGCGCGACGAGCGCGCCGGCTGCGCTCCGATTACTTGCCCGGCGCCATCGTCTTGCCACCCATCTTCTCGCAGGTGCCGGCGGCGACGAACTTCCACTCGTTCGGGTCGTTGTCCATCTTGGCCTGACCGGCACAGCTGTGGCTGCCGTTGGCCGAAGCGCAGTCGTTGGCGCCCTTCTTGGCGACGCCGTAACACTTCTCCTTGCCCTTGTCATCGGCGGCGAAAGCGGGATTGGCGACCACGCCGAGCGCGAGGACGGAAGCGAGTGCGGCATGCAGTGCAACGGATTTGCTCATTGATGTACTCCTCTGAAGTGACAGGCTGTAAGCCGCCTGAATGGCTTTGCACGGCAGTAGACCCGCGGCCGGCGACAACCTTACCGCCACCGTCGTGAAATATTTCGCGGCGCGCTCACCACAGCCAGGCGGCACCGCGCACCCCGGACGAATCGCCGTGCAGCGGCGGACACAGCCGGGTGACGATACGGTCGGAGAACACATGGGGCGCCCACAGCTGCGGTACCCGCTGGTACAGCCGTCCGATCGAGGACAGACCGCCGCCGAGCACGATCACGTCCGGATCGAGCAGATTGATGACGCCGGCCAGCGCCCTCGCCAGCCGCGCCTCGTAGCGTCGCAGCGTCGCCTCGCAGGCGGCGTCGCCATCCGCGGCGCGGGCGACGATGCGCTCCGGCGCCGCCGTCTCGCCGCTCGTCCGCAGGTGGTCGGCGGCCAGCGCCGGGCCGGACAGCCAGGTTTCGACGCAGCCGTGGCGGCCGCAGTAGCAGGCCGGTGCATGGCCGCCGGTGTCGTCGCCCGGCGGCAGCGGGTTGTGCCCCCACTCGCCGGCAACGCCATTGGCGCCCTGCAGCACGCGACCGTGGACCACGACGCCGCCACCGACGCCGGTACCGAGGATGACGCCGAACACGACGTCGGCACCACGGCCGGCACCATCGACCGCCTCGGACAGCGCAAAGCAGTTGGCGTCGTTGGCCAGCCGCACGGTGCGACCGAGCGCCGCTTCGACGTCCTGCTTGAGCGGCTGGCCGTTGAGACAGGTCGAGTTGGCATTGCGCATGCGACCGTCGACCGGCGACTGCGAACCCGGTGTGCCAATGCCGACGCTGGCGCGCACGCCCAGTTCGCGCTCGGCCTGCGTCACCATGCCGGCGATCAGCGCCACCGTCGCCGCGTAGTCGCCGGCCGGTGTCGGCGCGCGTCGACGCAGGCGCACGGACCCGTCGTCGTCGATGGCGATCAGTTCGGTCTTGGTACCGCCCAGATCGACGCCTATGCGCATGGCGCCGCCACCGCTTTCCGCGCGACAATCGCTTTCGGTTTCAACAGGATTCCCGCTCTCATGATCATCACCTTCAAATCACGTGCAACCGCCGACACCATCATGTTCGGCGACAACGCCAGACAGCTGCTGTCGCTGATGGGCAAGCCCTTCGACACCAAGGGCATTATCACGCTGGAGCAGCTGCCGGCCGCCATCGATGCGCTGAAGCAGGCCGCCGCCGCGAGCCGGGACGCCGAGCGCGCCCAGCCACAGGACGACGACGGCGCCGAGGATAAGCCGCCGGCCATGCTGATGCCGGTGTCGCTGGCACAGCGCGCGGCACCGCTGATCGAGCAGCTCGAACGTGCGCTGAAGGCGAAACAGCCGGTGATCTGGGAAAGCTGAGGACGCTCAAGGCGCGGCGGCGCCGGTCGTTGATGTGTGCGACACCGACTGTTTACCCGACGACACCGTCCGCGCACCATGCCGACCACCACCGCACCTCCGATACTCGACGACGCACGACTGGCCGAATTGCAGGACATGCTCGGACCGGTCATCGATGAAGTGCTGCGTGCCTGGTTGCAGGACACGCCGCGCACGCTGCAGACCGTGTACCGCGCTCTTCACGACGGCGAGCTCGGCGCCGCCATCTGCGCGGCGCATGCGCTGAAGGGCAGTTGCAGCAATGTGGGTGCGGCCAGCCTGTCGGCGAGCGCTCAGGCGCTGGAATGCGCGCTGCGAGAAGGTGGCGCCGATTGCAGCGCAGCAACGATCGCACTGGCGCGGCTCGACGGCGAGTACGACAATGCGGCCCGTCTCATTACCGCCCGCTTCCGCCTATGACCGAAATGCTGTCGGCCGCATCGCTCGACGAGGATGTCGCCCCCGTTCCGCCCGCCATGCCGATGGACTCCGAGTGCTGCGAATCCGGTTGCGAGCGCTGCGTATGGACCGTCTATCAGGAAGAGAAGCTGGAGTACGAACGCCGCTACGCTGCCTGGCTGCAGCGGCATCCGGAAGAGCGCCCGCACCTGTAACCGGCGCGGGCGCACAGTGGATCAGCCCTGCGGCGACCCGATGGTGGTCTTGTTGATGAATACCGCCCGGTCGATCGGCACCACCCAGACCAGACCGTCGCCGGTCTGGCCGGTGCAGGCGACGCTGATGATGCGGCGCACGATGTCGTCGACCTTTTCGTCGGGCGCGACGATTTCGATGCGCACCTTGGCGGAGTAGTCCGTCAGCTCCTCCTTGATGTTGTGCGGCGTGTGCTCGCTCGGCGCACCGAAGCCCTCGACCTTGCTCACCGTCATGCCCGGGAAGCCCGGCATTTCACGCAATACGGTGCGCAGTTTCGGCAGCTTGTTCGGCCGGATGATGGCGCGAATTTCCTTCATGTCGTATCTCCGTCTTCGATGTTCGCTCAAGCTTCAAACGGCTTGTCGTCGAACCAGGTGTACAGCGCCGGTACCACCACCAGCGTGAGCAGCGTGCAGGTGATCAGACCGCCGATCACCACGATGGCCAGCGGACGCTGGACTTCGGAGCCGGGACCGGTGGCAAACAGGAAGGGCACCAGGCCGAGCAGCGCAACGGTGGCCGTCATCATGACCGGCCGGAAGCGCATCTTGGCGCCCTGCACCACCGCCTGCATCAGCTCCATGCCTTCGTTGCGCAGACCGCGGATGTAGGACACCAGCACCACACCGTTCAGCGTCGCAATGCCCCACAGCGCGATGAAGCCCACCGATGCCGGCACCGACAGGTATTCGCCACTGATGAACAGGCCGATCACGCCACCGATCGAGGCGAAAGGCAGCACGGTGATGATGAGGGTGGCGAAGCGCAGCGACCCGAACAGCAGGAAGAGCAGGAAGAAGATCGCCGCCACGGTGATCGGCACGATGACCGACAGGTGGCCGAGCGCGCGCTCCATGTTCTGGAACTGGCCGCCCCACTCGAAGTAGTAGGCCTCCGGCAACTGCACCTGGGCCTTCACCTTCTGCTGCAGTTCGGCGACGAAACCACCGAGGTCGCGGTTCGCCACGTTGATGCCGATGACGATGCGGCGCTTGCCGGTTTCGCGCGAAATCTGCGCCGGGCCGTCGCGCACGTCGATGGTGGCCAGGCTGGACAGCGGGATCTGCGCACCGTCAGGCGTCGGCACCAGCATGTTGCGGATCGCCTCGATGTTGTCGCGGAAGCGCTCCGGCAGACGCACCACCGCGGCAAATCGCCGCTCGCCCTCGAACACGTCGGTCACGTGACGGCCACCGATGGCCGCTTCGATCAGGTCGTTCACGTCGCCCACGTTGAGGCCGTAGCGGGCGATGGTCGGCCGGTCGATCTCGACCGTCAGGTACTGCTGACCGGTCACCCGTTCGATCTTGATCTCGCTCGCGCCCTGCACGCCGCGTGCAACGCGGGCGATCTCGTCGGCCTTGGATTTCAGCAGATCGAGGTCGTCGCCGAAGATCTTCACCGCCACGTCGGCACGCACACCGGTCACCATCTCGTCGACGCGGTCGGAAATCGGCTGCGCCATGATGATGTTCACGCCAGGCAGCGCCTTCAGCTTCTCGCGGATCTGCTCCTGGATGGTTTCCTGCGTCCAGCCTTCCGGCCACTCGTCACGCGGCTTCAGCGACACGATGGGCGTGGATTCGTTCTGCGACTGCGGATCGGCCGGCGACTCGCCGCGGCCGACGCCGGACACCGCCGACTTGACGCCCGGCACCTCCATCACCAGACGCATCGCCTCGCGCTCCATGCGCAGCGATTCCTGCAGCGAAATGTTGGGCACACGGTCCATCGCCGGCACCACCGACCCTTCCTTCATTTCCGGAATGAAGGCGGTGCCAAGGAAAGGCAGCAGCAGGATGGCGCCGATGAAGGCCGCCACCGCCAGCGATACCGTCTTCTTGCTGTTGGCGACCGCCCACTCGAGCATCGGCACATAAGGCTTCTTCATCGTGCGGATCAGCCAGGTGTCGTGCTCGGCACCACCCTTGAGCAGATAGCTCGACAGCACCGGCGTCAGCGTCAGCGACAGCACCAGCGACACGAACAGCGCGATGGCGATGGTGTAGGCCAGCGGCGCGAACATCTTGCCTTCCATGCCCTGCAGCGTCATCAGCGGCAGGAACACCAGAATGATGATGCCGATGCCGAAAATGACCGGTGTCGCCACCTCCATCACCGCGGAAAGAATGACGCGGATGCGGCTTTCGCCTTCCTCCTTCGCGTGACCGAGGCGTTCGAAGGCGTTCTCGACCACCACCACCGAGCCGTCCACCATCAGACCGATGGCGATGGCCAGACCGCCCAGCGACATCAGGTTGGCGGACAGGCCCAGCTGGTTCATCGCCATGAAGGTGACCAGCGGCGTCACCACCAGCGTGGCGATCACGATGACCGACGAACGCAGGTCGCCGAGGAAGAGGTAGAGCACGATGACGACGAAGATGACGCCTTCGATCAGCACCTTGATCACGGTGGCGAGCGCCGCATCGACCAGTTCCGAGCGGTCGTAGTAGGCCTCGATCTTCAGGCCGCCGGGCAGCATGTTGTTGTCGTTGATGTCGGCCACCTTCTTCTTGATGTCCGACACCACGGCCTTGGCGTTGCCGCCGGCCATCATCATGACGACGCCGCCGACCGCTTCGGTCGTGCCGTTCTTGACCACCGCACCGACGCGCACCGCGTGGCCGAAGGCGACCTCGGCCACGTCGCGGATATAGACCGGCGTGCCATCCACCTCCTTGACGACGATGAGGCGGATGTCGTCCAGGTCCTTCACCAGACCGACGCCGCGGATCAGGTACTGCTCCGCGTTCTGAGGCAGCACGCCGCCACCGGCATTGGCGTTGTTGCGCGCCAGCGCCTCGTACACGTCCTTGACCGTGATCTGGTAGTGGCGCAGGCGATCAGGATTCACCAGCACTTTGTACTGCTTCTGGTAGCCGCCCTGCGAGTTGATCTCTGCCACGCCACGCGTCGAGCGCAGCAGCGGGCGCACCACCCAGTCCTGGATGGTGCGGCGCTCGGTCAGTTCGGCCTGCGTCAGTTCGCGGTCGCCGTCGTCCGGGCGCACCAGCGTGTACTGATAGACCTCGCCCAGACCGGTGGACACCGGACCGAGCACCGGCACCACGCCGGCAGGCATGCGGTCACGCACTTCGAGCAGCCGTTCCATCACCAGCTGACGCGCGAAATAGACGTCGGTCTTGTCGGTGAACACCAGCGTGATCAGCGACAGGCCCGGCTTGTTCAGCGAGCGCATTTCGGTCAGGCCGGGCAGACCGGTCATGCCGATCTCGATCGGCACGGTGATGAAGCGCTCGACCTCCTCCGGCGAACGGCCGGTGGCGTCGGTGGCGATCTGCACCTGAACGTTGGTCACGTCGGGGAAGGCATCCACCGACAGCTTGCGCGCCGCGTCGAGGCCAAAGGCCAGCAGACACAGCGCGACGACGACGATGACGAGGCGCTGTTTGAGCGCCCCGCGCACGAGGGATTCAATCATGGCGTCTCCAGTTCATCCGTTCAGCGTTGGCGCGAAGTCGTGCGGTTCTCATTCGAGTTCCTTGCGCTTGCGCTCGTTGTTCAGATGAAAGGCGCCCTCGGTCACCACCTTCGTGCCTTCGGCCACGCCACCCAGCACCGGCCGCATGGTGCCGATGGCCGGGCCGAGCGCGACTTCGGTCAGCTTGAACTGCTGCGGACCGACCTCGACGAACAGGTAGTCCTTGTTGTTCTCGCGCACGATGGCGGTGTCAGGCACGACCAGACGCGCGGTCGGGCGCCCCTGGATCAGCACCGTCGCCAGCATCGCCGGCTTCAGCGAACGGTCGCTGTTGTCCAGCTCGCTGCGTACCATGATGGTCCGCGTCATCGGGTTGACGGTGTCGGCGATGAAGATGAGCTTGGCGGTCAGCTGCTGGCCGAGCGCCGGGATTTCGACCTGGATGGTCTGGCCCGGCTGCACCGCGGCGGCCTGCTGTTCCGGCACTTCCGCCTCGACCCAGACGCGCGACAGGTCGGCCACCGTGAACATGACCTCGCTCGGCTGCACCACCTGACCCTGGGCGACCAGGCGTTCGACCACGGTGCCGGCCATCGTCGCCACCACCGGCGACACCGAATTGATGGCCCCGGTCGACGTCAGCTTCTCCAGCGACTTCGACGACACGCCGAGCACGCGCAGCTGGTCGGCGGCGGCGCGCATTTCGGCACGCGAAATCGACAGTTCGCTCTCGCGGCGCTGCAGTTCGGCGCTGCCGATCACGTCGGCCGCGAACAGCTGCTGCGCGCGCTCGACATTGCGTTCGTTCAGCTGCGCCTGCGCACGCGCCTTCATGTAGGCAAGCTGGGCGGCGCCCAGCTCGGTGCTGTTGAGCACCGCCAGCGTGTCGCCCACCTTCACCTGCTGGCCCAGCATCGCGGTCAGTTCGGTCACGCGGCCGGTCACCGTGGCGCCGATGCGGGTCACCCGCTGTTCGTCGAAATCGACCTGGCCGGCCACGCGCAGCGTGTCCGACAGTTCCATACGGCTGACCGTGCCGAGCTTGATGATGTTGCCGAGGTTGTCACCGGCCTGGACCAGATTGGGGTCGACCGGCGCCGCAGCGGCCGTCGGTGCCGCGGTATCGGACTCTTCGGAGCAGGCACCGAGCAGAAGGGAGACGCCGAGCAGTCCGGCGCACAGCAGGGGGCGTTGGATAAGTTTCATAGCGGATCGGAATGTGGATGAATTCGTTGTGCGTGAGCCGGCTCAGCGCAGGGCGCCAAGGCGTTCGATTTCGGCGACGGCATTGATCAGTTCGTAGCGGGCGCTGATCAGCTCGTTGCGGACGGCGCGGAAGGTGCGCTGCGCATCCAGCACTTCGAGGATGCCGCGCTCGCCGAACTTGTACGCCGCCTCGGCCACCTTCAGAGCGGCTTCGGCCTGGCGCACGATGCCGCTCTCCAGTGCCGACACCTGGGTGCGCGACAGGTCGTACTGCCGGTAGGCGGCGTCGAGCTGCTGCTGCAGTTCGAACATGCGCCCTTCGAGCGCCATGCGATTGCGTTCGCCGATCGCGCTGGCCTGCGCGATCTGGCCCTGGCGACGGTCGAACAGCGGAATGCTGACGGCGACGCCGATGCGGTTGGCTTCGTACTCCGGGTCCTGGTCGCGGCCGAGCTTGAACGACAGTTCCGGCATGCGGCGCAGCTTTTCCAGTTCGATCTGTTCCTTCGCGCGCTCGATCTCGGCGCGCAGGCGGGCGATCTCCGGATTGCGCGTCAGCATGTCCTCGCGCAGCTTTTCCAGCGGCGGCAGCTCGACGTCGTTCACCAGATCGCCCTGCAGTTCGTAGTCGATCGGCAGCACGCCGCCGACCAGTCCGCGCAGTCGCGCCTTGGACTGCGCAATGCGCAGCTCGGCCGCGTCGGCGTTCTTCTGCGCGCTCAGCAGCTCGGTATCGGCGCGGATCAGTTCGTAGCGCGGTGCTTCCCCGGTATTGACCCGCACCTCGACACGGTTGCGGATGGCCTTGGCCAGTTCGAGGTCCTCGCGTGCGGCGCCCAGCTCGCGCTCATGGCGGATGACGGCGTAGAAGCTCTGCTTCAGGCGGGTCAGCAGATCCACCTCGTAAGCCTGGGCGCCGGACATGGCGGACGTGATGCCCGCTTCTGCCACGCGCAGACGGGCGTCGCGCTGCGACGGGTAGTCGAAGCGCTGCGACAGCGTGATCGAGCCGAGCGAACCCGGCGCCAGATTGGGACCACGCGAATTGCGGTCGCCGCCCATCACCTCGAGTTCCGGATTCGGATAGGCGCGGGCGGTCAAGGTGTCGGCGCGGCTGACATCGACGTCGGCGCGCGCGGCGCCGAGCGATGCGTTGGACTGCAGGGCCAGCGTCTGCAGCTGGCCCAGTGTGTAGCGCTCGGCGGCCCCTGCCGCGTGCGCACACAGGCCGAGGGCGGCCAGAAGGGCGATGGCTTTTGTTTTCATGAGTCTGATGCCCTGACGGGAACGATGAAACAGGCGAACACGCCTGCGCGCACAGCATGCCGCGCAGGTCGTGAAGAAACGGATATGGACGGCGCCCGCGATGGCGGGCAGCCGCGCGTCAGCCCAGCCTGGGCGGGCGCAATGGAACCCGGTCGGGCTCGGGGTCCTGCAGGACGAGGGCGGAGGCGATCTGTTCGGGACGTGCCTGGCTGCGCGCGCGCTGCGGCACTTCGGCGACGAAAGGGTCCGGCGGATCGCCGGCCAGATCGAGACGGTGCATCAGCGCACCGTAGACGTCGGTCGGTGTTGCGTCGGGAAATTCGAAGGACGCACAGCTCACGCACTGTTCCGGTGCATCGGCGAGCGCACGCTGCCCGGCCCACAGGGCAGACAGCGCAAACAGCAGTAAACCGATCAACAGGAAGGCTCTGGCGGAACTCATGAGGCGTTCGGACGCGCGGCACGGAATTTAAGTTCCCTTTCATGAAACCACTGTTTCAGCTCGCGGTGCAACACGAAACATCACGAAGCAGCTTCCATGCCGGTGGCCGGCCCTGCTTTGGTAGACTGCGCACGCTGTTCTGACCACCGGTAACTTTCATGCTCAAGCTGTTGCGCTGCACCGCGCTTCTCGTGTCCGCCGCACTTCCGTTCGCCGCTTCCGCCGACCTGATCCCGCCACCCCAGCCCGACGCCAAGGCCTGGCTGCTGATCGACCACGAATCCGGCGCCGTTCTGGCGCAGTCGCGCCCGGACGACAAGGTCGAACCGGCGTCGCTGACCAAGCTGATGACCGCCTACCTGACCTTCAAGTCGCTGAAGAACGGTCAGTTGAAGCCCAACCAGGCGGTGCCGGTCAGCGTCGCCGCGTGGAAGACCGGCGGCTCCAAGATGTTCATCGCGCCGGACAAGCCGGTCACCGTCGACGAACTGATCCGCGGCATGATCATCCAGTCCGGCAATGACGCCTGCGTTGCGCTCGCAGAAGCGATTGCCGGTTCGGAAGCCGCCTTCGCGCAGATGATGAATGCCGAGGCGAAGCGTCTGGGCATGTCGGGCACACAGTTCCGCAACTCGACCGGCCTGACCGAGGACGGTCATTACACGACGGCACGCGACCTGGCCATTCTGGCGCGCGCGCTGATCCACGATTTCCCCGAGTACTACCCGCTGTACTCGACGCTGGACTACACCTACAACGGTATCAAGCAGGGCAACCGCAATCGCCTGCTGACGATGGACCGCAGCGTGGACGGCATGAAGACCGGCCACACCGATGCAGCCGGCTGGTGCCTGGTGTCGTCGGCCAAGCGCGAAGACCGCCGCGTCGTGTCGGTGCTGCTCGGCGCGCCGAACGAGAAGGGCCGTATCGAATCGTCGGCCACGCTGTTGAACTACGGCTTCAACGCCTGGGAAAACGCACGCCTCGCGAGCGCCGAGGAAGTGCTGGCCACGCCTGCTGTCTACAAGGGCGCTGCCGCCAGCGTGCAGGTCGGTGCGGCCGACGACGCGGTCGTGACGGTACCGCGCGGTCAGGCCGGCAAAGTGACACGGGAGATCGTCATCACCACGCCGGTGATCGCGCCGATCGCCGTCGGCCAGCAGCTCGGTACGCTGAAGGTGGCGATCGACGGCAAGCCGGCCGGCGAGTATCCGCTGGTGGCCAAGGTGGCGATCGACGAAGGCGGCTTCTTCCGCCGCATCTGGGACACGATCCGGCTCTGGCTGGGTCTCTGAGGAAAAGGCCCCCACGGGGGCTGCGTCACCCACGGTCGGCTTTGCACAGCCGACCGGTTACGCGGGCAGCGAGCGATGCTCGCCGAAATCCCCGCTCCACCCCTTGGGGCGGCCCGGCGGGCGGCGCGTGCCGCACTTGAAAACTGAAATGATGTACGCCAAGGACGAATCGCATGGCCGACGATCCACGTAAGGACACCCTGCTCGAGTTTCCGTGCGACTTCCCGCTCAAGATCATGGGCGAGCGCCACGACGACTTCGCCCAGGTGGTGGTCGAGGTGGTGCTGCGCCACGCGCCCGACTTCGATCCGGCGACGCTGGGCATGCGCCCTTCGTCCGGTGGCCGCTACATCGGCCTGACCGCGACGATCCGGGCGACCTCGAAGGATCAGCTCGACGCGCTGTACAGCGAACTGAGCGGCCATCCGATGGTGAAAGTCGTCCTGTGAGCCCCTTCGTCCGGCCAGCCGGAGAAGAGGCTCACCGTCGGCCGTGCAGCGGCCGGAAGGACGGCCGGTGACCGCCCTCGTCCGCACACTCGGCCGGGCCGACTACACGCCGGTGTGGCAGGACATGCAGGCCTTCACCGCGGCGCGCGGTGCCGACACGCCGGACGAGTTCTGGCAGGTCGAGCACCCACCGGTATTCACGCTGGGCCTGGCCGGCAAGCGCGAACACCTGCTGCGCGACGTCGGCGTGCCGGTGGTCGACAGCGACCGCGGCGGCCAGGTGACCTATCACGGCCCCGGCCAAGTCGTCATCTACACGCTGATCGACCTCAAGCGCGCCGGCCTCGGCGTGCGCGAAGTGGTGAACCGCATCGAACAGGCGGTGATCGACCTGCTGGCGACGCACGGCGTCGGCGCGCAGCGACGCCCCGGCGCACCCGGCGTCTATGTCGGCGCGGGCGACGACGAAGCGAAGATTTCCGCACTGGGCCTGCGCATACGCAACGGCCGCACCTACCACGGCGTTTCGCTGAACGTGGACATGGACCTGACACCGTTTACCGCGATCAACCCCTGCGGTTACAGTGGGCTGCGCGTCACACAGACGCGCGATCTGGGCATCGCGCTCCCACCGGAGGCGATCTGCCTGCAACTGACCGGCGCTTTACAGCGCGCCCTCTATGAATAGGTAAACAGCAGCCATGAGCGACACCGCCTACGACCCGACCGAAAAACAGAAGGGTTCGCTGAAGACCGCCCGCATCCCGATCAAGGTGGTGCAGGCCGAAACCCTGCGCAAGCCGGACTGGATACGCGTGCGCGCCGCTCGCCACGACAGCCGCTTCGGCGAGATCAAGCAGATCCTGCGCGACAGCGGCCTGCACACGGTGTGCGAGGAGGCGAGCTGTCCGAACATCGGCGAGTGCTTCGGCGGCGGCACCGCCACCTTCATGATCATGGGCGACAAGTGCACCCGTCGCTGCCCCTTCTGCGACGTCGGCCACGGCCGGCCCGACCCGCTGGACGCCGGCGAGCCGGAAAAGCTGGCGAAAACCATCGCCGCGCTGAAGCTGAACTACGTGGTCATCACCAGCGTGGACCGCGACGACCTGCGCGACGGCGGCGCCCAGCACTTCGTCGACTGCATACGCGCGGTGCGCGAGCACTCGCCGCGCACGCAGATCGAGGTGCTGGTGCCGGATTTCCGCGGCCGCCTCGACATTGCGCTGTCGATACTCGACGCGGCGCCGCCGGACGTGATGAACCACAACCTGGAAACCGTGCCGCGGCTGTACAGGATGGCGCGCCCGGGTTCCGACTACGCGCATTCGCTCGACCTGCTGCGTCAGTTCCGCGCCCGCCACCCGGAGGTGCCGACCAAGAGCGGCCTGATGCTGGGGCTGGGCGAAACCGACGACGAAATCCTCGAAGTGATGCGCGACATGCGCGCGCACGACGTGCAGATGCTGACGCTGGGCCAGTACCTGCAACCTTCGGGCGGTCACCTGCCGGTGCTGCGCTACGTGCATCCGGACACCTTTGCGATGTTCGAACGCGAAGCGACGGCGATGGGCTTCAGCCACGCCGCCTGCGGCCCGCTGGTGCGCTCCAGCTACCACGCCGACCGCCAGGCGCACGCCGCCGGCGTCGCCTGACTTCCGCCCGGACCGCGTCGGCACGACCGTCGTTGCCGGCGCCGCTGCGCCTCAGTCGTCGCGCAGTTCCGGGTGGGCCGACACGAAGGCGCGCAGGATGGTCAGCGCCTCGGGAAACTCGAAGGCCTCGATCAGGCGGGTCAGCGGATGCACTGCCGCCTCGCCGAACTGCGCCACCAGCGCCGGCTTGAGTTCGCGCCAGATGGCGCCGGATTTCATGTCGTCGTGTTCGAGCAGCAGACAGAGCTGGCTGACCAGACTGCGCACGCGCGCGGTCGGCAGGCTGGCGGCATCCGCCTCGGCGCGCGGCAGGGCGCGGATCTCGTCGCACACAGCGCCTATCTGCACCGCGCAGGCCGCGATGTCGTCGGCGATGGTCTGCACCGCGGCGCCGGCATGCAGCGCCTGTTCGAGCGCGAGCGCACGGTCGCGCAATGCGTGCGCGCCGATGGTCGCCGCCACGCCCTTCAGCGTGTGCGCGACCCGTTCGGCGAGCAGTCTGTCGCCGTCCTTGATCGCCTGTCGCAGACGATCGACGTCGCCACTGTGGTTCGCCAGGAACATGTCCAGCACCTGGCGGTAGCCTGCGGCATCGCCACCGAGCGCGCGCACGCCGACCTCGCGATCGATGACGGCCGGCACCGTCGGCGTCAGCGGCGATGCGTCGGCATGTTCGCCCTCCGGAATCCACTGCGCCAGCGCGGCGAACATGCGCTCCGGATCGACCGGCTTGACCAGGTGACCGTTCATGCCGACCTCTTCGCAGCGGCGCCTGTCCTCCTCGAAGGCGTTGGCGGTCATCGCGAGGATGGGCAGCATGCGTCCGGCGTCGGTCGCGCGGATGCGGCGCGTCGCCTCGACGCCGTCCATCACCGGCATCTGCATGTCCATCAGCACGATGTCGTAATGCGAGCGGGCTACCTTGTCGACCGCCTCCGCGCCGTCGGCGGCGACATCGACCATCAGTCCGGCACCTTCGAGCAGTTCGCGCGCCACCTCCTGATTGATCGCATTGTCCTCGACCAGCAGCACGTGGGCGCCGACGCGCACGCGGCGCTGACGGGTGATCGAATCCGGCCGCAGCGCCGCGTCGCCGCGCTGCAGGCGCACGGTGAACCAGAAGGTGCTGCCTTCGCCCGGCACACTGCTCACGCCGACGTCGCCGCCCATCAGCCGTGCCAGGCGACGGCTGATCACCAGACCGAGTCCGGTGCCGCCGTACTTGCGCGTCGTCGCCGCCTCGGCCTGTTCGAAGGCCTCGAACAGCTGGGCCTGCTTCTGCGGCGCGATGCCGATGCCGGTGTCCTCGACCTCGAAACGCAGCATGACCGAGGTCGGCTGCTCGGCCAGCACCTGCACACGCAAGGTGATGCTGCCGCGCTCGGTGAACTTCACCGCATTGCTCAGGTAATTGATCAGTATCTGACCGACGCGCATCGGATCGCCGAGCAGCGACAGGCCGGTCAGCCGCGGATCGACTTCCTCCTTCAGCAGCAGCCGCCTGGAAGCGATGCGGTCCGCCATCATGCTGCGCACGCGGTCCAGCGTCGCCAGCACGCTGAACGGCACTTCCTCCAGTTGCAGGCGGTCGGCCTCGATCTTCGACAGGTCGAGCACGTCGTTGATGAGCCCGAGCAGGTGCTTGGCGGAAGCGGTGATCTTTTCCAGCTTGTCCAGCTGAGACGGCGCGCTCAGTTCGCGCCGCAGCAGGTGGGTGAAGCCGATGATGGCGTTCATCGGCGTGCGGATTTCGTGGCTCATGTTGGCGAGGAAGGTCGTCTTCGAGCGGCTCGCCGCCTCGGCGTCGATGCGGGCGCGTTCCAGTTCGGCGGTGCGGCTGCGCACCAGCTCCTCCAGATGGTGGCGGTGCGCATCGAGTTCGGCCTCGGCCGCCCGCTTGGCCGTGATGTCGCGGGTGATGCCCTGCAGGAAGGTGATCTGCCCGTGGGCGTCGGTGCGCAGCGTGGTCACCACCTCGGTCATCACGACACGCCCGTCGCGGCAGGGCTGCGCGATTTCCATCGTCTGCGTGCGCATCGATTCGTCGCCCGCCTTGAAAGCCGCCAGCCGCGCGGCGAAGGCCTCGCTGACGCGGCGGTAGCTGTCCGGCGTCATGGTGTCCTGCATGCTCTGTCCGAGCACCTCGTCGACCGTGTAGCCGCGCAGCCGCTCGATCGCCTGGCTGATGTAGACGAAGCGCTCGGCGCGCAGGTCGTACAGCCAGATCACGTCGCTCGAGTTCTCCGACAGCAGGCGGTGCCGCTCCTCGCTCTCGCGCAGACGCCGCTCCGCCTCGCGGCGGTCGGTCACGTCGCGCAGCACGACGTGCAGCAGCGCGCGCCCATCGTGCTCGATCGCGGTGGCCAGCACCTCGGTCGCCAGTGTTTCGCCGTCGGCGCGCTGCATCAGCCACTCGAACTGGTGCGATCCCCCTTCCCCCAGCCGACCCATGATCTGCTCGAAGGCCGGTGCCGAGGCGACACCATCCGCCTGCACCGCGGGCGCGACATCGACCGGCGAGCGCCCGATCAGCTGCGCAGCGTCCTGCATGCGCAGCAGATCGAGGGCGGCGCGATTGACGTCGATGAAGCGCCCGTCCTCCATCAGCGCCACCGCCTCGCGCGTGTCCTCGAACAGCTTGCGGAAACGCGCCTCGCTCTCGCGCAAACGCTCTTCCGACTGCCGGCGCTCGGTGATGTCGATGTGGGTGCCGCTGATCACCAGCGGGCGCCCGTCCGGCGTGCGCTGCGTCACCCGCCCGCGGTCGGCGATCCACACCCAGTGGCCGGCGCGATGGCGCATCCGGACGTCGCACTCGTAATAGTCGGTTTCGCCGGCCAGATGCCGTTCCAGTGCTTCGTTGGCCTGTCGCAGGTCGTCCGGATGGACGAAGCGCGCCCAGGTGTCTACGGTGAAGGGCTGCAGATCGGACAGCGCATAGCCGAACATGCCGGCCCAGCGCTCGTTGAACACCGCTTCGCCAGTCTGCAGATTCCATTCCCAGGTGCCGGCGTGGGTGCCGTCGATGATGTCCTGCAGCCGCTGCCGCTCGCGGTCGAGCTGGGCCGGCACCTTGGAGCGTTCGGTCACATCCCACCAGATGTCCGACACGTAGACCCGTCCCTGCACATTCACCGGCTGTACGCTGACCCGCACATCCGTAACCGAGCCGTCGCGGCGCCGGCGGCGCGTGTCGAACTGCGCCCCGCCGCGCGCAACCACGTCGCGCATCTTCGCGCGCACCGCATCGGGGTCAAGGTCGGCATTGATGTCGGCCAGCGTCAGCGCCGCGAACTCCTCCCGCGTATAGCCCAGGCCGTTGCATGCAGCGTCGTTGAACTCGACGAAGGCCAGCGTTTCGGCATCGATCAGCGTGATCGAATCGGAAGCCTGAGCGACGATGGCGCGGTAGATGTCCTCACGCTGCGCCGCGCGCGCTTCGTCCTCGCGCCGGGCGATGACGCTGGCGATGCGGTCGGCCAGCGCCTCCAGCAGCATGCGCTCTTCGAGCAGGAAGGGTCCCTCGTCACGCACCGGCATTTCGGTCCGGTAAGCGACGCATATCCGTCCGCGCACTTCGCCACGCAGCAGCAACCGCGCATGGATGGACTGCACCGCGCGATCGAAGCCGGACGTGGCGACCGTCTCACCGTCGAGCTCGATAGCGGCCTCCGCCTCGCCCACATGCATGAAGCCGCCAGGCAACAGACCCGCCACCTCGCGCAGCATGTCGGGCAGCGGCCGGCGCAGGTCCTCGGTGGCGCGGAACACCGCATAGAGGCATCGCTGTTCCTTCACCCGCTCGGCCAGCGCCTGCTCGATCTCGCGCATCGAGGTGACCTCGCGCGCCAGGCCGAGCACGCCGACCAGCTGCCCGGCGCTGTCGGTGACCGCCGTCTTCGTGGTCTGGTAGAGGCCCTGCTGACCACCGACGCGGAAGGTAAGCCATTCCTCGTTGATCAGCGGCCGCCCCGCATCGATCGCCGCACGGTCGTGCGCGCGGAAGAAGTCGGCCAGTTCGCGCTCGACGAAGTCGTAATCGGTGTGTCCGATCAGCTGCGCTTCGGGCACGCCGAGCAGCTGCTCGAAACGCGGATTGCAGAAGCGAAAGGTGCCGTCGGCATCCTTCAGCCACACCGGATCGGGAATCGCGTTCAGCAGCATGCGCAGACGGCTGCGCTCCTGCTCCAGTTCCACCGCGTGGCGATCGGCCAGTTCGCGCGCGCGACGCAGGCGTCGGTCGTGCCGCCGCTGCGCCAGCAGCAGCGCGCACACCAGCGCCAGACTGATGCCGAGTACCGGCAGCAGCACGCGGTGATCGCGCCACAGTTCGTGCAACGTATCGACGGACACCTGCTGCGCCAGCGCCGGCGCGGCGAAAAAGCACAGACAGAGGGCGGCGGCGGCCGACCGCATCAGGCGAGCGGCGGCAAGGCTCGATATGGACTTCATCATCGGCGCGACTCAGGCGGTTGCGTTCAGGGTCTGCTCGGCCAGGTCGGCGTAGCGCGCGGAAATGGCTGCGAACTCGTCGAGATGTGCAAGGTAGGCGTCGACGACGTCCGGATCGAAATGCTGGCCACGCCCCTCGGTGATGATGGCGGTCGCCCGATCGAGCGGAAAGGCCGGCTTGTAGGCGCGCTTGCTGATCAGCGCGTCGAACACGTCGGCCAGCGCCATCAGGCGCGCCGGCAGCGGAATGGCCTCGCCGGCCAGCCCTTCCGGGTAGCCGCTGCCGTCCCACTTCTCGTGGTGGTAATGCGCGATGTCCATCGCGATGTAGAGGAAATCCAGCGCCTCGCGCTCCTCCTGGTCGCAGATGGCGCGCCAGATTGCGTCCGATCCCTGACGGGCGTGGGTCTTCATGATTTCCCACTCGTCGGGCGTGTGCTTGCCCGGCTTGTGCAGGATGTGATCGGGAATCGCCACCTTGCCGATGTCGTGCAGCGGCGCCGCCTTCGTATAGGTTTCGACCAGCGCCGGCGTCAGTTCGCCGGCGTAGCGCGGCGTCGTCGCCAGCGCCCGGGCCAGCACATTCACATAGGCCTGGGTGCGCAGGATGTGATTGCCGGTCTCGTCGTCGCGCGCCTCGGCGATGCTGGCGAGCGCGCGCATGCTCACGTCCTGTACCACCTGGTTCTGCCGCATGCGGCGGGCGATCTCGGCTTCCAGCCAGGCGTTCTGGTCGCGCATGCGATCGCGCGCCTCTTTCAGTTCGAGTTGCCCGCGCACGCGTGCCAGCACGATGGCCGGGCGCACCGGCTTGGTGATGTAGTCGACCGCGCCGAGTTCGAGGCCGTGCGCCTCGTCCTCGGTGCTGTCGAGCGCAGTGACGAAAATGACCGGCAGTTCGCGCGTGCGCGGATCTGCGCGCAGACGGCTGATCACCTCGTAGCCGTCCATCTCCGGCATCATCACGTCGAGCAGCACCAGATCCGGCCACGGATCGGTGGTCGCGGCGGCCAGCGCACGCGCGCCTGAACTGGCGACACGGACGCGGTAGTGAGGCATCAGGATTTCGCCGAGCACGGTCAGATTTTCCGGCGTGTCATCGACCAGAAGCAGGGTCTTCTGCGGGGTGGTCGCCGCGCCCTGGTGTGGGTTCACTGGGTGTCTCCCGTGTTGTGTCCGGGGCGCAGGCACCGGTCGGACGCCCGCGCCAGTTCTGTCGATGATCTTACTCCGCCCCTATGCGGCCGACAGCAAAACAGTGTGCCGACGCGGCTTTGCGGCGCATGAGACGACGAGGGAAAGACGATGAAGGCAGTACTGACCGGCCACACGCACGGACTGGGCGAGGCGCTTGCCGCCACGCTGCGCGCACGCGGCATTCCGGTGCTCGGGCTCGCACGCGGCCGGTCGCCGCAGCCCGACGACGACGGCTTCACTCAGGTCGCGCTCGACCTCGCCGACGCGGCGGTGCTGGCGCGCTGGCTGGCGGGCGACGCGCTGTCACGCTTCGTTGCCGCTGCCGACCGCGTGCTGCTGATCAACAACGCCGGCACGCTGGGCCCGGTGGCGCCTGCGGGGCGCCAAGGCGCGACGGCCATCGCGCAGGCGGTGGCACTCAATGTCGCCGCCCCGCTGGCGCTGACCGATGCACTGGTCGCCACCGCTGCGCACGCGAGCGAACGGCGCATCGTGCACATTTCGAGTGGCGCCGCGCACACGCCCTACGCCGGCTGGTCCATCTACTGCGCCACCAAGGCCGCGCTCGACCAGCACGCCCGCGCCGCGGCGCTCGACGCCCCGGCCGGCACGCGCATCGTCAGCCTGGCGCCGGGCGTCATCGACACTGCGATGCAGGCGCAGATCCGCGCTACCCCTTTGGCGGATTTCCCGAACCGCGCCCGCTTCGAAGCATTGCAGCGCGACGGCGCACTGCTGTCGCCGGCCGACTGTGCGCGCCGCCTGGTCGACTACCTGCTGTCCGAGCGCTTCGGCGCCGAGCCGGTGGCCGATCTGCGCACCGCTCTGCCTTGATCGCGCGTCGCCATCACCCGTCCATGCGCACCGCGCGCACGGCGTCGATGGCGAGCGCACGGCGGGCACCGATCAGCGCGGCAACGGTGGCCGCCGCCAGCATGGCCAGCACGATGCCGGCGAGCAGACCCCAGGGCACCACCCAGTCCATGCTCCAGTGGAAGGACTGCCGGTTCACCACTTCGATCAGCAGCGCACTCATCGCGAAGCCGGCAAGCAGACCGAGCAGCAGGCCGGGCACGGTCGACAGCACGCCTTCGGCGGCAAGCTGCGCGGCGATCTGCCGGCGCGTGAAGCCAACGTGGCGCAGCAGGCCGAATTCGCGCACGCGCGCCGCGGCCGACGCGGCGAAGGCGGCGGCGATGCCGGCCAGACCGATCAGCGCCGAAGCCGCCTCCAGCGCGTAGGTGGCGGCGAAGGTGCGGTCGAACACGCCGAGCGACAGCCGGCGGATGTCCTCGCTCGACGTCAGCTCCAGCGCGTCACCGGCGCCAGTGGCCTCGCGCAGTGCCGCGGCGACCGCCGTCGGGTCGGCGCCGTCGGCCAGCCAGAGGCCGAAGTCGTCGGCCAGCCGGTCGCCGGTCAGCGCGCGGTAGCGTTCGAGGTCGATCACCAGCGCGCCGTGCTGGCGTGCGTAGTCGCGCCACAGACCGGCCACCTGCACGCGCAGCGCGCGCCCGGCCAGCGGCAGTTCGACCTCGCTGCCGGCACGCCAGCCGTACAGATCGGCCATCGCCTCCGACGCCCACACGCGCGGCAGGGCGCCCGGTGGTGCCATCGATCCGACGCGCGGCAGCACCCGTCCGGCGTCGTCCGGCAGCGCCCGCGCAATCAGCGCCACCGGCGGCAGGTCGGCGCGCAGCAGCAGCGACTGGTGACGCAGCACGTCGACGCGGGCGACGCCGGGCACCGCTGCCAGCCGGCGCTCGACCTCGTCCGGCCACGGCCGGTCGCGGTCACCACGGATATACAGCTCGGCCGGCAGCACGTCGCCCAGCCAGCGATCGACCGACGCGCGGAAGGACGACACCATGACCGCCATCGCGACGATGAGCGCACTGGCCGCCAGCACACCGGCCGCGCTGCGCGACGCGAAACCCGGTTCGGCGCGCAGCCGCGCCGTGGCCAGCGTCAGCGGCAGGCTGGCGTCGTCGGGCAGCGTCCGCGCCAGCGCCGCCGCGAGCGGTGGCACCGCCAGCACCGCGCTCGCCAGCACGCAGCCGATTGCCAGATAGCCGCCCAGAGGCAGCCCGCCGATCGCCGGCTGTACCGTGGCGACGGCACCGAGCCCGAGCAGCGCCAGCAGGCCGACCGCCCGGCGACGATTACCCAGCAGGCGTAACGGCGGCGTGAATACCCCGCCGCGCAGTGCCTGCGCCGGCGTGATGGCCAGTGCATCGCGCGCCGGCCAGGCGGCGCCGGCCGCTGCCGACGCCACGCCGAGCAGACCGAAGCCGATGCTGGCCGACACATCGAAGCCAAGTTGCGGCGCGGCGCCCGCAATCAGGCCGGCGCCCAGGTCGCTGCCGATCAGGTGCAGCGCCAGCGCCGCCAGCGCGTGACCCAGCGCGATGCCGATGGCGGCACCGGCGGCGCCAAGCAGCGCGCCCTCGCCGACCAGCAGTCGCATCAGCTGAGCACGCGTCAGTCCGGCCGCGCGCAGGAAGGCGATTTCCGCCACGCGGCGGGCAATCGCCGCCGCCTGCGTCGCCGCCACCAGAAAGCTGCCGACCGCCAGCGCGATCAGCGCCAGCAGGCCGAGATTGACGCGATAGGCGCGCGACAGCCGGTCGGCGCGCTCCAGCGCCTGCGCCGGCGTCTGCAGCGTCACGTCGGCCGGCAGTGCAGCGGCGATGCGCGCGAGCGCATCGGCGCGCACCGCGCCCGCGTGCAGGCGCAGCGCGATGCGGTGGATGCGGCCGGCGCTGCCCAGCCGCCACTGCGCGTCACCGATGTCGGTCACCGCCAGCACCGCGCCCTCGCCGGCCGCCGGCAACCAGCCGGCGACGCGGAAGGCGTGACCGCGCAGCGTCAGCGTGTCGTCCGGCTGCAGGCCGAGTGCACGACCGGCCGCATGACTCAGGTAGAGCGTGCCCGGCTGCATCAGGCGGCCGATGCCGTCGGCTGGCGGCAGCAATGTCGGCTGTACGGCGGCGGCGCGGAAGGCGTCGATGCCGATCACGCGCAGCTTCAGCGTGCGGCCGGCGCGCTCAACTTCGATCTCGCGCTCGACCAGCGGGCTGGCCGCCGCCACGTCGGGCAGCGCGGCGAGCCGCGGGTAGAGCATTTCGTCCATGCCACGCGGCGCCACCGCCTCGACATCGGCGCTGCCGGACACGCTGCGCAGGCCGGATTCGAATTCGTCGAGCGCCGCCCGGTGGATGGCCGACACGGCGACGCCGAGCGCCACGCCGAGTGCGATGGCGAGCAGCGCCAGCGTGCTCGCGCCGCGCCGGGCCGAGCGCCACAGCAGCTCAAGCATCGTGCAGGCGGCCGTCGCGCGCCAGCCGCAGCACGCGGTCGGCGCTGGCCGCCATCGCGGTCGAATGCGTCACCAGCAGGCCGCAGGCCTTGCTCGACTTCACCGCGTCGCGCAACAGCACGGCGATACGCTCGGCGTTGTCGGCGTCCAGGTTGCCGGTCGGTTCGTCGGCCAGCAGCAGGCGCGGGCGATGCACCAGCGCGCGGGCGATGGCCACCCGCTGCAGCTCGCCGCCGGACAGCCGGGTCGGGCTGTCGCCAGCGCGCTCGCCCAGACCGACCGCAGCGAGCTGGGCGCGGGCGCGGGCCGCCCGTTCGTGCGCTGGCACGCCGGCCAGCGCCAGCGGCAGCGCGACGTTGTCGGCCAGGCTGAGCCAGGGCAGCACGTGGAAGGACTGGAACACGAAACCGACCTCGACCCGCCGCCACAGCGTGGCCGCGTCGTCGTCGAGCGCAGACACCGCGTGCGCGCCGAAATGGACGCTGCCAGCGTCTGGCCGGTCGAGGCCGGCGACCAGATTGAGCAGCGTCGACTTGCCGGCGCCCGATTCGCCGATCACCGCGACGTATTCGCCCGGCGCGACACTCAGGTCGACGGCGTCGAGCAGCAGGCGCGGCGGCGCACCCGGCAGGGTCTTGCGAAGTGAATGAAGGGTGAGCACGGCCGATGGACTGCGCGGCGCGCGCCGGGTTCAGCCGCGCGTGGCGAGGAAGTGGCGGAACTCGCTGGCGTCCATCGGCCGCGCATACAGATAGCCCTGCGCGATCTCGACGCCCTGCTCGCGCAGATAGTCCGCCTGCTGCTCGGTCTCGACGCCCTCGGCCACCATGTGCAGACCCCGCGTGCGGGCGATCTCGGCAATGTGCGGCACCAGCGGCGCGTGCGGCGTTTCGGCGCCTATGGTGCCGACGAAGGCGCGGTCTATCTTCAGCGCGTCGACCGGCAGGTCGTGCAGATAGGACAGGCTGGAGTAGCCGGTGCCGAAGTCGTCCAGCAGCACCTTGTGGCCGGCTTCGCGCAGCCGCGCCAGCACTTCGCCGGCCGAACCGGCCTGGATCAGGTTGCGCTCGGTCAGTTCGAGTTCGATCTGGCTGCGGCGGATACCGTTGCCGTCCAGCGCGTCGGCCAGCAGTTCGGTCAGGTCGCCGCGCTCGAGGTCGTGCGACGCGAGGTTCAGCGACACCGTCAGCTCCGGCCGGCGCTGCAGCAGATCGCCGATCTCGGATATCGCGGTGCGCAGCACGCGGGCGGTGATCTCGTGCTCGAAACCCGAATGCTCGGCCAGGTGAACCAGGTCGTCGGTGCTCATGACCGGCTCGTTCTGGTCGGGCCAGCGCACCAGCAGTTCGGCGCCGACACAGCGGCCATCCGACAGGCGGATCTGCGGATGGTAGGCCACGCGCAGCTCGCCGCGGCGTATCGCCGACAGCAGTGCGGTGGCCGGCGAGAAGTACTGGCGCGCGAAGCGGCGCACCGCCCACATCAGCATCGTGCTCACCAGCACGCCGAGCAGCGTCATCATGACCAGCGGCTCGGTCCATGCGGCCATCAGCTGGGCGCGCGACTGCGCGCCGACGGCGACGATGGGCAGCTGCGCCGACTGCGCGACGGCATACAGACGGTCACCCTGGATGCGCTCGCGACCGGTCACCGCGGTGTCGATCATGCTCGGCAGCAGCGGCTGGTCGAGGTGGGCGAGCGGCAGCCAGTCGGTGGTGCTGAGCACCGCCAGCTGGGTGTCGCCGACCGCGCGCGCCTGGAAGTGGCTGGCGTGGATCAGCGCGATGTGGCTGCCGCGACCGATGGCTACCGACGGCCGCGCGTCGTCCAGCGTGTGGGTGACGCGGAACCAGATCTGCCGCCCCTTGCCGTCCGACCAGTCGGCCGCCGGCAGCACGCGATGCGCGTCGCTGCCCATGCTGCTGCAGGCGATCTGGCCGTTCTCGACATAGGCGATCTCGCGCACGAAGGGCGTGCAGTAGGCGATCTGCCGCAGCCGCTCGACATGGGCCGGCGAGCAGGCCGGCTGCGGAAAACTCTGCAGGCCGCCCAGTTCGGACTGCGCGTCGTCGAACACCTGTTCGGCGCGCGCCAGCGCCTGCTGCGCCAGCGCATCGAGATGCTGGGTTTCCACCCGCAGCGTGTACGCCCAGGAGAAATAGAGCGCAGCCGCCACCGGCAGCAGCCCGGCAAGCAGGGCGGCCACGGTCAACAGCGTGGTCAATGCGCGACGTCGCATCGGAGGCGTTCTTCGATTATGGCGGCCGCTTGGGCGACCTTGTTCTTGATGTGCACAGAGCCGGAAGTTTAAGCGCTTGCGACCCCGTCGCAGCGCGCCCACGGCGGAATCTTCGTGCTTTTTTGTGAATGCCCGGCGTCAGCGCAGGCTGAGCATCAGTTCGATGCGCGCCTGCACCGGCGTCAACGCGCCGGCCGACGGCAGTGCCGGCGCGGTCGTTTCGACGATGCAGCCACGGCCGATGCGGGTCGCGCGCAGCACCGCGACACCCGCCGCCTGCGCGCGCAGCAGCGCACTTTCGAGCGCGGCGGACAGCGTGCCGTTGCCGGTGCAGGCGGCGACGATGCCGCGTGCACCGAGCGCCACCAGCGCGTCGACCAGCACGCCGTCGACACCGGCCGCGCTGACGACGATGTCGACGCGCGGCCAGTCCTCGCGCTGCGTGCAGGCCAGGCCGAGCGCCTCGCCCGCGGGCCAGTCGCGCAGCTGCCGCAGATGCCCCTCCTCGATATAGCCGAGCGCACCGGCGTCACCGGAATCGAAGGCGTCGATGCGGAAGGGGTGCACCTTGCGCACATCGCAACCGGCGTGCACCGCACCGGCGATGCAGGCGAGCACGCCACGCGCGCCGGCCAGCGCGGCGACCCGCACCGCGTCGAGCAGGTTCTGCGGGCCGTCCGGTGCCAGCGCGTTGGCCGGGCGCATCGCCGCGGTCAGCACCACCGGCTTGGCCGGTGCCAGCACGCGATGCAGGAAGTAGGCGGTCTCCTCCAGCGTGTCGGTGCCGTGCGTGATGACGATGCCCGCCACCTCGTCGCGTGCGAGGTGATGCGCGGTGCGTGCGGCCAGCGCCCGCCAGATGGCGAAGGACATGTCCTTGCTGTCGACCTGCGCCACCTGTTCCGCTTCCAGCGCGAAGCCGGCCAGCGCCGGAATCGCCGCCAGCAGGTCGCCGACGGCGATCTGCGCGGCGGTATAGCCGACGTTGTCGCCGGCCTGCCGGGCCTGACCGGCGATGGTGCCGCCGGTGCCGAGGATGACGATGCGTTTCATCGTGTCGGTTCGCGAGTGAAGTTGCCGCATTCTCGCGGAGCGCTCGCGGCACGCGCAAGCGCGCGCGTGGTCGAAGCCGGCGATGCGGCTTCACAGGTCGCCGCCGCTTCGGACACAATGCAGGCCGCCGGGCACCCGCGGCGGCTTGCCCGCCGTCGGCGCTGCGCCACCTCTCACTGGATCTCATTCATGCGCGTACTGTTCTTCTTCGCCGCCCTCGGCTTCGCCATCGTCGGCATGTCCGGGGTGACGCTGAGCCTGCTCAACCTGATCGACGAAAGCCAGACCGGCGGCTGGCCGCTATGGCAGTCGCTGATCATGACCGCGGTCGGCGTCGCCGGCTTCCTGTTCTGCCTGATCAAGGTGATACGCGGCGTGCGCGAGGAAACAGCGCCCGCGCCGCCGAAGCAGGTCGACTGATCCGGCGCCCGCACGGCGGAGGACGACGGCATGCCCCTGGACGTGATGGCGGTCGTACTGTTCGCGGCACTGCTGCATGCCGGCTGGAATGCGCTGGTGCGCAGTTCGCAGGACACCTTCGCCGACACCGCCTTCATGGTCGGCGGCGCTGCGCTGTGGGCGGCCTGCCTGCTGCCGCTGCTGCCCATGCCGGCGCCGGCCAGCTGGCCCTGGCTGGGCGCGTCGGTGGTGATCCACGTCCTCTACTTCTCGCTGGTGGCGCTCGCCTACCGCGGCGGCGAACTGGGCCTGGCCTATCCGCTGATGCGTGGTTCGGCACCGCTGCTGACCGCGCTGGCGGCGACGCAGCTGCTCGGCGAACGGCTGTCGCCAGGCGCCTGGACCGGCATCGTGCTGATCGGCGGCGGCATCCTGCTGCTGGCTGGCGACGCCCGGCGCCGCGGCCACCTGCACCTGGGCTCGGCCGCGCTGGCGCTGGCCAATGGCGCAGTGATCGCCTGCTACACGCTGATCGACGGCCGCGGTGCGCGCCTGTCCGGCAGCGCCTTCGGCTATACGGCGTGGATGCTGCTGCTGAGCGGTCTGTTGATGCTCCTGCTTTTCTGCCTGCGACGTGGCCGACCCGAGCTGGCGCGGCTGCGCGGCAGCGGCCGACGGGCAGTGATCGGCGGGGCCGGCACGCTGGCGTCCTACACGCTGGTGCTGTGGGCGATGACGCGCGCGCCGATCGCGCTGGTGGCTGCGCTGCGCGAAACATCGGTGGTATTCGCGCTGCTGATCGCCGCTGGCGTACTGAAGGAAACGGTCAGCCGGCTGCGCCTCGCCGCCATCGTCGTGGTCGGCGCCGGTGCGATCGCACTGCGGCTGCTGCAGTGAGCGGTGCGTCCTAGCCGCGCGCGGCGCGCAGCTTGGCCGGTGTCGTGCCGAGCCGTGCGCGCAGCACGCGGGTCATGTGCGCCTGATCGGAAAAACCGCAGCTGGCGGCCACCTCCTTGACCGCCAGATCGCCGGCGGCGAGCAGCTGGCGCGCACGCTCGACGCGACGGTCGATCACGAAGGCGTGCGGCGCACGGCCCTGCGTCTCGCGGAAGCGGCGGTGGAAGGTACATACGCCGAGACCCGCCGCCTCGGCCATGTCTTCCAGCGTCAGCGCTTCGTGCAGGCGGCTGTCTATCAGGTCGAGCACGCGGCGCATCTGCGCCGGCGACAGGCGGCCGCCCGGCAGGTCGTGACGGAAGGTGACCTGGGCATACCTGCGCAGCAGGTGCACCGCCAGCTGGGTGCCCAGCGTCTCCGCATACAGCGGACCGCCCATTTCGGGCTGCACCGCCTCCTGGGTGATGGCGTCGGTGATGGCGAGCAGCGTCGGGTCGCGCGCGCACAGTACGTCGTGCAGCCGCACCTCGGCCACCGGCCTGTCCATCACCTCGCCGGCCACGCGCGACATCAGGCTGTTGGACAGATAGACGTGCGACACGTCGATCTGCTGTGTCCAGTGCCAGTGCGAGGCCTCTGACATGGTGAGCAGCGAGGCGTCACCGGGACGGCAGTCGGCACGCGACCAGCGCTGGTCGAAACAGCGGTCCATCGGCGTCTGGCCGGCGGCGTAGCGCACGACCATGAAGTGGTCCAGCGGCGGAATCGGTACGTCGAGGCCGGCGTATCGGTAAGAACGATGACCGACGCCCTTCCAGCCGAGGTTGTCGCTCGACGAAAGCACCTCGCCGGGCACCCACTGGGGCAGTTCTTTCGGCGTGATGATGTTCGGCATGTCGTTCTCCCCCGACGAGAAGGCCGGACGCGGTCCGCTGCGCCGCCGGTCGCGCCTGCCGGCACACGCCGGCAGGCAGGGGCAGCTTAGCAGAGCGTCCGGCGCGCCGAGGTTGCAGCGCAGCGAAGCGGCCGCCTGTTCAGCCGGCCGGTGTGGCGAGCAGTTCCGCCAGGTGGCCGTCTACCTGCGCCACCATCGCCGGGTCGGTGCCGAGCAATGCGAAGTGACCGTCGATGCTGTCCAGCACACGCAGCTCGCTGCCGGCCACCAGGCGCTGTTCGCGGCGGCAGTCCTCGGGCGGGAAGAACATGTCGTGGCTGATCGGCATCACGTACATCTTCGCGCGCACGCGGGCGAGCGCGGCCGCGAGATCACCGCCGGCATGGCGGCTGACGTCGCCGCGCTGCCACTTCCACGCCATGCACAGCAGGTCGTTGGCGTCCATCGGCCCGAAGTAGCCGACCATGAAGCGCTCGACGAAATCGGCGACCGAGTCGAAGCCGAGCACGCGGTGCCGCCCTTCGCGGAAGAAATCCACGCTCCAGCCCATCACCGTCCACAGCTTGGCGTGACGGCGCAGACCGTCGATCACGTCGTACGAGGCGGCGTAGCGGCCGCCCTTGAAGTTCGGGTCGGTGACGATGGCTTCGATCAGCGTTTCGGCGAACAGGTAGTCGTGTTCGCTGTTCTTCGCGGTGCCGGCGATCGGCGCCGCGCGCAGCACGCGGTCGGGAAAGCGCACCGCCCACTCCCAGGTCTGCTGCGCGCCCATCGAGCCGCCGACCACCAGCGCCAGCTTCTCGATGCCGAAGTGCTGCGACAGCAGACGCTGCTGCGCGCGCACGTCGTCACCGATGCGCACGCGCGGAAAGCGCTCCATCGCGATGGCGCCGTCGCTGTTGTGCGGTGAGCTCGACAGGCCACTGCCGATCTGGTTGATCTGCACGATGAAGTACTTGTCCGGGTCGAGCGCGTGGCCCTTGCCGATGTAGACCTGCGCGATGATCTTGCTGGTGCCCGAGTACCAGGTGGGCACCAGGATGGCGTTGTCCTTGCGGGCATTCAGCGTGCCGTGCGTAACCACGGCCAGCCGGCAGTCGGGAATCGTGCCGCCCTCCTCCAGCTCGAGCGCGCCGATGCTGATGAGCTCGTAGGGGCCGTGCATGTCCTGGCTGTAATAGTCGTTCTGGATCATCTTCCTGCTCCTCCGTCGTCGCCGTCACCGGGCGGTGCGGCGCTGTGTCCGGGCCCGGCCGGCGATGCCGGCCGGGTGCATCGCCGATCAGGCGAAGGTGAAGCCGCGATAGCCGCTGGCCGCGACCTCGTCGCACTTCTGGCGGTAGGTGCCGACGCCGCCGATGTAGGACAGCAGGCGACGCGGCTTGCCGGCGACGTTGGTGCCCATGTACCAGGAGTCGGTCTTCACCACGAGCGTCCTGTTCGCCGTCTCGTCGTGGTGGGCGACCCACTGGTCCTGCAGCGCCTGAGACGGCTCGATCACCTGCTGGCCCTTGTCGCGCATCGAGCGTATGCAGGCGGTGATCCAGTCGACCTGCTGCTGCAGGCAGGTGGTCATGTTGCACAGCGCGGCCGACGGCGCCAGCGGCGCGCCGGTGGTGAACATATTGGGATAGCCGTGCACCTGCAGACCCATCGTGGTGCGGATTTCCTGGCCCCACTCCTCCTTCAGCGAACGGCCCTCGCGGCCGCGGATGTCGATGCGGGTGAGCGCGCCGGAGCCGGCGTCGAAGCCGGTGGCGAGCACCAGGATGTCGAGCTCATGCACGGTGCCGTCGGCGGTCATGACGCCCTCGGGCACGATGCGCTCGATCGGCGCCTGCTTGACGTCGACGATGTCGACATTGGGCTGGTGGAACACCTCCAGGTAATTGCTCTCAAGCGGCACGCGGTGGGTGCCAAAGCCGTAGCTGGTCGGGATGAGCTTTTCGCACAGCGCCGGGTCCTTGATGCGCGCGCGCATCTTGTCGCGCACGAATTCGGACACCACGTCGTTCACCTTCTCGTCGAAGAACATTTCGGCGAAGGAGGCCAGCCACAGCGACAGCGAGCCGTCGGCCCACAGCCGCTCCAGCACTTCGGTGCGCTGCGCTGGCGTGAGGTCGGCCCAGGCGCCGTTCTCGAAGTCGTATTCGAAGCCGGAGAAGGTGCGCGCCACGCGGTCGCGGATCTGCGCGAAGCGCTCGCCCTGCTTCGCCCAGTCGGCCGGGCTGTACTTCGGGTTGCGCATCGGTATCACGTACTGCGGCGTGCGCAGGAACACCTTCAGGTGGCCGACCTGCGGCGCGATGGTCTGGATCACCTGGATGCCGGTGGCACCGGTGCCGACCACGCCGACCCGCTTCCCGACGAATTCGACCCGCTCCTTCGGCCAGCGTGCCGTGTGGTGGATTTCGCCGCGGAAGCTGTCCTGCCCCGGGAACACCGACGTCAGCGGCGCCGACAGCATGCCGGTGCAGCAGATCAGGAAGCGCGCCGTCACCGTGTCGCCGGCGTCGGTGGTGATCGCCCACTGCCGCCGCGCTTCGTCGTAGCGCGCCGCGGTGACGCGGGTGTCGAAGCGGAAGTGCTTGCGCAGGTCAGCGCGATCGGCGACGTAGTTCAGCCAGCGCTCGGTTTCCGGCTGCGCCGGGAAGCGCTCGCTCGGCTGCCAGTTCTTGAACATGGCTTCGTCGAACCAGTACTGGTAGATCTCCGCCTCGGAGTCGAAACGCGCGCCCGGATAGCGGTTCCAGTACCAGGTGCCGCCGACGCCGGACCCGGCCTCGAAGCCCTGCACCGACATGCCCATCTCGCGCAGCCGATAGACCTGGTACAGCCCGGCCACGCCGGCGCCGATCACCACCGCGTCGAAGGTGCTTGCACCTTCGGTCGCTCCCGCCGCTTTTGCGGCCACAGTTGCTTCGCCCATCTTCCCCTCCGTCATTTTGACTATGTGCAGAACCCGGAATGCCCCCGCGCGGGGCGGGACCATCTGGCGCTGACTGTAGGGATGGGCGGATGGACGGGCTTGAACAATCCCGGCAAATCTTTGAACGATCCGGGAGGTGCTGTACCCAGGGCGGGGGCGCTGCTCAGGCACTTGCCCGGTTCAATGCCTCGATTGACCACGCAACTTCTCGCGCTGTCGCCAGCAAGAGCATATGCTGAGCGGGTCGAGCGCCAGCTGCCGGCAGCAGCCCTCTGAAACGTTGTCCTGCGGGAGACACACCATGACCGACGTATCTGCACTCCCAGTCAGGCTCTGCCAATTCCGCTTCCGATGTGGTGCCAAGTGGGGCGATTTGGCATTGACCGAGGTAGATACCATCCGCTTCTGCCACGAATGTGGAAAGGAGGTCGTCCTGTGCGCAACCGGGACGGAGCTCGTGGCAGCGATGGAGCAACGACGATGCGTTGCGATCGATATCGCGCCTGTCGATTTGGGAAAGCTGGAGCTGGTGCCAGCCCCTCCGGACCAGCCGATTGAGCTGATGACGCGACTGATCGGGGAAGTAGGCTAGATCCAGACCACACGCACGTTGCGACGCCGCAAAAAGAAAAAGGCCAGTTCCGGAGAACTGGCCTTTTGCTTCTGCATCTGGTGGGTTGTGAGTGGCTCGAACACTCGACCTACGGATTAAGAGTCCGCTGCTCTACCAACTGAGCTAACAACCCGGAAACTTGCTTCGCGTACTGCTTCGGCCCACCGAGTGGTGGGTCGGGCGAGACTCGAACTCGCGACCAACGGATTAAAAGTCCGCTGCTCTACCGACTGAGCTACCGACCCTCGCCTTGCGAAGACCGCGGACTATAGGTGAGAGGAAGGGCTCTGTCAACCCGGAATTTGACTCCAGACACACCTCGCAGCTCAGTCGCGCATCAGCCACCACATGGTCGCCTTCATGGTCAGCGCCGAGCCGGCGATGATGGCGAGCAGTGCGATGGCCGAACCCAGCGCGAGCGTCGATACGCCGGTGATGCCCTGACCGATGCTGCAGCCGGAAGCGAGCACGCCACCGATCGCCATCAGCGCACCGCCGATGCCGTGACGCACGACATCGGCGGTGCCGCGGAACCACTCGACGCGGAATTTTCCGCTGGCAATGGCATGGATGAAGGCGCCAACGACGACACCGGCCAGCGCCATCAGGCCGAAGTTCAGCAGTGCGGCATTGGTCGGGTCGAGCAGCCAGCGCGCGCCGTCGGCCATCGGGCCGACAAAGGTGTAGGACTGCGCCTCGACCCGGCTCGGCACGACGTCGGCGAATTCGGCCCATTCCTTCCACGCCGCGGCGCGCGGGCCGGCGGTCAGCCACCAGCCGGCCAGCACCGCCAGACCGAAGCCGATACCGCCGGCCACGTGGTCGATGTTGCGGCGGAAATCGGCCGAGGCGAAGGCCCACACGGCCAGTGCGGCGGCGATGATCCAGGCCAGTGCACGATTCAGCGTGGCGGCGTCACCGCCGACCGCAGCGGCAACGACGGAACCGAGCGCCTGCGAATCGATGCCGCGCGCGTCGAGCGACAGCGTCCAGTCGTTCATCCAGCCGAAGGCGCTGGCGTAGAAATCGGTGAAGATCATCAGATAGGCGAACACGGCGCCGACCGCCAGCACGAACAGCGACTTCAGGTTGCCGCCGCCGATGCGCACCAGCGTCTTGTTGCCGCAGCCGCTGGCCAGCGTCATGCCGACGCCGAACATGAGGCCGCCGACGATGTAGCGCAGCCAGGCGAGCTGCGGCGTGCGGTAGGGCGGATAGGTGGTGCTGAGGTCGACCACGCCAGCCGATTCGAGCCCGACCAGGCCGGCCATGGCGGTGGCGATCGCCAGCATCCACGAGCGCATGCGGCCGAGGTCGCCGATGTTGATCCAGTCGGACACCGCACCCATGGTGCAGAAGCCGGTGCGCGAGGTGAGCGCGCCCAGCGCGACAGACAGCGCGAACACGGCTGCCAGTGTTTCGGTGTGGATGTTCAGTTCCATCGTCGTTCCGGAGCGGTAACGCCGCCCCGGAATGCGGGACGACGGTTCAGCGGTAGCGCGTCGGGTCCGCCACCCCGGCTGCCGCGAATCCCTCGCGCCGCAGGCGGCAGGAGTCGCACACACCGCAGGCGCGGCCTTCATCGTCGGCCTGGTAGCAGGACACGGTCAGCGCGTAATCGACGCCGAGCTGCGCGCCGGCACGGATGATACCCGCCTTGGTGAGGTCGATCAGCGGCGCGTGCACGGTGAGCCGCGCGCCCTCGACCGCTGCCTTGGTCGCCAGGTTGGCCATCGCCTCGAAAGCCTTGATGTACTCCGGGCGGCAATCGGGATAGCCGGAGTAGTCCACCGCATTGACGCCGCAGAAGATGTCCTGAGCGCCGAGCACTTCGGCCCAGGCGAGCGCCAGCGACAGCATGATGGTGTTGCGCGCCGGCACGTAGGTGACCGGGATGCCCGGCGCCACGCCACCGGTCGGCACGTCGATCGCGCTGTCGGTCAGCGCCGAGCCGCCGAAGGCGCGCAGATCGAGCGCAATGGTGCGGTGGCCGGCCGCACCGAGCGCCCTTGCAACGCGCTCGGCAGCGACCAGCTCCGCCCGGTGCCGCTGGCCGTAGTCGAGTGACAGGCAGTGGCAGTCCAGCCCCTGCGCACGCGCCATCGCAAGCACGGTGGCCGAATCGAGGCCGCCGGACAGCAGTACGACCGCGGCCCTGCCGCCCCTGCCCTGCCCGCTCACTTCTTCTGCGCCGCCTGCTTGATGCGCTGGCGCGCGACGTCGGCCGAAGGCGTGCCCGGATACTGGGCGATCACCATGTCCAGCGTCTTCTTCGCACCCTTGGCATCGCCCTGGATCTGCTGCGTGTTGGCCAGACCGATCAGCGCTTCCGGCGCCCGCACGTCGGCCGGCCACTGCGCATGCACCTGCTGGTACAGCTCGGCGGCCCGCGAGTAGGCCTTGGTCTGGAAGGCAGCGCTGGCGGCCCAGTAATGGGCAGCCGGCTGGAAGCTGCTCTTCGGCCAGCTCTTGATGAAGGCTTCGAAGGCCAGCTGCGCCTCGGCGTACTTGCCGCCCTTGAGCAGGTTCAGCGCCGCCTCGTAGTCGCGCGGCTCGGCGGCCGGATCGACCTCGGGCTCTGCTGCGGCGACCGGCTTCGTCTCCAGTGCACGCAGGCGGGTGTCGAGATCGAGGTAGAAGTCCTTCTGCCGCTTGGTGGACGCCTCCAGCTCGTAGGTGAGCACCTCGACCTGGCCGCGCAGCTTGGCGATTTCGCCGCGCAGCGCCTCGATCTGGTTGTTCAGATCGAGCTGCGTGCGCTGCGACTGTTCGAGCTGCCCCTCGAGCTTGCCGATGCGCGCCTTGGTGTCGGCGCGCAGGTCCTCGATGCGCTGGCGCGCGACCTCGTCATCGAACAGCGCTGCCCGCGCCGGAGCCGCGACGATGAACAGCGCGGCGAGCGCCGCCGCGACCCCGTTGCGGGCCTGCATCAGAACTCACCCGAGTAGAGCATTTCCGAACGGCGGTTCTCGGCGTACGACGCTTCGTCGCTGCCCACCATGCGCGGCTTCTCTTCGCCCAGGCTGACCGACTCCAGCTGCGCTTCCTGCACGCCCAGCAGCATCAGCGCGCGCTTGACCGCCTCGGCACGCTTCTGGCCCAGCGCCAGGTTGTACTCGCGCGAACCGCGCTCGTCGGTGTTGCCCTGGATGAGCATCTTGAACTTCGGGTTGGCGGTCAGGAACTTGGCGTGCGCCGAAATCAGGCTGGCGTAGCTGTCCTTGATCACGTAGCTGTCGTAGTCGAAGTAGATGATGCGCTTGGACAGCGGGCTGTTCGGGTCCTTCAGCTGGGCGAGCAGCGCCTCTTCGGCCGTCATCTTCTTGCCGTCGACCGACGGCGGCGTGACCGGCGAAACGGAGGGACCGGTCGGTGCGGCCGGGGACTTGTCCTCGGTCGGCGCGGCGGGTTGCTCCGGACCGGTGGACGAGCAGCCGGCCAGCACGGCCAGTGTCAGGGCTGCGATGGAAAGCTTGGTATGGGTGCGCATGGTGTTGGCCTCTCTGGTTTCGCTACTGCGTGGGGTTGTGACGGTATTTACGGTTTGTTGAACGGGCCCCAGGCCGGCTCGCGGACATCGCCGCCAGCCTGCCCGGACAGTTTCTGCTTGACGCGGCCGTCGGCCGACACTGCCGACAGCACGCCGCGTCCGCCGATCTCGGAGGCGTACAGGATCATCCGGCTGTTCGGTGCGAAGGACGGCGATTCGTCGCGCGACGAATCGGTCAGGATCTGCGTCTGCCGCGTCGCCAGATCCATTGCCGTGATCTGGAAACGGCCGCCATTGCGCGACACATAGGCCAGCGTCTTGCCGTCCGGCGACAGGCGCGGCGTCACGTTGTAGCTGCCTTCGAAGGTGACGCGTTCGGCGTTGCCGCCACTGGCCGGCACGCGGTAGATCTGCGGGCTGCCGCCGCGGTCCGACGTGAAGTAGATGTACTGGCCGTCCGGCGAGAACTGCGGTTCGGTGTCGATGGAACTGGAGCTGGCGATGCGGGTGAGACCGCTGCCGTCAGCGTTGATCGTGTAGATCTGCGACGAGCCGTCCTTGGTCAGCACGATGGCCAGACGCTTGCCGTCCGGCGCCCAGGCCGGCGCGGAGTTCGATCCCTTGAAGTTGGCCACCACCGAGCGCGAGGTCGAGGTCAGCGAATGCACGTAGATGATGGGCTTCTTCGCCTCGAAGGACACATAGGCGAGGCGCGTGCCGTCCGGCGACCAGGTCGGCGAGATGATGGGATCGGCCGAGCGCAGCGCGATGCGCGGGTTCTGCCCGTCGGCGTCGTCGATGGTCAGTTCGAAACGCGTGCCCTTCTTCACCACGTAGGCGATTTGCGTATTGAACACGCCGCGCTCGCCGGTCATCTTTTCGTAGATGAAGTCGGCGATGCGATGACCGGTTTCCCGCACGGTGGCCGGCGCGAACACGAAAATCATGCCGTCCGGCTTGCCCTGGCGCGCGATGTCGTACAGGCGCATGCGCACTTCGTAGCGACCGCCCGGCACCGGCAGGATGCTGGCCAGCGCCAGCGCATCGGCGCCGCGTTCCTTCCACTGGTTGAGGTCCACGGCAGCGTCCTGATGGACCGGAGTGCTGCCCGGGTCGACCAGCTTGAACAGACCGCTGCGCTCCAGGTCGGCGCGCACGACGCCGACCAGCGCCTGCGGCAGCAGGCCCTCGCCGGCGAAATTGGCGATGGCGATCGGAATGCGGTTGGCACCGGAGCCGGTAATTTCGACCGTGAGCTGGGCGTGGGCGAACTGCGCGGCGAACAGCAGCGCGGCGGCCATCAGTCTGAAGAGCTTGATCATCGGATCCTTTCCGTAAAGTGTCTGCAGGCGCCGGTCACTCGGCCAGCGGCCGGAATTTCAGTTCCAGGTTGCGCTCGAACACGGCCGGGTCTTCCGGCTTGGGCAGCGGCGACGACTTCACGATGGCGCGCAGTATCGCCGCATCCAGCGCCGCATTGCCGGTCGACTGTCTCAATCTGGGCTCGCCGACCACCGAACCGTCAGGCAGCAGCGAAATCGCCACCACCGCTTCCGGATTTCCGGACGCGCCGGGCGGCACCACCACGTTGGGCTTCACCTTGGCGCTGATGCGGCCGGCCCAGGTTTCGCGCGCCTTGCTGCGCGCGCCATCGGCCGCCAGCTTGGCCATCAAATCCGCTTCCTGCGCGGCCTGGCGGCGCATCTGGTCGGCGCTTTCGCGGGCCAGCGATTCCTTCAGCAGCTTGTCCTGCAGTTCCTGCTCCAGCCGATTGTCCGGCTTGGGCGGCACCTTGGGCTCCGGCTTCTTCTCGACCTTCGGTTCCGGCTTGGGTTCCGGTTTCTTCTCCACCGGCTTGGGCGGCTCGGGTTTCGGCTCCACCTTGGGCGGCGTCTTCGGCTTCGGCGGCTCCTTCAGCGCGATGTCAGGCTTCGGCGGCGGAGGCGGCGGCGGTTCCACCACCGGCTCCGGTTGCCTCTCGACCACCGGTTCCCGCGGCGGCGGCGGACGCACCGGTGCCTCGATTGGCGGCAGGCTGCCCACCAGTTCGACCTGCACCGCGGCCGGCTGGCTGGTCTGCCAGCGCACGCTGTAGAACAGGAACAGACCGAGCAGCAGGTGCATGCCGGCGGCCAGTGCGGCCGACTGCCACTTGCCGGGCTGCGGACGGTTCAGTGCGAGATCGCGCATCAGCGGGCCGGTTTCGCGTTCTGCCCGGTCTGCACCAGCAGGCCGATTCGGGTGAAACCATTACCCTGCAACGTATCCATCACGAGCAGGATTTCCTCGTAGCGCACCGCCTTGTCGCCGGCCACGACCAGCGCGCGGCTGGCGTCGCCGCCCTGCATGTCGCGCAGGCGGCTCACCAGCGCGTCGCGCGTGACCGCCTCTTCCTTGCCGCCCTTGTCGCGATCGCGCAGCGCCAGCTTACCGTCGGCTTTCACCATCACCTCGATCGGCTGAGCCGGCGTCTGCGAGGCCTGACCGACGCTGGGCAGTTCGATGCTGCCGGTCGGCGTGGCCTGCGGCGCGACCATGAAAATGACGAGCAGCACCAGCATCACGTCGATGTAAGGCACGACGTTGATCTGGTTCATCATGCGGCGCTGTCTTCTCATCGCCGCTTACCGGGCCTGGCGTTGCAGGATGTTGGAGAACTCTTCCATGAAGCTCTCCCAGCGGATGGAAATGCGGTCGATGTCGTGCGCGAAGCGGTTGTAGGCGACCACCGCCGGAATCGCCGCAAACAGGCCGATCGCGGTGGCGACCAGCGCCTCGGCGATGCCCGGCGCCACCTGGGCCAGCGTCGCCTGGCCGACGTTGGACAGGCCGCGGAAGGCGTTCATGATCCCCCACACGGTACCGAACAGGCCGATATAGGGGCTGACCGAGCCGGTCGAGGCGAGGAAGGCGGTGTGCGATTCCAGCTCGTCCAGTTCGCGCTGGTAGGTCGCCCGCATCGCGCGGCGTGCACCGTCGACCGCGGTCGCCGTGTCGATGTTCTGCCGCCCGCGCAGCTTGGTGAACTCGCGGTAACCCGCTTCGAAGATGCGCTCCATGCCGCCGGCGTTGTGGCGGTCGTTGGCCGCGCTCTGGAACAGCGCGTTGAGGTCGCCGCCGGACCAGAACTCCAGTTCGAACTTGTCGGAACTGAGGCGCGCCGCGCGGATGGCGAAGGACTTGCGGAAGATCCAGTACCAGCTCATGAAGGAAATGCCGACCAGCAGCGCCATCACCAGCTTGACCAGCAGACTGGCGTGCATCACGAGCGAAATGATCGAGAGGTCTTCGGAAAGATTCATGTGAGGGTGGAAACGGAAGGCTGGATGGAAGGAAGCAGGCGCTCACGCAGCGCTGCGGGCAGCGATACCGGACGGTTCTTCGCCATGTCGATCGACACCACACGGACCACGCCGTCGAACAGCAGTTCGTCGCCGCGGTACAGGCGCTGCACGAAATCGACCGCGGCGCGCGTGGTCGAGGCAATGTGGCTGCGCACTTCGAGGGCGTCGTTGAAGCGGGCCGGTTTCAGGTATTCGCCCTGCACCGACCGCACGACGAAGCCGACGCCCTGCGCCGCCATCTCGACCTGGTCGAAGCCGAGCGCGCGCAACCATTCGGTGCGCGCACGTTCGAGAAAGCGGAAGTAGTTCGCGTAGTACACCACGCCGAAGCTGTCGGTATCTTCGTAGTAGACGCGTACCGGCCACGAAAAGCCGGCAACGTGCTGCGCTGGTGAAGTCATGGCGCGGGATTTTACCCGACCCGCGCCCCGGGCTTTGCGCAGGGCAGCAAATTCGCTTCGAAAGGGGATGTAACAACCGGCCGGGGGGAGAACCGCACCCCGAAGCGGGCGCCGGGCGCGGATCGGGCGCGATCTCCTTGGGAGCGGCCTTGGCCGCGACAAGGCTGTTGCGGGCCGCCGGCTTCGATAGCGGCCGCTGTCGGGGTCAGAAGATCCCTCCCACAGAACCCTGGACCGGGCCCCGGCCGCTCATCGTGCGCATCCCTGCGCCTCCTGGCAGGGACCGACCAGCCCTCGCTTACAGATCGTCGAGGCCATCCAGCATCTGCCGGGCACGGTCGCCTATCGCCGTCCGCTCGGCCGGCGCGAGCTTCTGCAGATTCTTCGCCATCAGCGCGGTGCGCGGATTGGCGGCGAATTCCGCCTCGTGGCGGTCGAGGAAATGCCAGTACAGCACGGTCACCGGGCAGGCCGCTTCGTCGCTGCGTGCCGACGGGCTGTAGCGACAGCCGTCGCAGTAATTGCTCATGCGCTGGATGTAGGCACCGCTGGCGACGTAGGGCTTGCTGGTGAAACGGCCGCCGTCGGCGTACAGCGCCATGCCCGCCACATTGGGCAGTTCCACCCATTCCACCGCGTCGACATAGACCGCCAGATACCAGTCCTCGACCTGCTGCGGCGCGATCTCCGCCAGCAGCGCGAACTGGCCGGTCACCATCAGGCGCTGGATGTGGTGGGCGTAGCCGTGGCGCAGCGTCTGGCCGATGGCGGCGCGCATGCAGTTCATGCCGGTGTCGCCGGTCCAGTACCAGCGTGGCAGCGCGCGGGCGTGGCCGTAGTGATTGGCGTCGCGCATCCGTGGCATGTCCAGCCAGTACATGCCGCGGATGAATTCGCGCCAGCCGATCACCTGGCGCACGAAGCCCTCGACCGACTGCAGCGGCAGGCCCCGCTCACGCCAGGCGGACACCGCGGCGGCGACCACTTCGCGTGGCGACAGCAGCTTCAGGTTCATCGCCGCGCTGAGCCGTGCGTGCCAGAGCCAGGGCTGACCGGTCCACATCGCGTCCTGGTGATGGCCAAACAATTCGAGCCTGTGCGAAACGAAGTCCGCAAGCGCTGCCAGCGCCTGCTCGCGCGTGACCGGCCAGTCGAAGTCGGCGGTCGAGCCCGGGTGGTCGGCGAAGCGCACCTCGACTTCGGCAATGACCTCGCGGGTGATCGCGTCCGGCTCGAAGCGCAGTGGCGGCGGCACCAGGCCGGGCCCCTTGCGGCCGAAGCCGCTGCGGTTGTCGGCGTCGAAGTTCCAGCGGCCGCCGGCCGGTTCGTCGCCATCCATCAGCACACCGTGCCGTTGGCGCATCATGCGGTAGAAGAATTCCATGCGCGGCTGCCGGTACTTCTTCGCCCAGTCGGCAAAGCCGGTGCGCGAAATCATGAAGTGAAGGTCGTCGCGCAGGTCGAGCGCCACCCGCTCACGCTCGCACAGCGCCCGGATCGCCTGTTCCAGGCGCCACTCGCCCGGCTCGACCAGCACCATCTTGCGGGGCACGTGATCGCGCAGCCGCGCGGCGAGGATGTCGACCAGGTCTTCGCTGTCACCGTCGCCCAGCGCGCGGTAATCGACCGTCCAGCCGCGGCCGCGCAGCGCGTCGGCGAAATGGCGCATGGCAGACAGGAAAAGCGCACTGCGCGCCTTGTGGCTCCAGACATGGGTCGATTCACCCGCCGCCTCGATCATCAGCACGCGGTCACGGCCCGGATCGAAACCGTCGAAGGCGGCCGATGCGTGATCGAGCTGGTCGCCGAGCACCAGCACCAGATGACGGACCTCAGACATGTTGACCGCCCTTGCGGCGGCAGGCCTCGGAACAGTACTTCACCGCCTCCCAGTTGTTGCGCCAGGCGCGCCGCCAGGTCATGTCACGGCCGCAGACCGCACATGGCTTGCTTGGAAGAAAGGTCTTGTTGCCCTTGTGTCTGGATTGCATCGCTGCCGTCGCGCTCATGAGTACCGCCTCTGGACAGGCAGCGCGGCCGCCGGTTTCATTGCGGCGCCGACAACCACGTATCCACTCAAGCGAGCCGCCGGGCCGCCCGATAATCGAATGATGAAAACTGCTCCGCTCCCCGAAGACGAGGCGCAGCGCCTGCAGGCACTGCGCGACCTGTGCGTGCTCGACACGCCGCCGGAACCGGCGTTCGATGCGCTGACCGCGCTGGCGGCGCAGCTGTTCGACATGCCGGTCGCGCTGGTGAGCCTGATCGACGAATCCCGCCAGTGGTTCAAGTCGGCGCATGGGCTGTGCCTGCGCGAAACGCGGCGCGACGCCGCGCTGTGTACGCACACCATCGTCGCGCCGCAAGGACGCATGGTGATCGAGGACACGCTGAACGACGCTCGCTTCGCCGACAACCCGCTGGTGGTCGGCACGCCCGGCATCCGCTTCTACGCCGGCGTGGCCCTGCTCAATCCGGACGGTCTGCCACTGGGCACCTTCTGCCTGATCGATTTCAGGCCGCGCAGCCTCGACGTTCGCCAGCTGGACCAACTGGGCGCGCTGGCGGCGCAGGCCGAGGCGCAGCTGCATCTGCGCATGCGCGTGCAGCAGCTGCATGCGCTGACGCGGGAAATGCGGCAGCAGCACGAACTGCTCGAACGCCAGCGTCAGGCGTTGCAGACGCGCTGCGAGGAGCTGGCGACCGAAGCTCACGTCGATGCGCTGACCGGCAGCGGCAACCGTCGCGCCGGCGAGGCGCGGCTGGGCGAGGAATTCGCGCTCGCCAGCCGGCTGCAGCTGCCGCTGTCCGTCTGCCTGATCGACGTCGATCACTTCAAGGACGTGAACGACAGCTACGGCCACCCGCACGGCGACGAGGTGCTGCGTCGCGTGGCCCGGCTGATCGGCGAGGCGCTGCGCGCCAGTGACTACGTCGCGCGCTTCGGCGGCGAGGAGTTCCTGGTCGTGCTGCCCGGTGCCGAACCGGCGACCGCGCGCGCCGTCGCCGAACGCATCCGCACGCACGTCGCAGACGCGCACTGGGAGCGCCCGCCTGTGCTCACCATCAGCGCCGGCGTTGCCAGCCGCAGCTCGACCACCACCTCGCCCGAACACCTGCTGCAGCAGGCGGACAAGGCGCTCTACCGCGCCAAGGCCGGCGGCCGCAACCGGGTCGAATCCGGCGCCGCACCGGCGGGCACCCACGGCGACTGACGCTCAGCGCTCCGGGGCCGCCGTGCGCTGCGCCATTGCTGGCGTCATGTCCACCGAACCGTCGGCGTCCACGCGCAGCGCCATCGTCACGCCCATGCGTTCCGCCAGAGCCCGCCAGCCTTCGCGACCGACGATGAACAGCGGCTTGCTGTCGGCGTCGGAACGGGCGCCGGCGTGCGGACCCGCCGGCATCAGCACGGTCAGCGACTGGGTATGGCGCACCGGCTCGCCGCTGCGCGGGTCGATCAGGTGGCACAGGCGCTCGCCGTCCAGTTCGAAATAGCGCTGGTAGTCACCCGAGGTGCCGATCGCCTCGCCGTCGTGCAGTTCGACCGTGGCCAGCGCCTCCGGCTTGCGCGGATGCTGGACGCCGATGCGCCACGGTGTGCCGGCCTTGCTGCCGAGCGCCATCACATTGCCGCCGATGTTGACCAGCGCGCAGCAGACGCCGCGCGCGCGCAGGATGGCGGCGGCGCGGTCCAGCGCATAGCCCTTGCCGTAGCCGCCGAGGTCGAGCTGCACCGCCGGGTTGCGACTGGACACCGTGGCGCTGCCGTCGGCGCGCGGCGTGATCACCAGATCGGCCATGCGCGGCTTCGCCGCGACCAGCGCGTCGCGCCGGGCGGCTTCGGGCCGCCGCGGCACGAATTCGTCGGCGTGAAAGCCCCAGGCCTCGACCAGTGCGCCGGCGGCCGGATTGAACAGGTCCTCGCCGCGCGCGGCGGCGGCCTGTACCTCGACCAGCAGCGCGGCGGTCTCGGCATCGACGTCGGCCGTCTGCCCGGCCGCGAAGGCGGTGTTCAGTCGCGTCAGCTCGGACGGCTGCCAGGCGTGCAGTTTGCGGTGCAGGCGGTCGAACTCGCGCAGCACCTCACCCAGCGCGTCGCGCGCCTGCGCGCGGTCGAGGCCGTACACGACCACTTCGACGCGGGTGCCGAAAACGAAGGATTCCTGGCGCTCGATCTGCTCCTTCGCGCCGCAGCCGGCGAGCAGCGCAAGCAGCAGTGCGGCGGCGAAACGCTCAGCGCGTCGTCGCACGTTCGAGCGCGTCGACGAACATGGCGGCCACGTCGAAGCCGGTCTGTTCGGTGATTTCGACGAAGCAGGTCGGGCTGGTGACGTTGATTTCGGTCAGCCGGTCGCCGATCACGTCCAGCCCGACCAGCAGCAGCCCGCGCGCCGCGAGTACGGGCCCGAGCTTGCGCGCGATCGCGAGGTCGGATTCCGAGAGGGGCTGGGCGACGCCGCGACCGCCGGCGGCCAGGTTGCCACGCGTTTCGCCCGCCTTCGGGATGCGCGCCAGACAGTAGGGCACCGGCTCGCCGTCGATCAGCAGCACACGCTTGTCGCCCTGCGCGATCTCCGGGATGAAGCGCTGCGCCATCAGCGTGCGTGCGCCGTCCTCGGTCAGCGTTTCGATGATGACGTTGCGGTTGGCGTCGTCGGCACGCACGCGGAAGATGCGCGAACCACCCATGCCGTCGAGCGGCTTCAGGATGCAGTCGGCGTGCGTATCGATGAAGGCATTGATGGCGGCGACGTCGCGGCTGACCAGCGTTGGCGTGATCAGGTCCGGGAATTCGCAGATCGACACCTTCTCCGAGTGATCGCGGATCGCACGCGGATGGTTGAACACGCGCACGCCGGCGGCGGCCGCGCGCTCCAGCATCCAGGTCGCGGTGATGTACTCGAAGTCGAACGGCGGGTCCTGCCGCATCAGCACGGCGTCGAATTCGCGCAGCGCGCGCGGCTGCGTGTCCAGCGCAACGTACCAGGACGCATCGCTGCGCTGCGGCTGGATGCGGGTGGCGGTCACCATCACTTCGTCGCCGTGCAGGCTCATGCTCTGCCGCTGGATGGTCCAGATCTCATGACCGCGGCGCGCTGCCTCGCGCATCATCGCGATGCTCGAATCCTTGGCCGGCTTGAGCTTGTCGAGCGGATCGACGATGAAGGCGAGGCGCAGGTTCATGTCGGTCTCAACCCCGCAGTTCGGCTTCGAGCGCCTCTTCCGCCGGCGTCATCGGCAGACCACGCTCCAGTTCCAGGCTGGCCGCGACCAGCGCAAGACGAGCGACGACGCCATAGGCGTAGAAGCGGTTGGGCGGCGCGTCCGGCGCGCAGCCCGGGTCCGGCATCGAGCAGCAGGATTCGAAAGCCAGCGGCTTGAAGTGCATGCCCGGCGCGTTCAGGTTCTCGTCGATGCCACGCTCGCCGTGCACGCGGTAGAAGCCGCCGACGACATAACGATCCATCATGTAGACCACTGGTTCGGCCGCACCGCCATCGACGCTTTCGAAGGTGGGCACGCCTTCCTGGATCAGCACCGAGCTGACTTCCAGCCCCTCCTTCACCACCGCCATCTTGTTGCGCTGCTTGCGATTCAGGCCGACCACCTCGGACGGATCGCGCACCGTCATGATGCCCATGCCGTAGGTACCGGCATCAGCCTTGACGATGACGAAGGGCTCGTGGTCGACGCCGTGCTGCGCGTACTTCTCGCGGATGCGTGCGAGCAGCGCACCGACGCGCGTGGCCAGACATTCCTCGCCGCTGCGTTCCTGGAAGTTGATGTCGCCGCACACGTCGTACAGCGGGTCGATCAGCCACGGATCGATGTCCATGACCGACGCGAAACTGCGTGCGACTTCGCTGTAGGCGTCGAAGTGCTGCGATTTGCGGCGCGTCGTCCAGCCGGCGTGCAGCGGCGGAATGAAGGTCTGCTCATTGACGTTCTGCAGCAGCTCCGGCACGCCGGCCGACAGGTCGTTGTTGAGCAGGATGGCGCAGGGATCGAAACCGGCGACGCCGATGCGCCGACCGCCCGGCAGCCGAATCAGCGGTTCGATGGTCAGCGTCTGACCGTCACCGAGGTCGAGCGGCGTCGGGCCGGCGAGGTCGGGAATCAGGCTGCCGATGCGCACGTTCAGACCGGCGAGCTTCAGGATCTGCGCCAGCCGGGCGACATTGCGCAGATAGAACAGGTTGCGCGTGTGGTTTTCCGGCACCAGCAGCAGGTTGCGTGCTTCCGGGCACAGCTTCTCGACGGCCGTCATGGTGGCCTGCACGCACAGCGGCAGGAATTCGGCGTTCAGGTTGTTGAAGCCACCCGGAAACAGGTTGGTATCGACTGGCGCCAGCTTGAAGCCGGCGTTGCGCAGATCGACCGAGGCATAGAAGGGCGGGCTGTGCTCCAGCCACTGCGAACGGAACCACTGTTCGATGTCGGTCTGGCGTTCGAGGAATCGGCTCTCCAGCGCGAGCAGCGGGCCGGTGAGCGCGGTGGTCAGGTGAGGCACCATGGGCGTGAGCGGGCGCGATCCGCAATGAGGTTCAGGCGCGCGGATTCTACACCCGCAGCCGGGGTCACTTCCCCGGTCCGGTACAATCCGGGCTTCTTGCGCATCCGCGCATGCCACACCCTAGTGAATCCCATGCTGTCCGCTTCCAACATCACCATGCAGTTCGGCGCCAAGCCGCTTTTCGACAACGTCAGCATCAAGTTCGGCGACGGTTACCGTTACGGCCTGATCGGCGCCAACGGTGCCGGCAAGTCCACCTTCATGAAAATCCTTGCCGGCGTGCTCGAACCGACCGCCGGCAACGTGTCGATCGACGCGCACGAGCGCATGGCCTTCCTGCGCCAGGACCAGTTCGCGTTCGAGGACCAGCGCGTGCTCGACGTGGTCATGATGGGCCACGCCGAAATGTGGACCTGCATGAAGGAAAAGGACGCCATCTACGCCAACCCGGACGCGACCGAAGAGGACTACATGCGCGCCGCCGAACTGGAAGGCCAGTTCGCCGAATACGACGGCTACACCGCCGAGGCGCGCGCCGGCGAACTGCTGCTCGGCGTCGGCATCCCGACCGAACAGCACAATGGCCCGATGAGCCAGGTCGCGCCGGGCTGGAAGCTGCGCGTGCTGCTGTGCCAGGCGCTGTTCGCCAACCCGGACATCCTGCTGCTCGACGAACCGACCAACAACCTGGACATCAACACCATCCGCTGGCTCGAACACACGCTGAACGAGCGCAACAGCACGATGGTGATCATCAGCCACGACCGCCACTTCCTGAACCAGGTGTGCACCCACATGGCCGACCTGGACTACGCGACGATCCGCCTCTACCCGGGCACCTGGGACGACTACATCGAAGCCTCGACGCAAGCGCGTGAACGCGCGTCGGCGGCCAATGCGAAGGCGAAGGAACGGGTGGCCGAACTGCAGAGCTTCGTGCGCCGCTTCTCTGCCAACAAGTCCAAGTCCAAACAGGCCACCTCGCGTCTGAAGATGATCGACAAGATCAAGATCGAGGAATTCAAGCCCAGTTCGCGCCAGTATCCGTGGATACGCTTCGACTACGACCCGAAGGAGAAGCTGCACCGGCAGGCGGTCGAACTGGACAACGTGGTGTTCGGCTACGACGGCGGCCCGCAGATCCTGAAGGGCTTCACCGCCACCTTCGACGGCGGCGACCGCGTCGCCATCATCGGCGAGAACGGGGTCGGCAAGACCACCTTCCTGAAGCTGCTGGTCGGCGAACTGACGCCGCAGCACGGCTCGATCAAGTGGGCGGAAAAGGCCCGCCTTGGCTATTTCGCGCAGGACCACTCGGCCGATTTCGACAGCGACGCCAACCTGACCGACTGGATCAGCGGCTATGTGCGCGAGGGTGGCTATGAGGGCGACGACGCGATCACGCTGATCCGCGGCACGCTCGGCCGCCTGCTGTTCGGTGGCGACGACGTGAAGAAGGCGGTGCGCGTACTGTCCGGCGGCGAACAGGGCCGCATGATGTTCGGTCGACTCATGCTGCAGCGGAACAACGTGCTGCTGCTCGACGAACCGACCAACCACATGGACATGGAATCGATCGAGTCGCTGAACGCCGGCCTCGACGCCTTCGACGGCACGCTGTTCTTCGTGTCGCACGACCGCGAGTTCGTGTCCACGCTGGCCACCCGCGTGCTCGAAATCCGCGGCGACGGCCAGATCATCGATTACCGCGGCGGCTACGAGGACTACCTCGCCAGCCAAGGCATCGACGACTGAGCCCGTCTGTGAGCAATACGCCGAACACCTGTCCCATCTGCGACGACGCGCCCGGCCATCACTGGCTGTGGCGCGACGACCGGTTGCGCGTGATCGACGCGCGCGACGCTGACCATCCGGCCTTCCTGCGGGTGATCTGGAACGGTCACGTGCGCGAGATGACCGATCTGGCCGACGCCGACCGCGATCACCTGATGCACGTGGTGTGGCAGGTCGAGCGCTGCGTGCGCGAAATCGCGCAGCCGGAAAAGATCAACCTCGGCAGCCTCGGCAATATGGTGCCGCACCTGCACTGGCACGTGGTCGCGCGCTGGCAGGACGACGCCCATTTCCCGGGTTCGGTGTGGAGCGCGAAGCAGCGCGACGGCGCACCGCGGCCTCGCGTACCGGCCGCGCTGTGGCGCGCCACGCTGCTGGCCCGTCTCGGCCTGCCGACGGTGGCCGTCAGCGACGCGCTGACCGGCGCCTACGAAGGTACCGACTACATCGTTGCGCTGCCCGACGGCGAAACGACACTGCACGTCGGTGCACCGTCACCGGCGCTGGACCGCTGGCTGGCGACGCAGAACGCAGCACAGTGGGCGCTGCTGGCGGCCGCCAATCCGTGGTCGGCACGCTGCGACGACGACGCCAACCGCGCCGCCCACACGGCACTGCGCGCATTGCTGACGCAGCGCGGTCTGCCGCTGCTCGACGCCGAGAACCGCACGGCCGAAGCCGGCTGGACCGAGCCCTCGCTGCTGTGCGCCGGCCTGACGGCCGAAGAGGCACTGCGCATCGGCGCCGCCTTCGGCCAGAACGCGGTGCTGACCGGCGATGCCGGCGGCACGGCCCAGCTGCGCTGGTGCGTGCGCCGGCAGACCGACTGACTTAGCGAAGCTTCATGCGCCGGCGCGCCACTGCGCCGACCGCCGCCAGCCCGGCCAGCAGCATGGCCGCGCTGGCCGGCTCCGGCACCGCTGCCGTGATGCCCAACCGGTAGCTCGCGTCGGCCAGCGTGTTATCCACGCCATCGACGGTCACCAGGAATTCGGTGCCCGTGGCGAACGGAAAGGTGCTGCCACCGCCGGTGAAAGGTCCCCACGCGAAGGTGAGATTGCGGCCGAAGGTGCCGACGATTTCGTTGCCGTTCAGAAACACCGACAGCGAGGCGCGTGAGCCCAGCCCGAGGTTGGAGAAGTCGAGCGTGAAATCGACCGGCTCGCCGACGGTGAAGCTGAAGCTGTCGGCGAAGCTGCCGAGCTGCTGTTCGAAGCTGAAGGACTGGCCGGCGACCAGAGTGCCCAGATCGACGCTGGCTGCGCTGGCGTGTGCGGCGGGCAGGACGGTCAGCGCGGCGATCAGTGCGGTGCGGATGGAAGTGTTCATGACGGACTCCGTAGGATGAATGAAGGATGAAAGCGTCTGCTTTCATTCGTCATCTACGAAGCCGGACACGCAACGGAGACAGGCAGGTGACGACGGACTTGCCGGCAGCGTGACGGATGTCACCGTTGCCGCCCGAGACCGCGATCAGATCACCACAGCTTCACGCAATGACCGCGCAGCAGGAAGCCGCCCGACGGCTGCGCCGCGGCCGCGCCGACCGGCTCGATCGACACCGCCAGTTCATCCACCGTCGCCAGCAGCGCTTCCGACGTGCCAGCCATCGTGATCACCTGTTTGGCGTCGGCGCGCAGCACGCCGAGCCGGAAGGGCGCTGCGTCTTTCGGCAGTGCCCACAGCACCGCCTGAGCGCCATCGGGCACCAGCAGCGGCTGCAGCAGCTTCACGCTCAGTTCCACCCCGTGCCGGCGCGACGACGCCAGCGCGGCGGGCTTGCCGGCGGCGTCCTGCAGCAGACCGACATAGCTGGCCGGAAGCACCGCGTGCTCAGGCAGGTCGGACGGCAGCACCCACTGCGGCTGCTCGCGTACCACGCCGACAGCCACCAGCAGGCCGAAGGCGAAGCCGAGCGCCGGGCGCAACCAGTCGCGCCAGCGCCGCTGCGCCACCGGCCGGGGGCGCGGTGCAGCGCCGGTGCGCCGTTCGACCTCCGCCCACACCGCGGGCGAGGGCTGCACCGGCGGCACGGCCGCCGCCAGCGCGGCGCCATGCATTTCCCAAGTACGCAGCGCGCGCGCCGCCGCCTCGTTCGACCGCACCAACCGCTCGAAGCGGCGGCGCGGCAGCCGGCCCAGCGTGCCGAACACATAGGCGGCCGCGAGGCGGTCGAGCAGTTCCGGGTGGTCGTATTTCATGCCAGCCGCTCCATGCAGCGGCGCAGCTTGTCCAGGCCCCGGCGCAGCCACACCTTGACGCTGCCGATCGGCGAACCGAGGTGTTCCGCCAGTTCCGAATGCGACAGGCCGTGGTAGTAGGCCAGCGCCAGGCACTGGCGCTGCGGCCCGTCGATGTCGTCGATGCAGCGGCGCAGATGCAGCGCGTCGGCCGCCTGTTCGAGCAGGCCGAGCGGACTGGGCCGGTCGTCGCCCAGCGCGGCGACACCGCCCTGCCCGTCATCGTCGTCGTCCAGCGATTCGGCCCGCCGCAGCGATTCCGCACGCAGCAGGTCGAGCGCCCGGTTGCGCACGACCGAGGTGAGCCAGGTCATCGGCTGGCTGGCGTCGGCGCGGTAGCTGTCGGCGCGGTGCCACACGCTGGTGAACGCATCCTGCAGCACGTCTTCAGCCAGATCGCGCCGGCGCAACAGACGCAGCGCGACCCCGAGCAGCTGCGGCGCGCAGGCATCGTAGAGCTGACGGAAGGCCTGCCGGTCGCGCAGTGCGACGCGCGCCAGCAGCCTCTCAAGCTGGACCGGATCGAGCATGCCTGCATGATGCCATGCTCATCGATCGCCCGCGGACCATCAGTAGTCCCGCGGCCGGTAGCTGCCGGCCTCGGCCGGCGCCTTGGCGCTGTCGCGCACGACGTGCCAGACGCCGCCGCGCCCGTCGCCGGTGGTCTGTCCGGCCTCGTTGTCGCCCACGTAGTAATAAAGCGGCTTGCCGCGGACCGCCCATTGCCGGCTGCCGTCGCTGCGCGTGACCAGCGTGTGCTCGCCGGTCGCGCGCGCATCGGCGGCCGCGACGAAGGGCGGCCACAGCGCGGCACACCGGTCGTAGCAGGCACTTTTCCCGGTGCTGTCCTTGTCGAAGGTGTACAGCACGCGGCCGGCAGCGTCGGTCAGCAGTCCTGCCGTGCCGACCACGGACTGGGCATGGACTGTGCTGCAGACGGCTCCCAGCAGTGCAGCGTAGAGGGCACTCCTGATCATCGTGATTCTCCTTCCTTGCAGAGGTTCGACACCCGGAAATCGTGTGTCCGGATCGATATACGGACGGATGAACACATCGGAGACAGGAGCGGCGGAAATTTGCTGTCAAAAAGAATGTCCGCCGTGCCGGCCTCCCGCGCGCAAACTGCGGCGTACACATAGAATTGGTTACATTGGCTTACATCGCCCCCCGATTTCATGCACGCCTTCGCTCTGCCCGCCCTCAGCCACAGCACGCACCTGCCGGAGTTCTCCGACGCGCGGGCTGCGCGTGACTGGCTGCAGGGCGTGGACAGCAACCAGCCGCTCGCCACGCAGGCCCGTCTGCTCGGTCAGCTCAACCTGCTGAACCGCTGCAGCATCAGCGCCGGCGAGCGGCTGCGCATCGCCGAGGAGCTGCGCGACACGGTGCTGGAAGTGCAGACCGCCACCGCCAACCGCTTCGTCGGCCGCCCACTGCCGCTGTCCGCCGGCGAACGAGCGGCCTTCGATGCCAATCAGGGCATGTGGGACACGCTGGTCACCGCCTATCTGCACTGCCTGTCTGCCGCGCTCGACGGCGACGGCGCAGTGGTGGGCCAGACCGGCCTGATCGCCCATCGAGCCTTGAGCGCGCTGGCGCTGATGCAGCTCGACGCGCTGCGCACCGCCCATCTGCCGCCGCCCGGTTACTGGCGACGCGTGCACGCCTGCTACGACGCGGCCGCCCGGCTCGGCGCGGCGGAGCGCAAGATCCGCGACGACGCCATCCATGACGAACGCCCGACCAGCGTGCGTGCCGCCTACGTGCTGTGCGTGCTGCTGCACACCTCCAGCCCTTTCGGTCTGACCCACCGCCAGCTGCGTGTACTGCATCGCTGGCTGGGCAAGTGGGCTGGCAAGGTGGCGCTGTTCGACACACCGGTACCGAACAGCGCCCTGCCTCCCCTGATGCTGGACCTCAGCACCGACGAACCGGTGGCCCGCACACCGCAGCCGGACAGTCGCCTGCGCTGGCTGGTGCTGGACGAGTTTTCGCACAGCGTGCGCAAGCGCATGGCGCTGCTGGCGCAGGGCGAAACACCGCTGGCGCTGCGCCTCGGCGACGAACTGAGTCCGGCCCAGGCCGACCGCCTGCTGCGCCATCTGCATGCGCACTGCTGCCGCGGCGGCCTGACCCGCGCCGAGGCGCGCCGGCCGCTGCAGCAGAACGCGTCGGTGGTGATCGGCATGGGCGCGGTACAGCAGTTCCTCGGCAGCGGCGAGTGCGCCATCGGCGACTCCGGCAACCGGCCGGAAACGGTGGCGACCGGCTATCTGGTCGAGGACTGGCGCATCCTTGACGACAGCCCGACCGGCCTGCGCCTTGGCCGCCGTGCCAGCAGCGACGGCGCGCGCATTGGCAGCGGCATGTTGCTGGCGGTGCGGCCCGACAACAGCCCGCACTTCATGCTCGCCCACGTGTGCTGGATCATGGCGGTCGAAGGTGAGTTGCAGATGGGCATCAGCATGCTGGCCGGCGCGCCGCGTCTGGTCGATCTCGCGCGTACCCCCGACGGCAGCGGCGAACACGAGGCGCGCGGCGTGCTGATGCCGGAAGTGCCGCGCATCGGTCAGCCCGAATGCGTTGCGCTGCCCAGCGGGTGGTACCGCAAGTCGCGCGACATCCTGCTCACTGCAGACGACAGCAAGCGGCGCGTGCGGCTGGTCGAATCCATCGAACGCGGGGCCGACTTCGACCTCGCCCGCATCGAGCCGTCAGCATGAACGCGCCCGCACCGACGCCGGGCATGCTGAACTACCGCGACGCGCAGCAGTGCCGCGCGCTGATCGCCGAGCTGCCGCTGACCAACGTTCCGCGCGTGCGCGACACCCTGACGCGCATGCTCTACGGGCTGCGCCAGACACCGCCGCGCAGCGCCGACTACCTCGACGTGCTGGAAGCGATGCGCGCGCCGCTGCACTTCCTGCAGGAAAGCCTGGGCAAGCGCTACAGCAGCCGGCCGGTCGCGCCGGGCAGCACCGAGGACGGCGTGCTGCGCCAGGTGGTCGCACTGTGGATGGCGATGGCGCAGGCGTACGCGCAGGCTGCCGAGAAGGCTGACCTGCACCCGCTCACCGACGCCCAGTTGGCGCTGGTATGCCAGCGCTGCGTGCTGTACGCCAGCCGCGCGGTGATCGAGTATTTCCGCGCCCGACGCACGCTGCCGCGCGGCCTCTGGCTGGAACTGCACGGCTACTACAGCACGGCCGAGGAATGGGGCTTTGCCACCCAGCCGGTGGCCGACAGCCTGAAGGAAGGCGGCTACCCGCAGAGCGCGGCCGAGTCCTACTGCAGCGTGCTGCTGGTCGACCTGGCCAACCCCTACGGCCGCAGCCCACGCGAATTCGAGTGGGTGTGCCGCTGGGCCGACCAGTACGCCGGCCTGACCGAAATCATGCCGGTGTTCGGTGGCACCGATGCCCGCACCTACGCGATCGACCTGAACCTCGACAGCGGCGCCAAGCCGCTCGAAGTGTTCGCCCGCACGCCCAACCTGCGCCGGCTCGGTTCGGCGCGGCTGGCCAGCGAGATCGAGCGCGTGGTGGCCGGCCTGAAGCAGGGGCTGTCACCGGAAACGCTGGGGCTGGGCGCCGACTGTCACCCGCTGTCGGCTGGCCGCCTGCTGCTGCAGCTGTACAAGCCCTGGTGTCATGCGGCCAACCCGCGCCGCTTCCAGCGCCGCAGTGGCGACGGCGAGATAGATATCGCGATCAGCCAGGAGGCGATGCATTACCTGATCGCCGGCGAAGAGTTCGTGCAGCCGCCGCCGGCGCGCATCTACAGCCACAGCGATTTCGTCGACATCGCCACCTTCGGCGAACGGGCGACCGACGGCGCCGGCCTGGCCGTGCGTCAGGCCAGCGCCCGCGCGCAGTACCCGACCCAGCACTGGGCGGTGCTGGACCACAGCGTGATGGGTTATCGCCTGCGCGCACCACGCGAGACTGCTGCGATCGAGTATTCGCAGATGCTGGCGGTGTTCGGCCCGGACTCGGAACACTGGCGCCTGGCGCGCGTGTCCTGGCTCATGTACGAGCACGACGGCCATCTGATGACCGGCCTGCACGTGCTGCCGGGTACCCCGCGTGCGCTGTCCGTGCGTCCGCTGGCCGACGAAGGCATGCCGGCCGAGCGCTTCATTCGGGCCTTTCTGCTGCCGGCCGTGCAGGTGATGGGCGAAGAGGCGTCTCTGGTGCTGCCGCGCGGCTGGTTCCAGGCCGATCGCAAGCTCGAAATCTTCCTGAATGGCGCGCTGCGCGCAGTGCAGCTGACCCGCCTGCTCGCTTTCGGCGTCAATTACGAACGCGCCGCCTTCAGCGAGGAAACACCCGCAAACGGCGTCTGAGCGACGCCGCTCAGAGTGCGGGCAGCGTGCGGCGGGCGGGAAAGCGGACGGTGAAGCGGCTGCCCTGACCGGGCTGGCTGTCGATCTGCAGCGTCGCCTGATGCCGTTCGAGCACATGCTTGACGATGGCCAGACCGAGGCCGGTGCCGCCGGTTTCGCGCGAACGGCCGCGGTCTACGCGGTAGAAGCGTTCGGTCAGTCGCGGAATGTGCTGGGCATCGATGCCGATGCCGTTGTCGGTCACCGAATACTCACCACAGCCACCCACCACGCGCCAGGCGAGCTTCACGCTGCCGCCGTCCGGCGTGTAGCGCACCGCGTTGCTGGCGAGGTTGCCGAGCGCGCTGCGCAGGTCGCGCGCGCAGCCGAGCAACGCACCGGGCGCACCATCGACGTCCAGCGTTACCGTGTGCCGGCCGGACGACAGCGCCCGCGTCTCGACCAGCACGATGTCCAGCAGGTTGCGCATGTCCACCGGTTCTTCCGGTGTCGGCGTGTCGGTTTCCAGCGCCGACAGCGTCAGCAGGTCGTCGACCAGGCGCTGCAGGCGCACCGACTGCTGCTGCGCCATGCGGATGAAGGACAGCGCCTGTTCCTGCGGCAGTTCGGGCAGCGCGTCCTCCAGCGTTTCGAGGAAGCCGTGGATCACCGTCAGCGGCGTCTTCATCTCGTGCGACACGTTGGCGACGAAGTCGCGCCGCATCGTTTCGAGCTTTTCGAGCTGGGTGATGTCGCGCGTCAGCAGCAGCTTCTGATCGTCGCCGAAGGCCACCACCCGCAGTTGCAGCGTGCGGCCGGGCTGACGCGGCGAGGGCATCGACAGAGGCTCGCCGTAGTCGCCGGACTGCAGGTACTCGGCAAACTCGGGCTGGCGCACGAGGTTGAGAATGGGCATCGCGATGTCGCGCCGGCCATCCAGCCCAAGGTGTTCCTCGGCCATCGGGTTCAGCCACTCGATCAGTTCGTCGCGCGACATGATGAGTGTGCCGTCGGGCATCGCGCGGCTGGCTTCGCGCATGCGCTCCAGCCGGCTGCGCAGGTCCTCGCGCTGCTGGCGGGCGTTGCGCTCGCGCCGTGCCAGCTTGGCGAACAGGAATTCCCACTGGCCGGCACCGTCCGGCAGTTCGGCGTCGCTGGTCGAGTTGAGCCAGCGGTCGAAGCGGCCGATCTCGTACTGGTCGCGCAGACTGCCGGCGAGCAGCAGCGCGCAGGCCAGCGCCAGCGCCGGTGCCAGCGCGTCGGCCGCCAGGCCGATCAGCACGCAGATGAGGATGAGCGCGACGCGCAGGGCGGCGCGGAACCAGAATTCACGCATGAGGAGCGTATCGAGCAGTCACGGCGCCGGATTATGGGCGCTCACGCGCAAAACGGCTCACTCCTTCTGGCAGGACAGGCGATAGCCGCTGCCGCGCACGGTCTGGATCAGCGCGTCGTGTCCGCTCGCTTCCAGCGCGCCGCGCAGGCGGCGGATGTGCACATCCACCGTGCGCTCCTCGACGAACACGTGGTCGCCCCACACGCTGTCGAGCAGCTGCGCACGCGAATGCACGCGCTCGGCGTGGGTCATGAAGAAGTGCAGCAGGCGGAACTCGGTCGGGCCGAGCACCACGGCCTGGCCGCGGGCGGTGACGCGATGCGTGGCCGGATCGAGGCGCAGGCCGTCGATCTCGACCGGGTCTTCGGTCGCCTGCGGCTTCTGCCGGCGCAGCACGGCCTTGATGCGGGCTGCCAGTTCGCGCGGCGAGAAGGGCTTGGTGACGTAGTCGTCGGCGCCGGTTTCGAGACCGGTCACCTTGGACTGTTCGTCGCCGCGCGCCGTCAGCATGATGATGGGCACGCCACGCGTGCGCTCGTCGGCGCGCAGACGGCGTGCCAGATCGATGCCGCTCTGGCCGGGCAGCATCCAGTCGAGCAGCACCAGATCGGGCAGTTCGGCCTGCAGCAGGCGCAGCGCGGTTTCGGCGTCCGCCGCGCGCAGCGGATCGTGGCCGGTGCGGGTGAGCGTGACGCTGATCAGTTCCTGGATGGACGGTTCGTCCTCGACGACGAGTATGCGGGCCATGACGGTATGCGAGCGTGGGATGACGGGAACGCGACGCAGTCTATTTCAGTATGGTGACGGTTTAGTGACAGGGTCTTCGGTCTGTCTGCAGGGCCATCCTGACGGGCCCGGGGTATCATTCCCGACTCTTTGCAGCGGACACGGAACATCATGGCAGGACTGGACAAGGACACCCCCATCCCCACCGAGATCAAGGTGCAGCAGAAGTCGAAGGTGATGGAAGTCAGCTTCGACAACGGCCGCAGCTTCAGCTTCAGTTTCGAGTTCCTGCGCGTGTGCTCGCCCTCGGCAGAGGTGCGCGGCCACGGGCCGGGGCAGGAAACGCTGCAGATCGGCAAGCGCGACGTCGACATCACGCGGGTCGAACCGGTCGGCGCCTACGCGATCAAACCGGTGTTTTCCGACGGCCACGACAGCGGCATCTACTCGTGGGATTACATCTATCTGCTGGGTGAGAATCAGGAAGCGCTGTGGGCCGACTACCTCGCCCGGCTGGACGCCGCCGGCGCTAGCCGCGACCCGGCCCTGGTGCCGCCGCCGGCCGCCAAGGGCGGTTGCGGCAGCGGCGGTTGCGGCCATCACCACTGAGCCTGCGATGAGCGACAACTCCACCGATTTCGGCTTCGAGCGCGTACCCGAGGCGGCCAAGGCCCGCCGCGTGGCAAGCGTTTTCTCGTCGGTTGCGCGTCGTTACGACATCATGAATGACCTGATGTCGGCCGGCCTGCATCGCGCCTGGAAAGCCTTCGCGATCGAAATGGCCGGTGTGCGCGCGGGCCAGCGCGTACTCGACGTCGCCGCCGGCACCGGTGACCTGACCGTCGCGCACGCGAAGCGCGCCGGCGCCAGTGGCGAGGTGTGGCACACCGACATCAATCCGGACATGCTGCGCGAAGGCCGCGACCGCCTGCGCGACGCCGGCTTCGTGCTGCCCAGCCTGCTGTGCGACGCCGAGAAGCTGCCCTTCCCCGACAATTACTTCGACTGCGTCACCGTCGCCTTCGGCCTGCGCAACATGACGCACAAGGACCGCGCGCTGGCCGAGTTCCGCCGCGTGCTGAAGCCGGGCGGCCGCGCACTGGTGCTCGAGTTCTCGCGCGTCGCCAAGCCGCTCGAAAAGGCCTACGACCTGTATTCGTTCAAGGTGCTGCCCTGGCTGGGCAAGCGCGTCGCCAACGACGAGGCGAGCTACCGCTACCTCGCCGAATCGATCCGCATGCATCCGGATCAGGAAACGCTGGCCGGCATGATGCGCGAGGTCGGCCTCGGCCGCGTCGAGTACTTCAACATGAGCGCGGGCGTGGTGGCGCTGCATCGCGGTTTCAAGCTCTGAAATCCGACAGGTGAGGCGAACGATCCGCGCATTTCGCGGTCAATTCGTGTGCTAAGTTTCGCTCTCGCGTTTTCGCACCACCTTTGATGGAGACATATCGATGAAGAATTTCCTGTGCGCGCTGTGCGTGGCCGTCGTCGGCCTCGGCGGCGCCATGCATGACGCCGAAGCCGCCAAACGCATGGGTGGCGGCAAGTCCTTCGGTTCGCAGCGTGATTCGACCACGATGCAGCGCGACGCCACGCCCACCTCGCCGACGCAGAACGCCACCACCGCTCAGCGCCAGGCGCAGCCTGCAGCGCCCGCCGCCGCACAACCGGCCAAGCGCTCGTGGATGGGCCCGCTGGCCGGTCTGGCCGCCGGCATCGGTCTGGCCGCACTGGCGTCCCACCTCGGTTTCGGCGAGGAAATGGCGTCCTTCATGATGATTGCGCTGCTGGTCATGGTCGCCCTCTTCGTCTGGCGCATGTTCGCCGCACGCCGCAACGCGCCGCAGCAGCAGGGCATGCAGTACGCCGGCGCGACCGCCGGCCCGGGCACCGCCCCCCAGCGCTTCGAAGCGGTGGCCCCGGTCGCCGCCTCGGCGCCGGCAGCCGCAGCCAGTGCAGGCAACATTCCGGCGGATTTCGACGTCGAAGGCTTCCTGCGTCAGGCCAAGCTGAATTTCGTGCGCCTGCAGGCGGCGAACGACAAGGGTGACGTCGAGGACATCCGTCAGTTCACCTCGCCCGAGGTGTTCGCCGAAATCCGCATGCAGTTGCAGGAGCGCGGTGGCGAAACCCAGCACATCGACATCGTGCAGCTCGATGCTGCACTGCTCGATCTGGTCACCGAGAACGACCAGTACATCGCCAGCGTCCGTTTCAGCGGCCTGCTGCGCGAAGAGGTCACCGCCGCGCCGGCACCGTTCGACGAGGTCTGGCATCTGGCCAAGCCGGTGTCCGGCAACCGCGGCTGGGTGATCGCCGGTATCCAGCAACTGCAGTAATCATGCTCGCAACGGCCGCGCTCCCGGTGTTGAACCACCTGCTCGATCAGGCGCCGGGCGCGCACGCCCGGCTGGCCCGGCATGCGGGCGCGCAGGCAAGGCTGGAACTGGGCGCGCTCGGCGTCGCCTTCAGGGTCGGCGAAGACGGCCGGCTGGCTGCGGCCTCCGATGAGCCGCTGGCGGTCACGCTACGGCTGCCGGCGGATGCCGCGCTGCGGCTGGTGCACGAGGGCGACGCGGTGCTGCGCGATGCGCGCATCGAAGGCGACGCCGCACTGGCCGAGACCCTCGGCCAGGTGCTGCGCGGCCTGCGCTGGGACGCGGCGGAAGACCTGAGCCGGCTGATCGGCGACGCGGCCGCCGAACGAGTAGTAGGTGGCGCGCGAGCGGCATGGGCCGGCGGTCGCGACCTCGGTGCGCGGCTCGCCGCGTCGGCCAGCGAATACGCGGCGGACGAGGCGCAATTGCTGGTGCGTCCGGCCGCAACAGCCGCCTTTGCCGACGAAGTCGATACGCTGCGCGACGATCTGGCACGCCTGCAGAAGCGCCTCGAATTGCTCGAACGCAAAGCTCAGCCGATACGCTGATCGACCCACCAGCGCGCGAAGGTGTCGCGCTGCGCAGCACTCATCCCGACCCCGCATTTCGTCCGCCGCCACAGCACGTCGTCGGCGTTGTACGCCCATTCGTACCGTGCGCACCAGAGCGCTTCCGCCTCGTACAGCCCGCCCCCGAAGTCGCGTCCGGGTCCGCCTGCGCGCGCCACCTGTTCGAGCAGCGGCGACGTCGTCCCGCCGTGGCGCCCGACCAGCGCGGCGATCCAGCCTGGCGACAGTGCGGGGTAACGCTGCGCCAGCGTGCGCACGAGTTCCGAACGCTGCGTCGGACCGGCGGCCTCGGCGCCCGGCAGCAGACGGTCGGCGGTTACGCTGCGTGCATTCGATCCGAGGAATGAGGCCAGTCGATCGACCGCCCGTTCGGCGAGGCTTCGATGCGTGGTGAGCTTGCCGCCCTGTATCGACATCCAGCCACGGCCGCCGCGCTCGCCTTCCATCGTCATCCGGTATTCGCGGCTGGCGGTGCGCGCGCTGCCTCCGCCGCCGTCGATCAGCGGTCGCATGCCGCTGAATTCCCAGCGGATGTCGTGCTCGGTGGGTGCGCGCCCAAAGGCGCGCTGCAGCGCGTCGAGCAGGTAGCGACGCTCTGCCGCCGTGGCGCCAAGCGCCTCGGGTGAGGGCAGATCCGTTTCGGTGGTGCCGACCAGATGGAAATCGTCGGCGAAGGGGATGACGAACACGATGCGTCGGTCCGGCTGCTGCAGCAGCCAGGCGTCGTCGCCAGCGTGCAGACGGGGGATGACGATGTGCGTGCCCTGCACCAGGCGCACCGGCGGCGCCATCGCGCCGCGCAGCGTCTCGACCGCGTTCATCCACGGGCCGGCGACATTGACGACACAGCGGGCAAGCACCGTTCTATCGCCCACCGTGCAGCGCCAGTGCGCGCCCTCGGCGGCCACTGCGCTCAGTGCGCTCTGCGGCAGCACGCCTGCGCCGTGCGCCTGCGCGTCGAGCAAGGAGCACAGGGTCAGCCGCGCATCGTCCACCCACAGGTCGTAGTAGGCGTGCGCCGCGCTCACCGGCGGCTGCGTCTGCTGCAGCAACGGAAAGTCGGCGCGCAGACGTCGCGATCGCGGCAGTGTGCTGCGACCGGCCAGCAGGTCATACAGCAGCAGACCGGTGGCCAGCATCCAGGCCGGCCGCTCGCCGGTGTGCGGCACGATGAAGCGCTGCGGACGCACCAGATGGGCGGCGATGCGCGCCAGCGTTTCGCGCTCCTGCAGGGATTCCCTGACCAGGCCGAATGCACCCTGTTCGAGGTAACGCAGGCCACCGTGGATGAGCTTGGTGGACGCGGACGAGGTTGCGCCGGCGATGTCGCCGCGCTCGCAGACGATGACGTCCAGACCGCGCAGCGCAGCGTCGCGAGCGATCCCGGCGCCGTTGATGCCGGCCCCGACGATGAGCAGGTCGCAGGATTCCCGGTGCATGGGCCAATTCTGCGCCGGACGCGCCAAAAACAAAAAGGCACGCCGAGGCGTGCCTTTCCGGACCTGCTTGAAACCGCGCTCAGTGACGCTTGCGCAGCTTCTGGATTGCCGCCAGCTGGGCGATGGCCGAAGCCAGTTCCGCCTGTGCTGCAGCGTAGTCGACACCTGCCTGACGGTTGGCCAGTGCTTCTTCGGCCAGACGCTTGGCTTCGTTCGCCTTCGCTTCGTCCAGGTCGGTACCGCGGATGGCGGTATCCGCCAGCACGGTCACGAGACCCGGTTGCACTTCCAGCAGGCCGCCGGCCACGAAGATCAGCTCGTCGGCAGCCTGATTCGGCACCTTGATGCGGACTTCGCCCGGACGGATGCGGGTGATCAGCGGAGTGTGGCCGGGCAGGATGCCCAGCTCGCCGCTCTCGCCCGGCAGCGCGACGAATTCTGCGAGCCCGGAGAAGATTTTCTCTTCCGCGCTGACAACGTCGACATGTACGGTCATAGCCATGATTACTCCGTGAATGCTGCCCGCGAGCCGCGCCGGACCGAAGTCCGTCACGGCTCACGCTTGCCGCGTCACTGCAGCGTCTTCGCCTTTTCGAACGCTTCCTCGATGCCGCCGACCATGTAGAAGGCCTGTTCCGGCAGGTGGTCGCATTCGCCATTGACGATCATGTTGAAGCCCTTGATCGTGTCCGCCAGCGGAACGATCTTGCCCGGCGAACCGGTGAAGACTTCAGCCACGTTGAACGGCTGCGACAGGAAACGCTGGATCTTGCGGGCGCGAGCCACGGCCAGCTTGTCTTCCGGCGACAGTTCGTCCATGCCCAGAATCGCGATGATGTCGCGCAGTTCCTTGTAGCGCTGCAGCGTCGATTGCACCTTGCGGGCGACCGCGTAGTGCTCTTCGCCAACGATCAGCGGATCCAGCTGACGCGAGGTCGAGTCGAGCGGATCGACCGCCGGGTAGATGCCCAGCGAAGCGATGTCACGCGACAGCACGACGGTTGCATCCAAGTGCTGGAAGGTCGTGGCGGGCGACGGGTCGGTCAAGTCATCCGCAGGCACATACACGGCCTGGATCGACGTGATCGAGCCGACCTTGGTCGAGGTGATGCGTTCCTGCAGTCGACCCATTTCGTCAGCCAGCGTCGGCTGGTAGCCCACGGCGGACGGCATGCGGCCCAGCAGCGCGGACACTTCGGTACCGGCCAGCGTGTAGCGGTAGATGTTGTCCACGAAGAACAGGATGTCGCGGCCTTCGTCGCGGAACTTCTCGGCCATGGTCAGGCCGGTCAGCGCCACGCGCAGACGGTTGCCCGGCGGCTCGTTCATCTGGCCGAACACCATCGCCACCTTGTCGAGAACCTTCGACTCTTCCATCTCGTGGTAGAAGTCGTTGCCCTCACGGGTGCGCTCACCGACACCGGCGAACACGGAGTAACCACCGTAGCTCTTCGCGATGTTGTTGATGAGTTCCATCATGTTCACGGTCTTGCCCACACCGGCACCGCCGAACAGACCGATCTTGCCGCCCTTGGCGAACGGGCAGATCAGGTCGATCACCTTGATGCCGGTGGGCAGCAGGTCAACCGACGGGCTCAGTTCGTCGAACTTCGGTGCCTTCTGGTGAATGGCACGACGTTCTTCGGTGGCGATGTCGCCCGCTTCGTCGATCGGACGGCCAAGCACGTCCATGATGCGACCCAGCGTGGCGGTGCCGACCGGCACGCTGATCGCGGCGCCGGTACCCTTCACCTTCATGCCGCGGCGCAGACCGTCGCTGGAACCCAGCGCAATCGTACGCACCACGCCGTCGCCCAGCTGCTGCTGGACTTCGAACGTCAGACCCGCTTCAGCCGTGTGCGAACCATCGGCTTCGTCGAGCTGCAGCGCTTCAAACACTTTCGGCATCGAGTCGCGCGGGAACTGGATATCCACCACGGCGCCGATACACTGAACGATGTTTCCGGTATTCATCGTCTATCCCCAATACAAAAATTCGTTTGCGCGATCAGACTGCCGCGGCGCCGCCGACGATCTCGGACAGTTCCTTGGTAATCGCCGCCTGGCGGGTCTTGTTGTAGACCAGCTGCAGTTCGCCGATGACATTGCCTGCGTTGTCGGACGCGGCCTTCATCGCCACCATACGTGCGCTCTGTTCGGACGCCATGTTTTCGGCGACCGACTGATACACCAGCGCTTCAACGTAACGAACGAGCAGCTCGTCGATCACCACCTGCGGGTCCGGCTCGTACAGGTAATCCCAGGTGCCTTCCGGCGTGCCCAGACGATCGCCCGTGAGCGGCAGCAGTTGCTCAAGCACCGGCTCCTGCTTCATCGTGTTGATGAAGCGGGTGAAGGACAGATAGACCGCGTCGAGCTCGCCGGCTTGGAAAGCGTCGATCATGACCTTGACCGGTCCGATCAGCTTTTCCAGATGCGGCGTGTCGCCCAGCTGCGTCACCTGCGACACCACCTTGGCGCCCATGCGCTGCATGAAGCCCAGACCCTTGTTGCCGATGGCGGCAACGCGGATTTCGGTGGCGCCCTTGCCTTCCCACTCCTTCATCGTGTTCAGCGCCAGACGAAGCACGTTGGTGTTCATGCCGCCGCACAGACCCTTGTCCGTGGTGACGACGATGATGCCGACGCGCTTGATCTGACCGACAGTCGCGAGGAACGGGTGCTTGTAGTCGCTGATCGTGGCGGCAGACAGGTTGGCAGCAAGACGGCGGATCGTGTCGGCGTAGGGCCGGGCGGCCCGCATCCTGTCCTGCGCCTTGCGCATCTTGGATGCAGCCACCATCTCCATCGCCTTGGTGATCTTCTTCGTGTTTTGCACGCTCTTGATCTTGGAACGGATCTCTTTTCCGCTGGCCATGGTTATCTCCTGTCCGCGCGCTTACGCCCAGCTCTTCTTGAACTCGGCCACCGCGGCAGCAAGCGTCTTTTCCGATTCACCGTCGAGGTCCTTGGAGGACTCGATCTTGTTCATCAGATCGGAATGCTTCTGCTGCAGGAACTGGTGCAGGGCCGATTCAAAAGCGAGCACGCGGGACACTTCGACGTCGTCGAAGTAGCCGTTGTTGGCGGCGTACAGCGAAACACCCATCTGGGCGACCGACAGCGGCGAGTACTGCGGCTGCTTCATCAGTTCGGTCACGCGGCGGCCACGCTCGAGCTGCTTGCGGGTCGCTTCGTCCAGGTCGGAGGCGAACTGCGCGAACGCAGCCAGCTCACGGTACTGGGCCAGCGCCAGACGGACACCGCCGCCCAGCTTCTTGATGATCTTGGTCTGGGCCGCACCACCGACGCGGGACACCGACACACCGGCGTTGATAGCCGGGCGGATGCCTGCGTTGAACAGGTCGGTTTCCAGGAAGATCTGGCCGTCAGTAATCGAGATCACGTTGGTCGGAACGAAGGCGGACACGTCGCCGGCCTGCGTTTCGATGATCGGGAGCGCGGTCAGCGAACCGGTCTTGCCCTTGACTTCACCGTTGGTGAACTTCTCGACGTAGTCGGGGTTCACGCGAGCGGCGCGCTCGAGCAGACGGCTGTGCAGGTAGAACACGTCGCCCGGGTAGGCTTCGCGGCCCGGCGGACGGCGCAGCAGCAGCGAAATCTGACGGTAGGCCACGGCCTGCTTCGACAGATCGTCATAGACGATCAGTGCGTCTTCGCCGCGGTCGCGGAAGTATTCGCCCATCGTGCAACCGGCGTACGGTGCCAGGAACTGCATGGCGGCCGAGTCGGAAGCGGTGGCGGCGACGACGATGGTGTATTCCATCGCGCCGTACTCTTCCAGCTTGCGCACCACGTTGGCGATGGTCGAGGCCTTCTGGCCCACCGCAACGTAGATGCAGGTCATGTTCTGACCCTTCTGGTTGATGATGGCGTCGACGGCGACCGCGGTCTTGCCGGTCTGACGGTCACCGATGATCAGCTCGCGCTGGCCACGGCCGACCGGCACCATCGAGTCGATCGACTTCAGGCCGGTCTGCACCGGCTGCGAAACCGACTGACGTGCGATCACGCCCGGAGCGACCTTTTCAACCTTGTCGGTCAGCTTGGCGTTGATCGGGCCCTTGCCGTCGATCGGCTGGCCGAGCGAGTTCACGACGCGACCGATCAGCTCGGGGCCGACCGGCACTTCGAGAATGCGGCCGGTGCACTTGACGGTCTGGCCTTCGGAAATGTGTTCGTAGTCACCCAGAACCACGGCGCCGACGGAGTCGCGCTCGAGGTTCAGCGCCAGACCGAACGTGTTGCCTTCGAATTCCAGCATTTCGCCCTGCTGGACATCGTCCAGGCCGTGCACGCGCACGATGCCGTCGGTCACCGAAACCACGGTGCCCTCGGTGCGCGCCTGCGACGACAGCTGCAGGTTCTGGATCCGGCTCTTGATCAGGTCGCTGATTTCAGACGGATTGAGGTTCATCAAAAAACTCCTAGTTCTGTAGCGCAGTGGCCATGGCGGCAAGCTTGCCGCGGACCGAGGCATCGATCACTTCGTCACCGACCGCAACCTTCACACCGCCGATCAGTTCGGGATCGAGCGTGACCCGGGCTTCCAGGCGACGGCCGAAACGCGGCTCGAGGTCGGCCAGCAGGCGCGACACGGTGGCGTCGTCCATCGGGAAGGCGGAACTGATGTGGGCGACGGCGCAGCGCTCGTGCTCGTTCTTCAGCTCGGTGAAGAGCTCCGCGATTTCGGGCAGCACGGCCAGACGGCCGTTCTGCGCCAGCACGCGTGCGAAGCTGCGATGCGCGTCGGCAAGTTCGCCGGGCACTGCGGTGAGGAAGAGGAAACCACGGTCGGTCGAGGTGCGGGTCGGATCGGCCAGCAGCTTCTTGACCTGCGGCTCGGCGGCAGCAGCGGCCATCAGGCCGAGGGCGTCAGCCCAGGCTGCCAGCGAGTTGCCTTCCTTGGCCAGCTGGAACGCGGCTTCGGCGTAGGGTCGCGCGATGGTGACGTTCTCTGCCATGGTGTCAGCTCAGTTCCTGCTTCAGGTTGGTGAGCAGATCGGCGTGGACTTGGGCGTTGATCTCGCGACGCAGGATGCGTTCTGCACCCGCGACCGCCAGCGTGGCGACCTGGTCGCGCAGGGCGTCCTTCGCCTTCTGCGCTGCAGCCGCAGCTTCGGTGGTCGCTGCTTCGCGGGCCGCCGCGACGATGCGATTCGCTTCCGCGCGCGCATCCTCGACCAGCTTGGCCGCCTGCTTCTCTGCACCCGAACGGAGCTCGGCCGCGGACTCGCGCGCTGCGCGCAGTTCCTCGATCGACTTCTTCTCCGCGTTGGCCAGATCTGCCTTTGCCTTGTCCGCAGCCGCCAGCCCGTCAGCGATCTTCTTCGCGCGTTCGTCGAGAGCCTTGACGATCGGCGGCCACACGAAGCTCTTCGTGAACCACACAAAAGTCAGGAACACGACGATCTGGATGATGAGCGTTGCGTTCAGATTCACGGCAACTTTCCCTTCAATAAATCGGTGTTGGGGCGGATGCCGTTCTTACTTCAGGAAGGTCGAAGTGGCGAACCAGAGGGCGATACCGGTACCGATAATGAAGGCGGCGTCGATCAGGCCGGCCAGCAGGAACATCTTGACCTGCAGCGCGTTCATCAGCTCCGGCTGGCGAGCCGAGGCTTCGAGGTACTTACCGCCCATCAGCGCGATACCGATACAAGCACCAATTGCACCCAGACCGATGATCAGACCGCAGGCGAGGGCGACGAGACCGAACACTTGTTCCATAACAGCTCCTTAGATTTAAAAGAAAAACGAAAACAACAAACCGGACTGCAACTGCAAACTCAGTGACCTTCGTGTGCCTGACCGATGTACACCAGCGTCAGCATCATGAAGATGAATGCCTGGAGCGCGACCACGAGGATGTGGAACACCGCCCATGCGAAACCTGCAACGATGTGGCCGAAGGCGAGCAGGAAGCTCGGCGCGTTGGCACCCGTCCAGGCGGCACCCATCAGCGCGATCAGCATGAAGATGAGTTCGCCGGCAAACATGTTGCCGAACAGACGCATGCCGTGCGACACGGTCTTGGCAAGGAATTCGATGACGTTCATCGCGAAGTTGAACGGCGCCAGGATGAGCTTGTCGCCGAACGGCGCCGAGATCAGTTCGTGCGCCCAGCCGCCGGCGCCCTTGATCTTGACGTTGTAGTACAGACACACGAGCAGAACGGCGATCGACATGCCCATGGTCGCGTTGATGTCGGCGGTCGGCACGACGCGCATGTAGGCGTGGTGCGGATCGTGACCTGCGGAGGCGTAGATGCCTTCCCAGATGCGCGGCAGCAGATCGAGCGGCAGGAAGTCCATCGCGTTCATCAGGAAGATCCAGACGAAGACGATGAGGGCGAGCGGTGCCACGGTACGGCGCGATTCTTCGCTGTGGATCAGGCCCTTGGCCTGGTCGGCAACCATCTCGACCAGGATTTCGACCGCTGCCTGGAAGCGACCCGGCACGCCGGACGTCGACTTCGCCGCGGCGCGGTAAAGCACGAACAGCGCGAGAACGCCGAGCAGCACGGAGTAGAAAACGGTATCGAGGTTGACCAGATTCCAGTTGATCAACTCGACCTGCTTCTCGCCGGTGTTGTTCAGGAAGGTCAGATGGTGGGCGATGTATTCGCCGGGGGTCGGGCCGTGGGCCACTTCAGTCGCCAGTTCGGTTCCAGATGCCATGTCAGTGTTTGAACAAGAAAGCAAAAAAACCTGCCTGCAGCGCCGCACCCAGACCTCCCAAGAACCAGCCCCACGACAATCCGGGCACGAGGTAGTGGCACAGCAACAGCAGCCCAATCGTCGAGACGACCTTGATCGCCTCGCCGAGGAAGAATTCAAGCGGGTACGACACCGCGGCCTGCGCCCCTGGGCGCGCCAGACGACCGAGACGTATCGCGAACAGGAGACTCGGCACCGCATAACTCACGCCACCGAGCAGGGCGGACAGTCCAGCCATCCAGCCCCCGACGAACAGCGCGATGCCCACCATGACGAGCACCAGCGAAAGCTGCAGCATGATCGCTTTCAACATGCAGCAGGCCTTCCACGCATCCGCACCACCCAAAGTCCGCGAACCTCGAATCTTCTATAAGACACAAGTGTTCGCACTGCGACGAGCCGAACCAGCACAGCTTCGCGCGCAAAGCCCTTGACGATACATACGCTTACAGCCGCCGTCAAGAAGTTCCCGGATTTTGCCCCGGAACAGTGCGTGTGCATCGGATCGAGCAAAAAGAAAACATTTCGCACGCTCCGCTCGCCGCCGACGCTTGACCTCGATCTGAAAATAGTCGATATTTTTCGACATGAGAAACGACTACGCCCAGACCATTCCTGCCGACTGGCAGGACTACTCCCGTCTGTTCGCCGCGCTCGGTGACCCGGAGCGGCAGCGCATCCTGCTCACCTTCGAGCCAGGCGAAAGCCTCAACGTGACCGAACTGACCCGCGCCTCCTCACTGAGCCGGCCGACCGTGTCGCATCACCTGAAACTGCTGTGCGAGGCCGGCGTGCTCGAACGGACCCGGCACGGCCGAGAAATCCACTTCCGGCTGCAGGCCGACACGCTGATACAGCGGCTGCAGACCGTCATCGACTACCTGGACGCGCACCGGTGAGCAGGTCGGCTCCCGGACTCGCGGCAGACAGACTGTCGGCCCTGGCGCAGCGCGCCGGTTGCACCCCTTTCTATGCCGTCGACAGCGCGGCCGTGTTCGCTCGCATCGACGCCTTGCGCGCCGCCCTGCCCGCCACTTTGCAGCTGTGCTACGCGGTAAAGGCCAATCCCTTGCCAGCGCTGCTGCAGTGCATCAGCACACGGCTCGACGGCGCCGACGTCAGTTCGGGCGGGGAACTGGCGCGCGCGCTCGACGCCGGCTTTTCCGCCACGCACATCGGCTTCACCGGTCCGGGCAAGCGTGACACCGAACTGGCGGCGGCGATCGAAGCCGGCGTGCGCATCTGCGCCGAATCGGTCGGCGAGATCGAACGCATCGCGCACATCGCCAGGCAGCTGGGACGCCAGGCACGCGTAGCGCTGCGCGCCAATCCGGACTTCGCGATCGCCGGCTCACGGGTACGTATGAGTGGCGACAGCTTCTTCGGCATCGACAGCGCGCAACTGGGCAGCGCCATCGCAGCCGTGCGCCGGCACGAACTCGAATTCGGCGGCCTGCATTATTACTGTGCCTCGCGCATGCTGGACGCGGCGGAGATCGTCGCGCTGCACGCCCGCTGTTTTGCCGAAGCCATGCAGATCGCCGACGCGGCCGACCTTGCGCTGCCCTGGCTGAATCTGGGAGGCGGCTTCGGCGTTGCCATCGCCGACGATGAACGGCCACTCGACTTCGCGCCAGTGGCTGCCCATCTGCACGCGCTGGACGAGACGCTGCGGGCGCGTCACCCGCAGGCCCGGCTCGCGCTCGAACCGGGCCGCTACCTGGTGGCCGAGGCCGGCATCTACGTCTGCAGCGTGATCGACCGCAAGACGGTGCGTGGACGTACCTGGCTCATCGTCGATGGCGGCGCACACCAGCACCTGCACGCGACGCTGCAGCCGGATCGGTTACAGCCGGCGAACTTCCCGATGACGCTGCATCCACAGACGCCGACCGATGCGATCGAACGGGTGAGCGTCGCCGGTCCGCTGTGCGCGCCCTTCGACGTGCTGGCGCGCGACATCGACCTGCCGCGCGCGCAGCCCGGCGATCTGCTGGTCGTGCATTGCTCCGGCGCCTATGGCGCCAGCGCCAGTCCGCTCGACTTCCTCGGCCATCCGCATCCGGCCGAACTACTTTTCTGAACCCGCGGAGCATTCATGCTGCGTAGCCTTGTCCGTCCCCTGCTCACCTTCGTCTGCCGACTGCTGTTCCGCATCACGCCACCGGCATCGCCGCCGGAACGGCAGGAACGCCTGCTGGTGGTCGCCAACCACGAATCCTTCCTCGACGGCCTGCTGCTCGGCCTCTTCCTGCCGATGGATCCGGTGTTCGTCGTGCACACCGGTGTCGCGCGCAATCCCTTCTTCCGGCTCCTGCTGTCCCTGGTCGACTACCTCGCGGTCGATCCGACCAGCCCGATGGCGATGAAGAAGGTGATACGCCTGCTCGAATCCGGTCGCCCGGTGGTCATCTTCCCGGAGGGGCGCATCACCACGACGGGCAGCCTGATGAAGGTGTACGACGGCCCCGCCTTCGTCGCCGCAAAGACCGGTGCCACCGTGCTGCCGGTGCGACTCGACGGCGCGTCGCGCAGCTATTTCTCACGCGTGTCCGGCCGCTACCCGAAATCGCTGTTCCCGCGCATCGCGATCACCGTGCTGCCGGCCACGAAGATCGCGATGCCGGAGGCAGGCAGCGCGAAGGAGCGCCGCCGCCGCGCAGGCGAAGCGATGCGCCGGCTGATGCAGGAAATGATCTTCGCCTCGCGTCCGCAGCAGACGCTGTTCGGCGCGCTGTGCGACGCCGCCGAGATCCACGGCCGCAGCCGCCGGCTGGTCGAGGACATGAAGCAGATCGAGTATTCATATGGCGATCTGCTGAAGATGGCATTCGCGCTCGGCCGCATCGTCGCCCGCATCACGCGGCCGGACGAACGCGTCGGCGTGCTGCTGCCCAATCTCGCGCCGACGCTGGGCCTGGTGTTCGGCCTGAACGCGCACCGCCGGGTACCGGCGATGCTGAACTACACCGCCGGCGTCGACGGCATGCAGGCCGCGTGCACCGCCGCCGAACTGCGCATCATCGTCACCTCGCGCGCCTTCGTCGAACAGGCCAAACTCGGCGACAAGCTGGCGGCGCTGCAGGGTGTCGAGCTGCACTACCTGGAGGACCTGCGCGAGCGCATCACGCTGGCCGACAAGCTGTGGCTCATGCTGTGGGCGATGCGGGCACCGCGGCTGGCGGCCGAGAAGCTGTCGCCCGAAGCGCCGGCGGTGGTGCTGTTCACCTCGGGCTCGGAAGGCAAGCCCAAGGGCGTCGTGCTGTCGCATCGCGCGCTGCTCGCCAACATCGCGCAGATCCGCGCGGTGATCGACTTCTCGGTCGACGACAAGATCCTGAACGCGCTGCCGCTGTTCCACTCCTTCGGCCTCACCGCCGGCGGCCTGCTGCCGCTGCTGACTGGCGCCAACGTGTTCCTCTATCCGTCGCCGCTGCACTATCGCGTCATTCCGGAACTCGCTTACGACCGCAACTGCACCGTGCTGCTCGGCACCAGTACCTTCCTCGGCAACTACGCGAAGTTCGCCCATCCGTACGACTTCTACCGGCTGCGCTACGTCATCGCCGGCGCCGAGAAGCTCTCGGAATCGGTGCGCAGCGCGTGGTTCGAGAAGTTCGGTCTGCGCATCTTCGAAGGGTATGGCGCAACCGAAACCGCGCCAGTGCTGGCCGTCAATACGCCGATGGCCTACCGCTCCGGCACTGTCGGTCAGCTGCTGCCCGGCCTGCACGCGAAACTGATGCCGGTCGCCGGCATCGACCGCGGCGGCGTGCTGCACGTCAGCGGGCCCAACTTGATGAGCGGCTACCTGAAATGGGACAGGCCGGGCGTGCTGCAGACGCCGTCGTCGGAAGCCGGCGACGGCTGGTACGACACCGGCGACGTGATCGAATTCGACGACGACGGCTTCGTGCGCATCGTCGGTCGGGTCAAGCGCTTCGCCAAGGTGGCCGGCGAAATGATTTCGCTGGAAACGGTGGAGAAGCTCGCCACCGCCGCCAGCCCGGCCGCGCAGCACGCGGCCTCGACCCAGCCCGACCCCGTGCGCGGAGAGACCATCGTGCTGTTCACCACCGATACCGCACTCGGCCGCGACGGGTTGCAGGCGGCCGCCCGCGAGCGTGGCGCGCCGGAAATCGCGGTACCGCGCAAGATCGTCGTCGTCGACGCGCTGCCGCTGCTCGGCACCGGCAAGACCGACTACGTGACGCTGAAGCAGATGGCGGAAGCCTCCTGACCATGGACCTTCGCCGTCGACACTTGCTGAAATCGGGATTGCTGCTCGGCGGCGCCGTGGCTGGCGGCTGGGCGCTGAGCACGGTGGCGCGCAGCCAGCTGATGAATCCCTGCCTGGCCGCGCTGCCGCCCGAACTGGCTGGCCACGAGCTGATGGCGCAGGTGTTCGACGGTCTCGACACGACGCTGCTGCGCGACGTTCATGTGCACCTCGCCGGCACCGGCGACTCCGGCCGCGGCATCGAAATGACGCCGCGCATGCTGAGCCCGCTGCACCCGGCCGAATACGTGCAGCGCCTGTTCTACCTGAACGCCGGCTGCGCGCACGAAGACCCGGGCCGCGTCGACGCCAGCTATGTCGACCGCCTGCACAATCTGGTCGAAGCGCTGCCGGCCGGCTTCAAGCTCATGCTGTTCGCGTTCGAGCGCGCTTACGACGAGGCCGGCCGTCATCTGCCCGAGCACACCGCCTTCCACGTGCCCGACGCCTACGCGCGTGACGTCGCCCGCGGCAACCCGGACCACTTCGAATGGGTGTGCTCGGTCCACCCCTACCGCGAAGATGCGGTGGACGCGCTCGAAGCGGCGGCGCGCGACGGCGCGCGCGCGATCAAGTGGCTGCCGCCGGCAATGGGTATCGACCCGGCCTCCGGACGCTGCGACCGCTTCTACGCTGCCGCCGCCCGGCTCGGCCTGCCGCTGATCAGCCACGCCGGCGAGGAGAAGGCGGTACACGGCGCGGGCGGGCAGGAACTGGGCAACCCGCTGCGGTTGCGCCGCGCGCTCGATCACGGCGTCACCGTCATCGTCGCGCACTGTGCAACGATGGGCCAGGACGTCGACCTCGACGCCGGCCGCGGCGCGCCGCTGCGCAGCAGCTTCGACCTGTTCGCACGACTGATGGGCGAACGCCGCAGAGGTCGTCTTTATGGCGACATTTCAGCGATCACGCTGCGCAACCGCGAGGTCGAAGTGGTGCGCGCCCTGCTGCGCCGCGAGGACTGGCACGACCGCCTGCTCTACGGCTCCGACTATCCGCTGCCGGGCATCCTGCCGCTGATGTCGCCGGCCTCACTGGCGCGCGCCGGCCTGCTCGACGCGACCGCCGCACCAGTGCTCGAACAGGTGCGCGACCACAATCCGCTGCTGTTCGACTTCATGCTCAAGCGCCTGCTGCGCGACGGCCGGCACCGCTTCGCCAACCGTGTGTTCGAAGCCGCGCGCGCCTTCCCGAACGCCTGACCCTACATCCGACAGACTCCACAACGCATGCGCATTCCCGCCGCCCTCCTTACACTGGCACTCATGACGAGTGCCCCTTCCACGCCCGCCGCACCGCGCGACGCGCTGGCCGACAGCCGCATCGGCCTGTACGCCGGCCAGGACTTCCGCCTCGCGACCGGCCGCTGCACCGACTGCGCGACGCCACCACAGGCGCTGTGGTACTTCGCGGACGACACCATCGCCGTGCCGCTGGCCGACGCCGCAGGCTTCGTCGCCACGCTGCCGGCGCAGGACGACGTGCGGCAGTGGGCATACGCGAACGAATGGCAGCCGGACGCGCAGAAGCCCGCGCTGATCTGGCTCGGCTCACCGCTCGTCGCACACGACGCGCAGCTCGACTCCGACGGCCGCATGCTCAGCTTCGCCGACAGCACGCGCGCCAGCTTCACGCTGGTGCCGCAGCTGCCATCCAACGTGTCCTGGTTCAACGCCGACAGCACCGCCTGGCTGCAGGGCCAGCGGCTCTCTCTGCGCGGCGCGCGATCGGGCGACAGCTTCACCGCGCGCACGATCTGGCCGTCGTCCTTCGACATCGACCTCGCCGCACTGACGCCGTCGCCACTGCAGGACGGCGAAACGCTGGCCACGCTGGTGCGCGCCGACGACGGCGGCGCACGCATACCGGCGTCGACGCGTCTGCTGTGGGAGCGCACGGCGGGTGCCGCGCGCGCAGCGGCCGGCAAGCCGGTGCTGGCCATCATGCTCAACGGCGCGCAGGGCGACGACGACGAGGCACACGGCGGTCACTTCGCGATCGCCACCGGCGTCATGGGCGCGCGCGGCGAGTGGAAGGACTGGCTGGTCGCCAACTTCTACAACCTCGACGCGTACAGCGAAAAGGGCATCGTCGCCTCGATGCTGACGATGGACGCCTACCTGACCGACCTCAACGGCGGCCAGAGCTGGTACCGCCCGTCCTACATGCTGGTCGCCGTGCTGCGCGACGACCGCGCGGCGCGCCTGTACGACCAGGGCATCGCGCGCGTGTTCAACCACTTCTACCGGCACGATTTCAGCTACCGGCACGCCAGCGCGAACTGCGCCGGCCTCAGTCTGGACACGCTGCGCTCGCTCGGCTGGAGCATCCCGACCCTGGGCCCGACCTCGAAAGCCAAGGCGTGGCTCGGACTGCCGTACATGGCGATCAAGGACATGAGCGTGAGCAGCGGCCTGCAGGCCTTCGACTACATGATGGCCGAGCGCAGCGGGCTGTTTCCTTTCGTCGCCTTCAACGTCGCCGGCAGCGACCTGCTCGGCAGGCTGACCCAGGGCAAGGTGATGGACCAGGGGCTGGAACGCCTGCTGGCCGACGACGTCGAGGCGGTCCTGTTCGTGCGCGTGCCGCAGATTCCGTCCTCGCGCGCCTTCGGCAGCGCACCGGTCGCCAGCTACGAGGAATACATGGCGCGCGTGCCGGCCGACCGCAGCCAGTGGGTGGTGCGGCCAGCGCCGCCACGCGCCTTCCCGGACGAGTTGCGCGACCCGCAGGCACCGAAGGAGCCGCTGCCGGCGTCGCGTCGCGCGCTGATCGTTTGGCTGGTCGGCGCCGCCGCGGTGATCGCCTTCGTCGCGTACCGGCTGCTGCGGAGAACGTCATGAGCTCGCAATTTCATCTGCTGAAGGAAACGCGTTTCCGCCCCTTCTTCCTGACCCAGCTGCTGGGCGCGCTGAACGACAACGTGTTCAAGACCGCGCTGATTACGCTGCTCACCTTCCGCGCCGGCAGCATCACCGACGTGTCGCCGGCGCTGCTCGCCACCGTGCTGCCCGGCGTGTTCATCCTGCCCTTCTTCCTGTTTTCGGCCACCTGCGGCCAGATCGCCGACAAGTACGACCGCGCGATGCTGGCGCGGCTGTCCAAGGTGATCGAGATCGCGGTGATGGGCCTGGGCGCCATCGGTTTCGTCGCCGCCAGCCTGCCGGCACTGGTGCTGGCACTGTTCCTGATGGGCACGCAATCGACGCTGTTCGGACCGGTCAAGTACGCCTACCTGCCGCAGCACCTGCACGACGGCGAACTGGTCGGCGGCAACGGGCTGGTCGAATCGGCCACCTTCGTCGCCATCCTGCTCGGCCAGATACTCGGCGCCTGGCTGGTCGGCGTGACCGACGCCTGGGGCCTGTCGGCCGCCGTGCTGCTGCTGGCGATCGCCGGCTGGTGGACCAGCCGCGGCATTCCGCGCTCGCCAGCACCCGACCCGGCCATGCGCATAGACTGGAACCCGGCCAGCTCGACCCGTGACAACCTGCGCTTCGCCGTCGGCAACCGCACGGTGTGGCTGTCGCTGCTCGGCATATCGTGGTTCTGGTTCTACGGCGCTACGCTGCTGGCGCAGTTCCCGGTCTACGCGTCCGACGTGCTGGGTGGCGGCGAGAACGTGTTCATCCTGCTGCTGGCGGTGTTCTCGGTCGGCGTCGGCACCGGTTCGCTGCTGTGCGAAAAGCTGTCCGGCGGCCGCATCGAGATCGGTCTGGTGCCCTTCGGCGCGATCGGCCTCACGCTGTTCGGCGTCGATCTGTTCTTCGCCACGCCGTCGGCGCCGCTGCCGGGCGACGGCAGCGTGAGCGCATTCCTGCAGCACGCGGCGCACTGGCGCATGCTGATCGACATCGCGCTGCTCGGCGCGGCAGGCGGCCTCTACATCGTGCCGCTGTATGCGCTGATCCAGACCCGCTGCGAACGCAGCCACGCGGCACGCGTGATCGCCGCCAACAACATCCTGAACGCCGGTTTCATGGTCGCGTCCGCTGGCGTGAGCCTGCTGCTGTTCGAGGCGGGGCTGAACATTCCGCAGCTCTTCCTGGTGGCCGCGCTGTTCAACGCGGCGGTGGCGGTTTTCATCTACACGCTGGTGCCGGAATTCCTGATGCGCTTCATCGTGTGGCTGCTGGTGCACACGGTGTACCGGCTCGACAAGAAGGGACTGGAGAACATTCCCGCCGACGGTCCGGCGGTCATCGTGTGCAACCACGTGAGCTTCGTCGACGCGCTGGTGATCACCGCCGCCTGCCCGCGGCCGATACGCTTCGTCATGCACCACGCCATCTTCCGCCTGCCGGTGCTGCGCTTCGTGTTCCGCACCAACCGCTGCATCCCGATCGCGTCGGCCAAGGAAGACCCGAAGCTGCTGGAGCGCGCCTACGACGACATCGCTGCCGCGCTGGAAGCGGGCGAACTCGTAGGCATCTTCCCGGAAGGACTGATCACCGACACCGGCGACATCTACCCCTTCAAACCGGGCATCACGCGCATCGTCGCGCGCACGCCGGTACCGGTGGTGCCGCTGGCGCTGCGCGGCCTGTGGGGCAGCTTCTTTTCGCGCAAGGGCGGCCCGGCGATGACCAAACCTTTGCGCCGCGGCCTGTTCAACCGCATCGAACTGGTCGGCGCGCCGGCAGTGGCGCCGGAGGCTGCGACACCGGACGCACTGCAGGCCATCGTCGCCGGCCTGCGCGGCGATCGGCGATGACCATCCTCGATCTCGACGGAGCGCGCCGATGCTGACCGCCATTCTCTGCATTCTCGGTCTGATCGCCGGCGCCGCGCACGGCGAGGTCGAAGCCTTCTTCGGCGCCCTCGCCGGCCTTGCTGCAGGCCTGTGGGTGTCGGCGCGCACCGCCGCGCGCGAACGCGCAGTGCAGGATCGCCTGCGCGAACTCGACGACAAGACGCGCTGGCTTTACGAAGCGCTGAAGGCGCGGCCGGCGGCGACAGCCGGCCCGGAAGCCACGAGCGCGGTGCCGGACGAAGCGGCGACAACGGCCGGCACCGAAGCAGCGCCGGCCGTCGCCGCGGCCGCGGTCGAGCCGGCTTCGGTCAGCACACAGGCCGCACCGCTCGACACGCTGCACGCGGAGGGCGTACGCGTCTCCGCGCGCCCGCTGCCGCCGGCAGCCGACGCTGCCGAACGCGACGACATCGCCCGTCCGCTCGCCGCACTGTGGTCGCGCCTGATGGGCAGCAACCCGCTGGCGCGCATCGGCGTCATCGTACTGTTCTTCGGCGTCGCGTCGGCGCTGCGCCTGGCCGCCCAGGCCGGCTGGCTGCCGCCGGAGCTGCGGCTGGCCGCCGCCGTCGCCACCGGCGTGGCGATGATCGGGTTCGGCCTGCGTCTGCCCGGTGACGGACCGCGCCGCATGTTCGCGCTGGCGATCCAGGGCGGCGGTTTCGCGCTGCTCTACCTGGCGGTCTATTTCGCGCTGGCGCGCTACGGCTTCATCGGGCCGGCGCCCGCCTTCCTGCTCTTTGCCGCGCTCGGCGTCGCCTGCGCGGTCAGCGCCGCGCGGCAGAGCTCGCAGGTGCTGGCGCTGCTTGGCCTGTCCGGCGCCTTCGTCGCGCCGATGCTGGCGTCCAGTGGGCAGGGCCAGTACGTCGTGCTGTTCAGCTACTACCTGCTGCTCGACGCATTCATCATCGCGCTGAGCTGGCGGCGCGCCTGGCGCGCGCTCATCTTCGCCGGCTTCCTGTTCACCTTCGCCGTCGGCGCCGGCTGGGGCCTGCGCAGCTATGTGGCGGACGACTACCTGGTGGTGCAGGGCTTCCTGATCGCCTTCTTCGTGCTGTTCACGGCCACCCACGTCGCCCAGACCGTGCTGCGCGCGCCGGGCGCCGCCGGCTGGCAGTCCGGCAGCCTGCTGTTCGGCCCGCCGTTGGCCGCCGGCGTACTGCAGGCGGCACTGGTCCAGCCCTATGAGTACGGCGCGGCGATCAGTGCCGCGCTGGCCGGGCTGTACTACCTCGGACTGGCCGGCCTGCTGCGCAGCCGCGCGCCGGACGAAACACTCACCTTCCGCGCCCACGCCGGCATCGGCGCCGCGCTGCTGACGCTGGCTGTGCCGCTGGCGTTCGACCTGCAGATGACCGCCGCCATCTACGCGGTCGAAGGCGCGGCGGCGCTGTGGTACGGCTGCGCCCGCGCGTCGCGACTGACGCTGTGGGCCGGTGCCGCACTGCAGGGCGCCGCCGGCTTCTGGCTCGCCGCCTCGCTCGACACGCTGACCGTCGCCTGGCCGCTGCTCAACGGCCGCACGCTGGGCTGCCTGCTGCTGGCCGGTGCCGCGTTGTCCTCGGTGCGCGTGCTGCGCCAGACCGGCGCCGGCGCCGACTGGCTGCCGAAAGCGCTCACGCTGTGGCTGGCCGGCTGGTGGCTGTTCGGTGGCCTGGCCGACATCGACGACTTCGTGCCGCACGACCTGCAGCCGGCCATCGCGCTGCTGTTCGGCGTCGCCAGCGCCGCCTTCGCCGAACAGCAGGGCCGCGGACGCGACTTCATCACCGCCCGCGCGCTGGCGGCGCTGACGCTGCCCGTCCTGTGGGCCGGCAGCCTGCTCGGCTGGGACCAGCACGGGCACCTGCTGTACGGTGCGATGGCGCTCGCGTTGCCGCTGGCCTGGGCCACCCATCTGTGGGTGCTGCGCCGGCAGGACGACGACGGCGCGGCGCTGCTGAACACCCCGCGCCACATCGCCACCGCGTGGACGCTGCTGCTGTCGGTCGGCATCGAAGCCGGCGGCTGGCTGGCCGACTGGCTGCCGGGGCAGGACCTGTGGGGCTGGCTTGCCTGGATCCTCGTCTGGCTCATTGCCGGCCGCACACTCCACGCCGCACTGCACGACGAGGAGCAGACGGACGCCTGGCCCTTGGCCGCCGCCCCCGAGGCCTATGCGCGCGCCGTGCTGTGGCCGGTCGCCGGCCTTCTGCTGCTGACGGTCGTCGCGCTGCAGTTCGGCCACGACGGCGGCTCCGCCCTGCCCTATCTGCCGCTGGCGTCGGCGCTCGACCTGGCCAGCGTCGCCGCGCTGCTGTGGCTGGCGCGCAGCGGCCTGCTGCCGGTGCCTCTGGTCGGCGCCGCCGGCCTGCTGTGGGTGTCGGCACTGGCGGCCCGCAGCGTGCATCACCTCGCCGGGGTGGCGTGGTCGGCCACCGCCATGTTCCAATCCACCCTTCTGCAGGCGACGCTGTCGCTGACCTGGGCGCTGAGCGCGCTGGCGCTGATGGTGTACGCGACACGACGCGGTACGCGCACGCTGTGGTTTGCCGGCTTTGCGCTGCTGGCCGCCGTCGGCGCCAAGATGCTGATGATCGACCTGGCCGGCGCCGGTACGGTCGAATGGACCGGTTCGCTGCTGGGCATCGGCGCGCTCATCCTGATTGCCAGTTACGCCGCACCGGTGCCGCCCGGCACGCTTCCAGATGGAGAGGACACCCGATGAAAGGACTGCTCGTTCCTGCCGCACTCGCGCTGGCCTCACTCGGCCCGGCGCACGCCGCCGACATCAAGCCCGGCCTGTGGGAATTCAAGTCGGCGATGAGCATGCCGGGCATGCCCGACATGTCGGCGCAGATGGCGCGCATGCAGGAAGAAATGAAGAAGATGCCGCCGGAAGCGCGCAAGATGATGGAACAGCAGATGGCCGCGCAGGGCGTGGCCATGGGCAGCGGCGGCGCGGTCCGCGTCTGCATCACGCCGGACGACGCCAAGCGCAGCGACATCTACTCCGGCAAGAACGATGGCAGCTGCTCCTACAGCAACGTCACGAACACCGCGAAATCGGTCAAGGGCAAGATCAGCTGCACCAATCCGAAAGCCAGCGGCGACTTCGAGGCGGTGATCGACAGTCCGACCCATTTCACGTCGAAAATGAACATGCAGTCGGCTGAGGGGTCGATGAAGGCTGACACCGACGCGCGCTGGATCGCCGCCGATTGCGGCGCGGTCAAACCGACCGCCCGCTGACCCGCCGACTGTCCGACCCAACGCTTCACCCGATTGCAGACCCAACGCTGAACAGGAATGAAGGACTCACTGCTGCGGACGCCACTGGCGGACGCGACCGGACAGCCCGCCCGTCCGCAGCCGCCTGAACAGCCCATGCACGCCGCACACCCCGAACACCCGCGCAACCGCCGGCGGGCCGACAGCCTCGCACCGTTCTCGCTGAGCGTCGAGACCGGTCCACTCGGCGACACCAGCCTGCATTTCCGCGTCCGCCCCAGCGGGTTGATTGCCCTCGTGCTGGCACTGCTGATCCACGCGCTCGCGCTGTGGTGGGTGATGCGGCCGAAGGCGGAACCGGAGCAGCCACTCAGCGCGAACCAGCCGATCAGCGTGCGCATGATCACGCCGGAGGAACCGCGCAAGGCGGCGTCGGCGCCCCCTCCGGCCGCCGCACCGACGCCGCCGGCACCGCAGCCGAAGAAGCAGCCGCCGCAGAAGAAGCGCGAAAAGGCCCGCAAGGCGCCACCAGCGCCGACCGAACCGCCGGTCGCCCGCGTGCCGGTGCCCGAACCCGCCCCTGCCCCGCCGCCGCCCAAACCCGCCGTTGCACCGGACGCGCCGACCGATATGGCGTCCTTCGTCGCCGCCCAGCGCGAAAAACGCCGACTTGCCGAAGAGGCCGCCGCCGGCGAGAACGCCGCTGCGCGCGCCCGCGAACGCGGCCCGTCGGCCGACGACATCGCCGCCGCCAACATCAAGCGCAATCTGCAGCAGCCGGGCACCAACGGCGTGTTCCAGATCACCCGCAAGAGCGTGCGCACGGCCGCCTTCGTGTTCCGCGGCTGGACCACCGACGCCGGCAATGCGCGGCGCGAATTCATCGAGGTCGACGCCGGCCTGAACGGCGACATCGAACGCGCCGTCGTGCAGCGCATGATCGAGCTGATACGCCGCTACTACAGCGGCAACTTCAACTGGGAATCGCTGCGCCTGGGCCGCACCGTCGTGCTGTCGGCGCGACCGGAACATCAGAAGGAACTGGAGGACTTCCTGATCAAGGAGTTCTTCCGGGTCGGCGCGCAATACCCACCGTAGTCGGGCCGAGCGCCCGCCGTGCCGCAGCGCAGCTTGGTAACGGCATGGCGGACGACCGATAATCCGGGCGCACACGGAGGATTTCACGATGCCGCGCCACCCCGCACTGCCGGACGACGACGAGAACGGAATGACGGACGCCGAACCTTTCCGCGGTCTCGCCCGCTACGAACGGCAGATGCCCATCCATCAGATTTCCTACTATCTGTGCGGCGAGATCCGCGAGCCGCACCACTACACCGATCTGTTCTATACGCTGCGCACCGCGGCCGAGACCGATCTGATCTATCTGCACCTGAATTCGCCGGGCGGCGAATTCGACACCGGTCTGCAGATCATCAACAACATCCGCGCCTCCGAGGCGCACGTGGTCACGGTGCTCGAAGCGCGCGCTTTCTCGATGGCCGCCTTCATCTTCCTCAGCGGCGACGAACTGGTGGTGCACGACAACTGCCAGCTCATGTTCCACACCTACACCGGCAGCCTCGATGGTCGCGGCAGCGAGCAGCAGGCGCAGGTGGCCGCGGTCAGCAGCTGGTTCGAGAAGATGACGACCCGGCTCTGCTCGCCCTTCCTCAGCGACAGCGAAATCAGCCGCATCCTGAAGGGCAGCGACGTGTGGATGGACTCCGACGGCGTGCGCCAGCGGCTGATGCGGATGCAGCGCGCTCAGGCGCAGGCTGTCCGGCGCAGCGTGGCGAAGAAGGGTTGAGAAGCGTCCCGAGCATAAAATCGTCCGTGAGTAGAAGTAGATGGAGCGACTGCTATGATTCAGCGCATAGCGCAGCGCCAAAGGAGTTCTCACGTGAAGCCCTCCACCCTTGAAACCATTGAGGCGACCTTGATGCAGTTGCCGCAGGCGGACCGAGTCCATCTCGCCGAACGTCTGCTGGCCAGCCTCGATGAAGAGGATGAAACCCTCACCGAGTGGATTGCGGAGGCCGAGCGTCGCGCTGATGCGCATGACCGCGGTGAAATCGGGGCAATCAGCCTTGAAGATGCCCTGACCCGCTTGCGAGCTGGCCTTCCCGGCCAAGCCGCCGGATGAAGGTCATCCTGCTTGAACCCGCACTGGACGAACTGACTGAGGCGCGTAATTACTACCTGAAGCAGGCCAGCGCACGCATTGCGGCCGCCTTCGTGGAACAGTTCAACAACACGGCCTCCATGATTCTGGCGCACCCCGAGCTTGGCAAGCCGGTTTCCCCGCGCATGCGCGCTCTGCCGATCAAGCGTTTCCCATACTCGGTCATCTACCGCATCACGTCCGACGCAATCATCGTGCAGGCGATCGCCCACCAGCGCCGCCGCCCGGCGTATTGGGCGCAGCGACGCTGATCCACGATTGTCACCCGCGGCCGAACACCCTCTCCAGCGACGGCTGCAGCATCGCGCCGTCGTCGCCCAGCCAGAGCTGCCCTTCCTGCACGATGCACTGCAGGTCGGCCCCCCGCTGCGCGAGGCTGGCCAGCGCCTGGCTGTCGGCGGTGGACAGGCGGTAGACGGTGAGGTTGGACAGCTTGGCCAGCGTGGCCTTCGACTGTTCCCACCACTGGTTGGCGGTGCGGCCGTAGTTCAGCACCACCACCTGTTCGGCGCGGGCGGCCGCCTTGCGCACCAGGCGCTCGTCCGGCAGGCCGACGTCTATCCACAGCCGGATGGCGCCGGTCAGGTCCTGGGCGTAGAGGTCTGCCTCGTCTTCGGTGCTCAGGCCGCGGCCGAAACGCAGGTCCTCGTCGGCGTGCAGCGCGAAGGCCAGCACGCGCACCATCATGCGTTCGTCGCTCTCCGACGGGTGGCGGGCGACGGTCAGCGCGTACTCGCCGTAATGCGGCCGGTCCATGTCGGACACGTTCAATTTGATCTTGTAGATGGTGGATTTCAGAGCCATGGCCGACAATGTGCGCGATTCGAAAGACCGCACAGGATACCGACGTGAAGAAAACCGATCTGTACAAGAACGAAAGACTGAAGGTGGTGGCGCAGATGAAGCACGCCGCCGGGGCAAAAAGCGCGCTGGGCGCAGCACCGGTCGTGGACCGCAAGGAACAGCGTCGGCTCGATGCCGAGCGCGGTCTGGTGCCGTTCGCGGTGAAGATACCGGCCGAACTGGCGGCGCGCCTGCGCGACCTCGCAACCGAGCGCCAGGTGTCGCTGAACGATCTGGTCGACGAACTGCTGCGCAAGGCGCTCGACTGAGGCCGCCGTGCTGCGCGCCATCTTCGTCCTCAATCTGGTGACGGTCGGGCTGTTCTACCTGCCCGGCTGGCTCACGCTGCGCGTGCTGACGCTGGGGCGCTATCCGCCGCCGCGCGGCGAGCCGCACAGCGAAGAGGCGGTGGCGTTGTTCGGCTTCTTCGTCACGCTGGCGCTGCTGCTGTGGTGGCTGATGTGAGCATGGCGCCGGCCATCTGGGTCGATGCCGACGCCTGCCCGGCACCGGTCAAGGACATCCTGTTCCGCGCCGCCACGCGCACCGGCCTGCAGCTGACGCTGGTCGCCAACAAGCTGCTGCGCGTGCCGCCGTCGCCGCACATCCGCGCCGTACAGGTGGCGCACGGCTTCGACGCGGCCGACCGCTACATCGAAGAGGCGGTGGGCAGCGGCGATCTGGTGATCACCGCCGACATTCCGCTGGCGGCGGCGGTGCTGGCGCGCGGTGCGCACGCGCTGGAACCGCGCGGCGAGTGGTTCGCGCCGGGCACCATCCACGAGCGGCTGCAGATGCGCGCGCTGATGAACGACCTGCGCGACAGCGGCGTCATGAGCGGCGGGCCGTCGGCGTTCTCCACCGCCGACAGCCGAAGTTTCGCCGCCGCGCTGGATGGCTTCCTGGCCAGACGCACAGGCCGCTGAGCGGCATTTTTCGCGCCGCGGGCTTCGATGCCGGCTGCTGTCGGGGCCAAGACCCCTCCCACAGAGCCCCGGCTCGAGCTCAGGCCGTGGGTCGCGCGCATCCCCTGTGGGAGCGGCCTTGCCCGCGACAGGCCGCTGCGGGCCGCGGGCTTCGATCCCGGCCGCAATCGCGAGCAAGTTCGCTCCCATAGAACCCCGGCTCAATCCGGCAGATCGACCTCGACCATGCCGTCGACAACGCGCATCGGGTATTCGGTCATTTCGCAACCGGTGGGTGACAGCCCTGCGCCATTGCGGCCGTCGAACACCCAGCCGTGGGCGATGCAGATCAGCGTGCGCCCGTTGAACACGCCGCGCGCCAGCGACACGTCCTCGTGCGGACAGGCGGCGTCGAAGGCGCGCGGCTGACCGCCGTCCGGCCACATGATGAGCAGTTCGCGACCATCGGCCCGACAGGGCACGAGTTCGCCCTCGTACAGGATTTTCTGCTTGCACACCGGTGTGTAGCCCATATTCGGTTCCTTCGCGACGGATGCGACACGGCGACGTGTGCTTCCCGACGGGAAACGCGCAGAGCCGGCCTTGTCCGCACACCCAGCAAGTTGCGCACCCACTGGCGCAGTCGATGTGTTGATCTGGCGCAAGAAACATCGTCGCGACGCTGCGTAGTCTGCGCATCGACCCGTGACGCCAGCGACGGGTCACCCCAACCACTCTTGAGGAGAAGCAGACATGGTTCGTGAGTTCCTCTATCGGGGCGACCGTTACCGCGCAACGGTGCATGGCCGGCCCGGCAAGGAAGAAATCTTCATCGTGCAGATGCTGGAAGACGACGAGGAAGGCCCGGAAATTTCGATCGACCGCTTCGAGGACGCATCGAACGACCCGCAGGCCAGCCTCGAAGCCGCGATCGCCACGCTGGTCGACCGCATGCATGCCGAACAGGGCCTGCAGGCGAGCGAGCCGTCGGCGCCGTTCGCGTGGTCCGACGGCAAGGTGCTGGCCCGGGTGCACAACGGCGTGCGGATGGCGCACTGATCGCCTGAGTTTCACACACGGTTCTTTTTCCCGGACCTGCCGGGCCGTGAGCGCAGCACCCCGCAGCACACGCATCATCCCGCCCTGATCTCCGGGTCATAAGAAGACTTCCGCCAGCGCACTCCGTGCCGGCATCTCCCGGGTTCAGGCTTCTCCGCCGCGCGGTCGGCCATAAGTCCGACGCTATTCCTGCTGCAAAAAAACCAATTTTTCGTCGTCTCCCGCACTTCCTACAGTGATTCAGCATCCGTGTCCGCGGATGTCGAAACCGGGGGAGATCGGCATGACAACAAAGAGCTGGGCAGGCATCGCGGCAGTCGCCGCATCGACATTCATGTTCGCAGGCGGCGCGCAGGCCGCCGAAGGTGACTGGCTGGTACGCGTGCGCGCGCTGCACATGGACCCGTCGAACGACAACTCGACCACCGCCGTGGTACCGGCGCTCGGCGAGGTGAAGGCGGAAGACAAGCTGTTCCCGGAAGTCGATATCAGCTACTTCTTCACGCCGAACATCGCCGCCGAACTGATCCTGACGGTGCCGCAGAAGCATGACGTCGAACTGGGCGGAGTGGACATCGGCTCGGTCAAGCACCTGCCGCCGACGCTGACGCTGCAGTATCACTTCAACCCGACCGGCACGGTGCGCCCGTACGCCGGCGTCGGCCTGAACTACACGCGCTTTTCCGGCGTGAAGCTGGACGCCGGCACCGTGCTCGGCGGCAGCGTGCCGCTGAAGGTGGACCGCAGCAGCGTCGGCTGGGCGGCGCAGATCGGCGTCGACATCCAGCTCGCGCCACAGTGGTTCCTGAACCTCGACGCCAAGTACGTGAAGATAGACACGGACATATCGGTCAAGGGCGCCGGCATTCCGGTCACCAGGCTGGACATCGACCCGGTTCTGCTGTCGGTCGGTCTGGGTTACCGCTTCTGATCGGCGGCGGCCGCGTCGAGGCAGGCCTCGAGCGCGGCCAGGCCATCGGTCAGCGCGGCGATGCCCGGCGCCAGTATCAGCGGCGACTTGATCTCGTACAGCCGGTCGTGGGCGACGGCCGGCACCTCAGCCCAGCCCGGCCGCGCACGCACGTGCTCGGGCTGGAATTTCTTGCCGCACCACGAGCCGATGATGATGTCCGGCGCGCGGGCGACCACCGTCGGCGGGTCCTCGATGCGCCGCTCCTTCGCGCTGTGGCGGGTGGCGAAATCGGCGAACACGTCCTCGCCCCCAGCGAGCGTGATCAGCTCGGACACCCAGCGGATGCCGGAAATGAGTGGCTCGTCCCACTCCTCGAAATAGACGCGCAGCCGCCGGCCGTGGCGGGCGATGCGCGCCTCGCCGCGAACACGTGCGTCATCGAGCCCACGCCGCAGGTCGTCCACCAGCGTCTGCGCCTCGGTTGCGCGGCCGACCAGCGCGCCGGTCGTCACGATCATGCGCAGGATGCCGGCTATCGACCGCTGGTTGAACACATGCACCTCGACGCCGGCGCGCACCAGATCGCGGCACATGTCGGCCTGCAGATCGGAGAAGGCCAGCACCAGATCCGGTTCGACCGCGAGGATGCGTTCCAGCTTGCCGGACGAGAAGCCGCTGATCTTCGGCTTGTCACGGCGCGCTTCGGGCGGCCGAACGGTGAAGCCGGAAATGCCGGCGATGCGGTCCGCTTCGCCCAGCGCGTACAGCACCTCGACCGCCTCGGTACACAGGCAGGCGATGCGCCTAGGATACGGATCTCCGCGCAGATCGCCGCCGCTCATTTGCGGCCCGCCTTCTGGCGCGCCTGCTCCAGCTGTTCGCACAGCTTCTGCGCACCATCGAGGATGCGCGGCGTGTGCCGCTGCAGGATTTCCGGCGGGATGAAATACAGGTTGTCGCCCTTCACCGCCGGCAGCGCGCTCCAGCGCCGCCAGGCATCCAGCCACTCCGGCCTCGACTCGCCCATGCCGCTGGCGACGATGACGTCGGGTGCCGCCGCCAGCACCGCCTCCTCGGTCACGGTCGGCGCCAGTATCGGCAGGCCGGCGAACACGTTGCGCCCGCCGCACAGCGCCATCACGTCGGAAATCAGGTGCTGGCCGTTGATGGTCATCAGCGGCTTGTTCCAGATCTGGTAGAACACCGCGACCGGCGGCCGTGCCGCGTATTGCTTCGCCAGCGCGTCACGCCGCGCGCGGAAGGCACGCGCCGACTCGTCGGCCTCGCGCGGCGTGGCGGCGATGCGGCCGAAGGTTTCGATCGCGCGCGCCACGTCGTCCAGACTGCGCGGCTCGTTCACGAACACCGGTATGCCGAGCTTTTCCAGCTTGTCGTACTGCTGGTTGCGGTTTCCGCTCTTCCAAACGATCACCAGATCCGGCTTCAGCGCCACCACCGCTTCCATGTCCACCGAGGTGTAGCCGCCGACGCGCGGAATCGTCTTCGCCGCCTCCGGGTAGTCGCTGTACTGGGTCGCACCGACCACCTTGCCGCCGGCGCCGGCGGCGAACAGCAGTTCGGTCACGTGCGGCGCAAGACTGACGATGCGCTGCGCCGACGTGGCCAGTACGACGGTGCGGCCGGCGTCGTCGGTCAGCCTCAGTTCGGCCGCGGCCGGCAGGGCCAGCGCAGCGAACAGCAGAAACAATGCCTTCTTCATCCCTTCATTCCTCGAATATCGCGCAGGCGCGGTCGCGGTCGGAAGACCGCTCCTACTGGACGGCTGTCCGTATGTCGTCGATCGCCTGTTCCAGCCTCTGCCATTGCGCCTCGTCCGCCGGCAAGCCGAAACGCAGGGCAGCCGGAGCGTCGAAATGGCGCAACAGGATGCCGCGCCGGCAGAAGGCGTCGTTCAGCGCCGCGGCGTCGGCGGTCAGCACGCGCTGGAACAGTACGCAGCCGCTCACCTCGCCCCAGCCGGTCGCACGCAACAGCGCTTCCAGCCGCGCACCTTCGACCGCCAGCCGCGCGCGCTGCTGCGCCTGCCAGTCGCGGTCGGCCAGCGCGCGCTGCGCCACCCAGCGCGACGGGCCGGCCACCGGCCACGGTCCGAGCCGCACCGCCAGCGCGTCGCGCAGCGACTGTTCGGCGAACATGAAGCCGACGCGCGCACCGGCCAGGCCGAAGAACTTGCCGAGCGAGCGCAGCACGATCAGGCCCGGCCGGCCGGCGTGACACACCACGCTGGCGTCGGGCGTGGCGTCGATGAAGGCTTCATCGACGATGAGCGTGCCGCCGCGCGCGGCCAGCCGCGCCTGCCAGTCCATCACCTGGTCCGGCGGAAACAGCGTGCCGCAGGGGTTGTTCGGCTGCACCAGCAGCAGCACGTCGGTGTGGTCCACGGCCGCCTCGACCTCGGCCGGGGCGACCGCACGCACCGCGTGTCCGGCCTGGGTCCAACCGTGCGGGTGCTCGTTATAGGTCGGCGAAAGGATCGCCACCCGGCTGTGCGGGAACAGCGCCGGCAGCAGCTGTATCGCCGCCTGCGAGCCGGCCAGGGGCAGCAACGCGTCGCAACCGAAATAGGCCGCCGCTGCCGCCTCCAGACCGTCGTCCTCCTCCGGCAGACGCTGCCATACCGATTGCGGCACCGGCGGCACCGGCCAGGGCTGCGGATTGATGCCGGTCGACAGGTCCATCCAGTCCTGCGGTGCGATGCCATAGCGATCGGCGGCGACCAGCAGGCGGCCGCCATGCAGCGGGCGGGCGGGTGTCATGACAGATGCACTCCGAGGGCGAGCAGCAGCGCCACGGTGAGCCACAGGCGCAACGCGCTGGCCACCAGCGTGACGGCGCGGTCGATGTCGGCAGCGCCCGGCGCCGCCCCTTCGCCCAGCGGCGGGCGCTGTTCGACCGCGCCGTGATAGACCGCTGCACCACCGAGCGACAGATGCAGCGCGCCGGCGCCGGCCGCCATGACCGGGCCCGCGTTCGGGCTGTCCCATGCCGGCGCCTGGGCACGCCAGCAGGCGAGCGCGCTGCGCGTGGCACCGCACAGCGCATAGCTCAGCGCGGTCAGCCGCGCCGGGACGAAATTGAGCACGTCATCGATGCGCGCCGCCGCCCAGCCGAAGTAGCGCAGGCGCGGCGTGCGGTAGCCCCACATCGCGTCCAGCGTGTTGGCCAGCCGGAACAGCAGCGCGCCGGGCCCGCCCAGCAGCAGGAACCAGAACAGCGCCCCGAACACCGCGTCGTTGCCGTTCTCCAGCACCGATTCGGTGGCGGCGCGCGCAACGCCGGCTTCATCGAGCTGCGAGGTGTCGCGGCTCACCATCCAGCCGACGCGCCGCCGCGCCTCGACCAGGTCGCCGGCCGCCAGCGGGCGCGATACCGCGTGTGCGTGCTCGCCCAGGCTGCGCGCGCCAAGCGCGAAATAGAGCAGCAGCAGGTCGGTCGCCAGCTGCCAGGGCAGGCCCAGACCGCGCAGCCACAAGGCCAGCGACAGCAGCGGCAGCACCGCCAGCGCCCACGCCAGCAGACCGGTCAGCCGGGTCGGCGGGCGGCTCTGCCACGCGCCCACATTCATCCGCGTCTGCAGCCAGCCGGCCAGGTGGCCGAAGCCGACCAGCGGATGCAGGTGGCGCAGTTCGCCGAAACGGCGGTCGAGCATGACGCCGGCGCAGGCGCACAGCGCCAGCACGACGAAGGGATGAAGCGCATTCACGGCGCGCGCTCCGGCCACACGTTGTCGCCGATCAGCAGACCTTCGGGCAACCGGCTGGCCCAGCCTTCGAGTTCGAGCATCGGCGCTTCGTAGAACGCATCGACGTGGCCGATGCACAGTACGGCCAGCGGTCGCGCGCCGTCGGGCATCTGCAGCAGTGCCGCCAGCTTCAGCGGATCGAAGATGGACACCCAGCCCATGCCCAGCCCTTCGGCACGCGCCGCCAGCCACATGTTCTGAATCGCGCAGGCGCAGGAAGCGACGTCCATGTCGGGCATCGTGCGACGGCCGAACACGTGCTGCTCGCGTCCGCCGCACAGCGCGACCACCAGCAGCTCGCCGCTGTCGAGCACGCCTTCGACCTTGAGCCGCATGAATTCGTCCTCGCGCTCGCCAAGCGCGCGCGCGGTGGCCAGCCGCTCCTCCTCGACCAGCCCGTGAATGGAGCGGCGCAGCGCCGGGTCGGTGACGCGCACGAAGCGCCAGGGCTGCATGTAGCCGACGCTGGGCGCGTGATGGGCCGCCCACAGCAGGCGACGCAGCACCGCCGGATCGACCGGGTCGGGCCTGAAGTGGCGCATGTCGCGCCGCTCCGCGATGGCGCGGTAGAGCGCGTCGCGGGCGTCGTCGGGGTAACGGTGGGCGTCGTTCGTTGCTGTCATGGTTCAGCGTCCGAACAGCGCGGCGACCGCGGCCGGAGCGGACGGGAAATAGAGGTGCAGATAGCTCGCGGTGAGCCGGCCCCGACGATACACCGCCTCGCCCTCGCGGTCGTCCGGCGTCCGTGCACGCGCCAACGGCGACAGCGACGTATCGGCGGTCGAGTAGTGGAAGGTGTGGCCACGCAGCCGGCCTTCGGGCAGGTCGACCTGCTGCAGGCCGAGCGCGGCCAGCCGCGTCTGCATGCGCACCGCGCCCGGCAGCAGGCTGGCGCCCGCGTGGCTGACGCCGGCCTTGTCGGTCAGCGTATCGAACAGGCTCATCATGCCGCCGCATTCGGCCAGCAGCGCCCGGCCGGCGTCGACGTGGGCGCGCAGCGCGGCGTGCATCGCGGTGTTGGCGGCCCAGCGTGCCGCGTGCAGCTCCGGGTAGCCGCCGGGCAGCCACACGGCGTCGCAGGCGGGCAGCGCGGCATCATTGAGCGGTGAGAACTCGACCAGTTCGGCGCCGAGCGCGCGCAGGCAGTCGAGGTTGGCCGGGTAGATGAAGCAGAAGGCGTCGTCGCGCGCCAGCGCAATGCGCACGCCGTCGAGCAGGCGTGGCGGAGCCGCGCGTTCGACCGGTGCGAACGCGACCGCCGGCGGCAGGTCGGCCGCGGTCGAGGCGCCGAGCAGTTGTGCGGCGATGTCGAGCTGGGCGTCCAGCCCTTCGATCTCGGCCGCAGGCAGCAGGCCGAGGTGTCGCTCCGGCAGCGCGATGCGCTCGTCGCGCGGCAGACCGCCGTACCAGGCGATATCGGCCGGCAGGCTGTCGCGCAGCATGTCGATGTGGCGGGCCGAACCAACCCGGTTGGCGATCACCGCCGTCAGGTTCACGCCGTCGCGGTAGTGCTTCAGGCCGTACGCCAGCGCGCCGAAGGTCTGCGCCATCGCGCGCGCGTCGATCACTGCGAGCACTGGAAGATTGAAGCGGCGCGCGATGTCGGCACTGGACGGGCTGCCGTCGTGCAGACCCATGACCGATTCGACCAGGATGAGGTCGGCTTCGCCGGCCGCGTCATACAGCCGCGCGGCGATGTCGGCTTCGCCGGTCATCCACAGGTCGACATTGCACACCGGCGCGCCACTGGCCTGCGCGTGGATCTGCGGGTCGAGGAAGTCCGGCCCGCACTTGAACACGCGCACGCGGCGGCCACGTGAACGGTGCAGCCGCGCCAGTGCGGCGACCACCGTGGTCTTGCCCTGGCCTGATGCGGGCGCGGCCACCATCAGTGCCGGGCAGTGCCGGACTGCGGACGGCACGCTCACCACTCCAGCCCCGGCATCGCCTTCACGCCGGCCTTGAAGGCGTGCTTCACCATGGCCATGTCGGTCACCGTGTCGGCAGCCTCGACCAGTTCCGGCGGCGCCGCGCGGCCGGTCACGATGACGTGCTGCATGGCGGGCCGCGCCTGCAGGTCGGCGATGACGTTGGCGACGTCGAGGTAGTGGTACTTCAGCGCGATATTCAATTCGTCCAGCACGACCAGGCCGATGGCCGGATCGCGCAGGAAGGCGCGCGCCTGTTCCCAGGCCGCTTCGGCGGTGGCGACGTCGCGCGCGCGGTTCTGCGTTTCCCAGGTGAAGCCCTCACCCGACACATGCCACTGCACGTCCGGCTGGCGACGATAGAAGGCCTCCTCGCCGGTGTCGGAACGCCCCTTGATGAACTGCACCACGCCCACCTTCATGCCGTGGCCGAGCGCGCGCGCGACCACGCCGAAGGCGGCGCTGGACTTGCCCTTGCCGGTGCCGGTATTCACCACCAGCACGCCGCGCTCGACCTGCGCCGCGGCGATGGCCTGGTCCACCACGTCCTTCTTGCGTTTCATGCGCGCTTCATGGCGTTCGTCAAGATCGCTCATCACATCCTCCACTCATTCTGTCCTCACGCCGGCACGAAATAGCGCCGGGCGTCGTCGCGCAATTCCTTCAGCGGATGGCAGAAGGCGCGCGACAGCACCTCCGCCTGCAGCACCGCGTCGACCGGCCCGCATACCCATTCGCCGCCGCCGGTCAGCAGCAGCGCGCGGTCGGCGAAGCGCAGCACCTGATTGAGATCGTGCAGCACCGCCACGACTGCCCGGCCTTCGTCGCGCGCAAGGCGCGCGAACAGCTCCAGCGTCTCGATCTGGTAATCGAGGTCGAGGTGGGTGACCGGCTCGTCGAGCAGGCAGAGCGGCGCCTGCTGTGCCAGCAGCGCGGCGATCGCGACCCGCTGCCGCTCGCCACCGGACAGCGTGCGCACCTCGCGCAGTTCGAAGCCGCGCAGCGATACGGCCGCCAGCGCAGCGAGCGCAATGTCGACATCGGCGTCGCTCTCGTCGGCCCAGCGGCCGATGTGCGGATGGCGACCGACCAGCACGGTGTCGAGCACGGTGGAGGCGAAGTGGTCCTCCTGCGACTGCGCCAGCAGTGCCCGTCGTTTCGCCAGATCGCGTGCCGGCCAGTCGGCGAGCGCGCGGCCTTCCAGTGTCAGCGTGCCGGCAGCCGGCGGGCGCAGCCCGGCCAGCGTGGTGAGCAGCGTGGATTTGCCGATGCCATTGCGGCCGACGATGGCCAGCAGTTCGCCCGGCCGCAGGTCGAGGTCGAGGCCGGTGCACAGCGCGCGCCCCGCGACCGACACGTCGAGGCCGCGCGCGAGCAGGGTCGGGACGGCGCTCATCGGTGACGGTTCAGCAGGAACAGGAACACCGGCACGCCGAGCAGCGCGGTCAGCACGCCGACCGGCAGCTGCGCCGGGGCGATGACGGTGCGCGCGGCGGTGTCGGCCAGCAGCAGCAGCGTGGCACCTGCCAGTGCGCTGGCCGGCAGCAGCAGGCGCTGGTCGTTGCCGAAGGCGAGCCGGATCAGATGCGGCACGACCAGGCCGACGAAGCCGACCGACCCGACGGTGGTGACCGCGATCGCGGTCAATGCCGACGCCAGCAGATAGACGACCAGACGCAGGCGAACCACCGGTACGCCCAGCACCTGGGCCGTGCCATCGCCGCGCGCCAGCAGGTTGAGGTCGCGCGCCAGTGGCGCGCAGGCGATCAGCCCGGCGCCCAGCACCGCCACCGCCACACCCGGACGGCTGGCCGTGCTGGCGTCGCCCATCAGCCAGAACAGCATGCCGCGCAGCGACTGTTCGCTCGCCACCGCGAGGATGAAGGACACCGCCGCGCCGCAGCCCGCCGACACGATGACGCCGGTCAGCAGCAGGCGCGTCGGCGTGCGACTGCCCTCTCCGTGCGCCAGCCCGAATACCAGCGCCATCGCGGCCAGCGCACCGGCGAAGGCCGAAAGCTCCAGCAGCAGGCCGGCCGCACCGACCAGCATGGCCAGCAAGGCGCCGACCGCGGCGCCCCCGGAAATGCCCAGCACATAGGGATCGGCCAGCGGATTGCGCAGCAGCACCTGCATCAGCGCGCCGGCCAGCGCCAGCAGGCCACCGCAGGCCGCCGCCGCCAAAGCGCGCGGCAGACGCAGCGAGCGCACGATGTCGCCCGCCATGCCGGCGTCGCCGCCGGTCGCGATCTGCCACAGCTCGGCTGCACTGACCGCCACGCTGCCCACCGCCAGCGCCAGCGCGAAGGCCGCGCCCAGCGCCAGCAGCAGCGCCGGCAGCACCCATACGCGGCGCCGCTGCGCGCGCAGTGCGACCGGCGACGGCAGGGTGGTGGCGGGCGGGTGGCTGCTCATCGCGTGAGTTTACCGGTCAGCTCGGCCGCGTTCAGAACTGCGGCGTGTAGCGCAGGCCGGCGAACACGCTGCTGCCGGCCATGTTGTAGCCGAACACGGTGGTGTAGTCCTTGTCGGTCACGTTGTTCACGCGTGCTTCAAGTGCCACCTCGGGTGACAGCTTCCAGACGGCAAACAGGTTCAGCAGCGTGTAGCCGCCGAGCCGGCGCGTCTCGTCGGCGTTCGAGTAGCGGTCGCCGGTGCTCTGGATCTCGATGCCGACGCGGCCGCGCGTCATGTGCTGGATGACGCGCAGCTGACCGGTCTGCACGGCGCGCCGCTGCAGGCGGTCGCCGCTGTCCTGGTCGGTCGCGTCGAGCAGGTCGACCGAACCCTGCAGCTCGGTGTGGCCGAACAGATAGGTCGAGCCGTCGAAGGTCAGGCCGCGCAGACGCGCCTCGCCGACGTTGCGCGCCTCCGACACGCCGGGCGACACGGTGACCGTGTTGATCAGGTTGCGCACCTTGTTGTCGTAGGCGGTAAGCGCAGCGCGCGAGCCCTTGCGCTGCCACACCACGCCGGCCTCCTTGTTGCGCGACGACTCCGGCGCCAGATCCGGATTGCCGAAACCGGGGAAGAACAGCTGGTTGAAAGTGGGCAGACGGAAGGCGGTACCGTAACCGCCATGCAGCCGCCATTCATCGGTCAGCCGATAGCCGTAGGCGACGTTGCCGGTGGTCTTGTGCTGCGAGCTGGTGCTGTAGCGGTCGTGGCGGGTATTCAGCTGCAGGCTGTGGCGGTCGATGGCGCCGGACCAGCCGAGCTGCAGCGAGTCGATCTTGCGTTCGGTGTCGATGTTCACCGCGGTCGGCGTGGTCGACAGCACGTCCTGCTCCAGCCGCTCGACGCTGCCGAACAGCGTGCCCAGAGGCAGCTTCACGCGTGCCTCCAGCGCGTGGTTGTACTGCTCGGTGCGGAAATGGTTGCCCAGCGGTGAGGTGCGGGCGTAGCTGATGAAGTCCTCGACCGAGCGGCCGCTGCGCAACGTGGTCGACAGGGCGTCGTTCCACGCGTGGGTCAGATAGATGGTCGCACTGTCGTTGTCGAAATCATTGCGCGTGTTCGGGAAGCTCAGACCGGAGTCGAACTCGTTGTAGCCCTTGCTGGCCAGCGCGCTGACGCCGATCTCGGTGCCTGCGTGCGGCGTGAAGCTCAGGCTGCCGCTGAAGTTCTGGTTCAGGTAGCCGTCGTGATCCGGGTTGTGGGCGCGCCGCGCCACCGACACGCCTTCATTGATGCGTGGGCTGGTCGAACTGAAGCCGCGGCTGCTGGTCACGCCGGCGCCCAGTGCGAAGCGCCAGCGGCCATCGCCGCCGCGCAGGCTGGCGCTGCCCTCGGAGGTGCCGTAGCTGCCGCCGCCGGCGAACGCCTCGCCCTGCAGTCCATCGTCGCCACGGCGGGTGAAGATCTGGATCACGCCGCCGATCGCGTCGGCGCCGAATACGGCGGAGGCCGGACCGCGCAGCACTTCGATGCGCTCGATCTGCGACAGCGGCAGGTACTGCAGCGCGGCGGTGCCGCTGGAACCCGAACCGACGCGCACGCCGTCGATCAGCACCACGGTCTGCCGCGAGTCGCTGCCGCGGATGAAGTAATCGACGCTGGCACCGGCACCGCCGTTGCCGCTCATCTGCACACCCGGCTGGCGCGCCAGCAGTTCGGTCAGCGTCGACTGGCCGGCCGCCTCGATCTGTTCACGATCGATGACGCTGACGTCGGACAAGGTGTCCGACACGCGCTGCTCGACGCGGGTAGCGGTGACGACGACAGGCTCCAGCACATGCGTCTGGGCATACAGCGGAGAGGAAAGAAGGCCGGCGCCGGCAAGCAGCGCGGCGACCGAGGTAAGGCTGTGCATTGTTATGTGCTCCCTGCAGCCGTCGCCCGTCCCCGAACGACGGCAGTCTCATGAAGTCATGGCACAGGGGACAACAACGCAGGCAGCCGGCAGCAGGCCGCATCCGTCGCGATGCCGCACCCCGGGCATGACCGCTCGTGCATCCGGGGCCGGTATCCGGGCTCGCAGCTGCGACGACGGGCGGTGTGCCGCGTGTCGCGATGCACGGCCTTCCCAGGCACAGGGCCCAGTGGCATGAACGTGCATCGAATCTGCTTACCGTTGCGGGGGCAGCGCAGGCCTTGCGAGCAGAGCTCGCTCACCTGCTTCCCGTTTAACCCTGTGCCGCGGCACAGGGCACCTCGAATGCGGCACCGCCACAGCGGCACCGGCGCGCACGATACCACCGGGCGGCGGAAGGCCCAAACCGGCGGGCCGGGTGGGTGCCTCGCGCCGAGGTCCGCCGCGGGTTTCCTCCACGACCCGGGGGACGTCGGAGCGAGGATTCTCGCGATCCGACCATCGCCGAAGTCCTGTCGGTGCAGCGGCTGAGATCGCGACCAGTGGTCGCTCCCACGGGACGACGCGGGTTCAGTGGGAGCGAGCTTGCTCGCGATGCGGCGCGAAAAATCCTGCAGCGCTGGGCAGCCGCCCGATCGCGAGCAAGCTCGCTCCCACAAGAGTCCCGCGCGCCACAACTGAGGAGAGGGTTTTCCGACCTTCGCAGTGGTCAGCGGAAACCGCACATCCGGTCGATGTCGATCTCCGCTTCGATGCAGTCGGCCAGCCGGTCGAGGCTGGCTTCACGCAGCGCGTGCAGGTCGAGCGGCTGCGCCGCTTCGAGGCCGGCCCAGGCGAGCAGTGCGGCACAGGCCTGGGGCGCGTCGAACAGGCCGTGCAGATAGGTCGCCATCAGCTGCCCGTCCGCCGAGCGCGCGCCGTCCGGGCCGTGCTCCAGTTCGACTGCCGGACGCGCCAGCGCCGGGCCGCTGCTGACGCCCATATGGATTTCGTATCCGCGCACCGCCTCGCCGCCCGGCTGCAGGCGGCCCGCGACCACCCGCAGCTGCTTTTCCGCTTCCAGCGTGGTGTCGTAGTCGAACAGGCCGAGGCCGGCCACGCTGCCCGGCGCGCCCTCCAGGCCCTGCGGATCGTGCAGTGCACCGCCCATCATCTGCATGCCGCCGCAGATGCCGAGCAGGCGACCGCCGTAACGCAGGTGACGGGCGATCTGCGCGTCCCAGCCGTGCGCGCGCAGTGCCGCCAGGTCGCCCTGCACGCTCTTGCTGCCGGGCAGGATGACGAGGTCGCAGGCCGGCAGCGGCCGATCGAGCGGCACGAACATCAGGTCGACCTGGGGATGGGCACGCAGCGCGTCGAAGTCCGTGTGATTGCTGATGCGCGGAAACACCGGCACCGCCACGCGCAACCGCGCGACCTCACCCGCAGCGGTCTGTTGTGTCTGAATCGCGTCCTCGGCGTCGAGGTGCAGACCTTTCAGCATCGGCAGCACGCCGAACACCGGCAGGCCGGTGCGCCGCTCAAGCCACTCTTCGCCCGAACGCAGCAGCGCGCGGTCGCCGCGGAAGCGGTTGATGACGAAGCCGCGTACCAGCGCGCGTTCGTCACCGGATAGGCAGTCCAGCGTGCCGACCAGATGGGCGAACACGCCACCGCGGTCGATGTCGGCGACGATGACGACAGGGCAGCGGTTGGGCAGCGCGAAGCCCATGTTGGCGATGTCACGGTCGCGCAGATTGATCTCCGCAGGACTGCCGGCGCCTTCGACGACGACGAAGTCGTACTGCGCGGTGAGCCGCCGCCAGGACTGCATCACCGCGTCCATCGCGACCCGCTTGTAGTCGTGGTAGGCGCGCGCTTCCATATTGGCCAGTGCGCGGCCATGCACGATGACCTGCGCGCCGGTGTCGGAATTGGGCTTGAGCAGCACCGGGTTCATGTCGGTGTGCGGCGCCAGCCCGCAGGCGTGCGCCTGCAGCGCCTGGGCGCGGCCGATCTCGCCGCCGTCGGCGGTGACCGCGCTGTTCAGCGCCATGTTCTGCGGCTTGAACGGCGCCACGCGCACACCGCGCCGGTGCAGGCTGCGGCACAGGCCGGCGGCGACCGTGCTCTTGCCGGCGTCCGACGTGGTGCCCTGGATCATCAGCGCGTTCGCTGTCATCGCGCTCACGGATGCGCCGCCAGCTTGTCGCGCAGCTGAGCGGCAGCGCGCTCGCTCGCCACCAGCACCAGCTTCATCATGGCGCGCGTGGCGCCGACGAAGAGCTTGCGCAGCGTGCGTTCGTCCAGCGTTTCGAAATCGATTTCGGCGAGGATGACCGCCGGCGCCGACTGTCCCTTGAAGCGGTACACCGATTCGATCAGCACCTCACCGCCGGAATACTCCGGCTGGCCGAGCAGGTCGTACTGACCGGTGAAGCTGCGCAGCGCATTGGCGCCGAGCCGGTCGTGGCGCAGCAGTTCCGACTGTTCGCGGCCGCGCCAGCTGATGATGGCAACGTCCTGCGCATGGAAGCCGGCGGCGAAGCACAGCCGTATCGCTTCCTTCACCCGCGTGGTCAGCGGATGGGCCGCGTCGTAGCTGAGCAGCTCGACCTCGTCCGCCTCGAACGGCGACGCCGCCTCGATGTGCTCGGCGGCCGGCAGCAGCGCCTGCAGCATGCGCACCACCGGCCGCGGGCTGCGGAAATTGCTGTGCGCGCGCAGCGTGACCCAGCCCGGCAGTTCGATCGGCGGGCGCGCGTACAGGTTCTGCATCGGATCTTCCAGCCAGATGCGGCGCGCGTCGTCGTCGGCGTGGCGCCACAGCTGCTGCGCCCAGTCGGCGGAAAAGTCCTGCCCCTCGTCGACAATGATGGAATCGAAACGCAGGTCGTCCGGCACCTCAAGCTCGCCGGCACGCGCAATGAGCGCGTCGAAAGCGTCCGGCTTGGCGTAGTCCGGCCGCTCGCCGTGCGCGGCGAGCACGCGTTCGCACAGGTGGTGGAAGGTGCAGGCCATGCCGCCTTCCGGCGCGATGTGCGCGAGGTGGTCGGCGAGCGGGCGGTTGAAGCAGACGTAGAGCGGGCGACGGCCGGCGGCGATGGCCGCGCTGTACTCGGCCAGCGCGAGCTGGGTCTTGCCGGAACCGGCGGTACCGACCACGCGCAGCCGGTAGGGATCGAAGTCGAGCGCGCGCGCCCACTGCGACAGGCCGCCGGCGACGCGCGTGATGCGCTCGCGCGCGATGCCCAGCCGCGCGGCGACGTCCGGCTCCAGCTTGATCTCGTCACGCAGAAAGCGGTGCACCTCGGGCGCGTGCCCGCTGTGTTCGCCCGGCGGCAGGATGGCGCGGATGCGCGGTATCAGCTGGTCGCGCACCGCGGCGTCGACGATGCGCTCAGGCTCGATGCCGGCGGTATGCGCCTGGCGCACGAAGTAGTCCGGGCAGTACAGCAGGTATTCGATGCGCGGTGCCGGCCCGCCGAGCCGCGCGGCCAGCCGGGCCTGCAGCGCGGTGCGCGAGCGCGCGATGCCGACCGCGACGTTGCGGTCGCGACCGCGCCGGCGCGAACTGAGGCCGTGCGGCCCCTCTTCGAGGAAACCGCTGCGCTGTTCGATGGCCAGCAGTTCGCCGGCGGCATTCACCACGACGAAGTCGATGTCGCCGTAGATCGAGAAGCCGCCCTCGTCGAGCCGCGTCCAATGCACGCCGTGATAGACGGTATAGGCGGCCGGCAGGCCGCGCTCGAGCAGCGCCAGCGTCGCCAGTTCGCGCTCGGCCGCGCCGCCGGCCTCGCCCGCCGCGAGTTCTCGCCAGCCGTCGGGAATGACTTTCGCCACTGCAGGATCCTGGATCGGAAAGCCGCGAGCTTACACGGCCGGCGCGCCGTTCTTATCCACAACATCTGTGGACAAGATGCATCGCGTCGTCACGACAGCCGCGCCGGCTGAGGGTGTCAATAGGGTTGCCTCATTTTTGGGCAGGTGCGCCGAAGCCGGGGGATTCACCTCCGTCCGCGGCGCGTACCGATGACCGCGACATGGTTCGAGGCATGCCGCGGTGCGTCATCCACAGCATCTGTGGACAAACTTGTTAGCGAAAGATGTATAGACGCCGCAATCGCCCGGCGGGGGCCGGTGTCAACGGTGTTGCCTGTTTTTTGGGCAACGGTGACGAAATAGTTTTTCGCGCGCTGCGTGGATATCAGTCCGGGCCGCGCGCACCGAGCAGTTCGTCGTGGTTCTCGGCCACCATTTCCTCGTAGCCGGTGAGCGGGTCAATCTCGCGGCGGATTTCCCAACCGCTGGCGATGCCGAGCACCAGTTCCACCGTCGTGCGCACGATGCTGCCGGCAAGAAGATGACCGCCGGTCACCTGTCCGTGCGCGTCGGCCACCGACAGGTGCAGATGCACGCCGTGCGCGCTGATCGTGCCGGACAGCGTCAGCAGTTCGCTGTCGCCGTCGATCACCGTCGGCGTATCCCGCCCGGCCAGCCGCAGCATGGCCGGCGACAGGCTGCCGACGGCCGACAGCACGAATGCGGCGCCGAGGTCCTGCCGCTTAGCCCATTGTTCGAGGCTGCGCCGCAGGTCGTCGCCCGGGCGCAGGCGCTCGATGTGCACGGTCATCATTCCCGCTCTCCTCAGCCGAAGGGCCGCACGCCGATCAGCAGGCCGTGCAGCCAGAACGCGAACACGGCCCAGCCGGCGACGCCGGCCAGCACCACCTTCAGATCGCCGGCCGCCGAGCCCGGCGGCACCGGCAGATGCGCCTCGCGCCGACGCAGCAGCGTGAAGGACAGCACCGCCCACGCGAGGAAACTGCCGAACATGAGCAGGTCGGCCAGCGTGCCATTGGCCAGCAGGTGGGCGAACGCCCATATCTTCACCGACGCGGCCAGCGGCTGGCGCAGCCGGGCGGCGATGCGCGAGCCCGGCAGCAGCGAAGCCGCCAGCAGCACGAATGAAGGCAGCATCAGCAGCGCGGCGGCGTGACGCGACCACACCGGCGGTATCCACAGCCACAGCGGCTCCGCCCGCGCCTCGCCGTAGCCCCAGATCAGCAGCACCAGGCCGACGAGCGACGCGCCCGAATGCAGCAGGCGCCAGCGCATCGCGCCGTGCCGCGCAATCACCTGCTCGCGCAGGCCGGGTGAAACCAGCCTCAATGAATGCACACCGATCACCAGCACCAGTCCTGCAATCAACCAGATCATGTCCGCCCTCCTCGACCAGACGCGAGGGTAACCGAAGCGCCTGCCGGATTTGTCCTACACGCACCCACCGCGACGGATGACAGGCGCACACGCACCTGCTGCCCATACTGGGCTCGTGTGATGCAGACGGAGATTCCCATCGTGACTGGACGCATGCTGATGTCGGCACTGGCCGGCGCGCTGACCGTGATCGCCCTGCTCGCCGCCTATGAACTGGGTCGCACCGGACGCATCGACGCGTCGCCGTCGGGCGCCGCCGTCGCGCTGTCGTCGCTGGACGGCCGCGAAGTGTTCGACACCGAAGGCGCGACCGTGGGCGTGGTGGAGCAGACCATTTCGGCCCGTCACGGCGAACGCTCCGCCCGTTACGCCATGGTGCGCATCTCGCGCGGCAGTGACGCCGGACTGCGTCTGGCGGTACCCGATTACCGGCTGCAGCCGGTCGAGGACGGACTGATGCTGACGCTGGATGTCGATGAAGAGGGCGACTTCCAGCCGACGGTTGCACAGCTGCGCAACCGCACCTGAACCCCACACAGAACGACAGGAGACGACGATGAACAGATTGATCACCCTGATGCTGATGTGCGCCGGCCTCGCGCTGGCGGGCTGCAACACGATCGCTGGCGCCGGCAAGGACATCGAAGCCGGTGGCGAGAAGGTTCAGGACACCGCCCGCGACGTCCAGCAAAAGATGTAGTCCTGCTGTTGATGCTGTTGAAGTAGCTGCTCCGTTTCACTCCTCCTTGCGCTCGCCCGGTCCGCTCGCGGAACCGGGCGTTTTTTTGTCCACGCAGTCAGCGGAGGAGACGGGTTGCGGTCGGTGCGACGCCGGACTCCTGGTATTCGACGTCGCCGTCTCTCGCCCATACCCAGTGCGGCACGCCGGCCGGCGCTTCGTAGATGGCGCCCGTCGGCACCGCCACCACGGCGGTCTCATCGACGCGCTCGCCGAAGCCGACGTAAAGCGTGCCGCTGAGCACCGTCGTGTAGCGGGTGTCGGGATGGGTATGCGGCGGAAAGCGACCGCCCGCCGCCAGACGCACGCGCAGCAGGTAGGGTCCGGCGCCCTGTTCCGAACCGACCAGCCAGGCGGCTTTCAGCGCCGGAACCGCCGGCGGGCTGAACCAGGTGGCCTGCTCCGGCCGCAGCGGCAGCGGCGGGGTCTGTGCCGCGACCGCGCCACTGAGCAGGGCAACGGTCAGCGCGATCATCGATCCATGCATCGACGGCTCCCTACTGCTGCGCTTGATCGGTACGCAGCGGCGTATGACCGTCGTGCCGCGCGCGCTCTTTCTCAGCCGCATCGAGTGCGGCGGCCGCCAGCTGGCGGCCGTAGTCGATCAGCGACGCCGCCAGATGGAATTCATGGAACTGGCAGGTGTTCTTCGGCACGCTGATGACGACATCCGGCCAGAACACCGCGAGGTGCTGGCGGGTGATCGCTGCCTGCATGGTTTCGAGCGAACGCATGAGCACGTCGGACATCGCCAGACCGGTCTCGACCGGCTTGGCGTCGCCATTGCCCCCCGGCAGATAGCCGCGCAGGCGCGCCAGCAATCCGGGGGATACCTCGGCGGGCAGCTTCTGCAGCGGTGGCGGCTCGACCGATTCGCCATTCAGGTCAACCACGACGGTGAGGTCGGTCAGCGTGCGCTGTGTCGGCGCCACCGGCACCGGATTGAGCAGGCCGCCATCGACCAGCATACGGCCGCGGTAGGCGTGCGGCGTGAAGATGGACGGCACCGCCATCGAGGCGCGCATCGCTTCGAACAGCGGACCGTCGGTGAACCACACCTCGCGCCCGCGCTCGATGTCGACCGCGACCGCGGTGAAGTCCAGCGGCAGGGTTTCGATGTCGCAGTCGCCGATCAGATCGCGCAGCCGCGTCATCAGCAGCGTGCCGCGGATCAGGCCGCCGCCGGAGAAGGTCCAGTCGAGCAGGCGGAACACGTCGGACTGGGCGAGGCCGGTCACCCACTGCTCGTACGCGTCGAGCCCGCCGGCAGCGTGAATGCCGCCCACCACGGCGCCCATCGACGAACCGGAGATCGCGCGGATGTCGTAGCCGCGCGCCAGCAGTTCGCGGATGACGCCGATGTGCGCAAGGCCGCGGGCGCCACCGGAACCGAGCACGAGAGATACGGTTTTCTTCAGTTCGCTCATCGGCCGCAGTGTAGCGCCGCGCGGGTCACCGGCTACGCGGACTTCCCTGCGAGATCGAGACAGGTCAGGTGCAGCCGCAGGTCGAACTCGTACTGGTGATAGCGCGGTTCCATGTGCTCGCACAGCGCATAGAAACTCTTGTCGTGCTCACGCACCTTCAGATGAGCCAGCTCATGCACGACGATCATCTTCAGAAACTCCGGCGCGCAGTCGCGGAACAGCGTGGCGACGCGGATTTCCCGCTTGCTCTTGAGCTTTGCACCCTGCACGCGCGAAATCGTGGTCTGCGTGCCGAGCGCCTTCGCCACCAGTCCAAGGCCGCTGTCGTACGCCACTTTGGCGACCGGCGGCGCGGTGCGCAGGTGGCGGTTCTTCAGTTCGAGCACGTAGTCGTACAGCGCGGAATCGCTGCGCACGTCATGGCGCTCGGGATAGCGCACGCGCAGGGTTTCGGCCAGCCGGTCCTGCTCGATCAGCGTGCGCACCTGGTCCTGGATATGGGCCGGATAGGCCGACAGGTACTTCAGCGTCGTCATCAGGCGACCTGGTTGGCCGCGGTACGCCGGCGTTCGGCCGCCAGCACGCGCTCGGCGTCGAGCGACGAAATGGCGATGCGGGTGTCGGCCGGTATCGCGCCGGCCAGTTGCAGCGCCATGTAACGGCCGCAGCACACGCGCAGGAAGGAGGTGAAGTTGGCCGGCAGCAGGTGGGCGCCGTCACCGCCGCCCGCCTCGGCCAGTTCGTCGTACAGCTTGGAAATGAGGCGCGGCAGCGTCAGCCCGTCGCGCGCGCCGATCTCCTCCAGCACGTCCCAGAACTGGTTTTCCAGCCGGATGCTGGTGGCGACGCCGCGCAGCCTCAGCGAACGGCTGCGCATCACATAAAGTTCGGGGTCGGCGCGGATGAAGATCTGGCACATGGGTGACACCTCCTGCGCCTATTGTAGACAGCGCAGCGGAACGCAGGCGCCCCGCTGCGCTGTTCGCTTACTCGATGCGTGTGCCGAGCACTGCGAGGAACTGAGAAATCCACGCCGGGTGCGCCGGCCAGGCCGGTGCGGTGACGAGGTTGCGATCGGTCACCGCGCCGTCGATGGCGATGTCGGCGTAGCGGCCACCCGCCAGTTCGACCTCGGCGCGGCAGGCTGGGTAGGCCGAGCACAGGCGGCCTTCGAGCACCTTGGCGCCGGCCAGCAGCTGGGCACCGTGGCAGATCGCGGCGATCGGCTTGTCGGCCAGCGCGAAGTGACGGACGATGGCCAGCACCTTGTCGTCCATGCGCAGGTATTCAGGCGCACGACCGCCCGGAATGACCAGCGCGTCGTAGTCCTCTGCCTTCACGGTGTCGAACGTGGCGTTCAGCGTGAAGTTGTGGCCGCGCTTTTCGGAATAGGTCTGCTGACCTTCGAAATCGTGAATGGCGGTGGCGATCTGGTCGCCCGCCTTCTTGTCCGGACACACCGCGTGCACGGTGTGGCCCACGGCCAGCAGCGCCTGGAAAGGCACCATGATTTCGTAGTCCTCGACGAAATCGCCGGCCAGCAACAGGATTTTCTTCGCCTTCATGTCCGTCCTCCTCGCGTGAAGCGCGCGACGCGCGCAGGTCGCTAACGTGCTACGGACAAAAGGGTTCGGGGTGGTATTCGGTTAACACATGAGGCACATGCGGCCGTAGCTGATCGACGGCCGCTGTCGGGGTCAGAAGACCCCTCCCACAGGTTCGGCTAGCGGCTCGGGCGCACGCGTCGTGGGAGCGGCCTTGGCCGCGACACGGCAGCTGCGCTCCGGCGCCGCCTCAGTCCTTGAACGCCTCGACCGGGATATTGATCACCACCGTGTCGCCGATGCCCGGCAGGTACTTGGTCATGCCGAAGTCCGAACGCTTGATGGTGGTCGAGATGTCTGCACCGCACAGCGCCTTCTTGTTGATCGGGTGGGTGCCGCAGGCGAAGCCCTTGACGTCGAGGCGCACCGGCTGGGTCACGCCAAGCAGCGTGAAATCGCCTTCCGCGCCGACCAGCTTGTCACCTTCGTACATCAGCTTGGTCGACTTGAAGGTCATGTTCGGAAACTTCTCGACGTTGAAGAAATCCTCGCCGCGCATGTGCTTGTCCCAGGCTTCGAGGCCCATGTCGACCGAAGCGCTGTCGATGGTGACTTCGATGCTGCCGCTCTTCTGCGCCGGCACCAGCATGATCTTGCCGGTCACGTTGTTGAAGCGGCCGCGCTGGGTCGAGAAACCGAGGTGGTTCACCTCGAACACCGGGAAGGTGTGGCGGCTGTCGATGGTGAAGCTGTCGGCGGCCATCGCGCCGGCGGTCATGGACAGGCCGGCGAATGCGCCGAACAGGGCAACAGCGATCTTCTTCATGCAGGAACTCCTTCTTATTGATGTACCGGCGCGCCGCGGGCGGGCGGGCCCGGGGGATTACTTGCCGGCGACGGCCAGCCGGAAGCGGATCTGCACCTCGTCGGCGACCACCGAGGTGTCACCCCAGGCGCCGGTGCCGACCCCGTAATCGAGGCGCTTGAGCGGGAAACTGCCTTCGAGCACCGCACCGGCGCCTTCCGGTTTCAGCGTGAAGGGGGCCGCCACCTCACGCGTCTTGCCCTTGATGCTCATCTGGCCACGCACTTCGTACTTGTTGTTACCCAGCGGCTTGACCGAGGTGGACACGAAGCGCGCGGTCGGAAACTGCTTCACGTCGAACCAGTTCTTGCCCTTCACCTCGTCGTTGGCTTCCGGGCCGCCGGCGTCGATCGATGCCAGTTCGATGTCCAACGTGGCCTTGCCGGCCTCGGGTTTGGTCGGGTCGAAGTCCAGCGTGGCAGCAAACTTGCGGAAGGTGCCGTCGACCGACACCCCCATCTGCTGCGACACGAAGGCCAGTGAACTTTTCTCGGGCAGCACACGGCTGTAGGTGCCGGCCGCCAGCGCCGGCAAAGCCAGCGCCAGACCCGCAGCGATCACGGTCGACCGGCACACGGCCGTGAAATTCGGGAAGGTCATGAGCTCTCCATATAAGTCGCACACCGTTGTTGATGCGCGATGACGGGAAAAATTCCGCGGCGGCAGTCAGCCTTCGCGCTGAGCCATTCTGCTTTCGAGCTCGGCAACGCGCGCTTCCAGCGCTTCGAGCTGGGCGCGGGTGCGGGCCAGCACCTCTTTCTGCACGTCGAATTCCTCGCGCGTAACCAGATCGAGGCGGGAAAACATGGCGCTGGCCATCGCCTTGGCGTTCTTTTCCAGATCGCGGGCCGGGCTGGCGGCAATCAGTTCGGAAAAACGGCTGGACAGCTCCTCGAGCATCTTGGGATTGAGCATGGCGACCTCCTGCAGTTAGGGATTCAACGCGTCACCCCGGCGGGACGCCGACGCGACGAACGTTCGCCGCGCATTGTGCCGGCAAGCGGCAGCCGGCGCGACCATCGCGGCGACGCCATTCATGACATCGCGGTGCATTTCCGGGCATGCGGGCACCGAATTCGCGCACGGAATGTAAGGCCATGTATTCACGCACCGACTTGGTGCGAGTCGGATTTGTCGCGCGTGAACTTGGGGCAAGGCCGTTGCATGGATCACGGCGCCGCTGTGGGACATGATCACAAACCATTGAAATGATTGATGTTTGTTTGCTGGCACGGTCCGTGCAATGGAGGCTGAGCAGTTTTCCCTAACATCAAGGAGTGAACACTCATGCAAAAGACTCTGATCGCCGCCGCCCTCGCCAGCGCGCTGGCCGTGCCCGCCTTCTCCGTCCATGCCGAAGAGCCGGCCAGCCCGCACACCTTCACCGGCAACGTCGGTCTGTTCAGCCAGTACGTGTTCCGCGGCATCAGCCAGACCAACGAAGACATCGCACTGCAGGGCGGCTTCGACTACTCGCACGCCAGCGGCTTCTACATCGGCACCTGGGCTTCGAACATTTCGTGGCTCAAGGATGCGCCGGCTGGTGTGGATCCGGCCTATTCCAGCTCCAGCATGGAAATCGACGTCTACGGCGGCTACAAGTTCGCAGTGACCGAAGACATCGGCATGGACGTGGGTATCCTGCAATACATCTATCCGGGCGATCGCAACCCCGGCATAACCAAGGCCGACACGACCGAAGTCTATGTTGCAGCCAGCTGGAAGTTCCTGTCGGCGAAGTACTCGTACAGCCTCGGCGACACCTTCGGCGTAAACAACGCCGACGGCACCTGGTATCTGGACCTGCAGGCCAACTACCCGATCACCGACGCCCTGACGCTTAACCTGCACTACGGCATCCAGGAATTTGATGGCTCGAACGCCGGCGTCAAGAACGACTCCTTCGCCTCGTACGAAGACTGGAAGATCGGCCTGTCCTACGCGCTGCCGCAAAGCTTCACTGTCGGTGCTTTCTATACCGACACCAGCATGAACAGCACGGAAAAGGCCTTCTACACCAATCTGAAGGGCAAGTACCTCGGTGACGACCAGTACGTCGTATTCGTTTCCAAGACCTTCTGATTTACAAACGCTTCGCGGCATCTGCCAGGGGAATGTCATGAAACTAGTCACTGCCATCATCAAGCCGTTCAAGCTTGACGAAGTGCGTGAGGCGCTGTCCGCCATCGGCGTGCAGGGCATCACCGTCACCGAGGTCAAGGGTTTCGGTCGTCAGAAAGGCCACACCGAGCTGTATCGCGGTGCCGAGTATGTCGTCGATTTCCTGCCGAAGGTGAAGATCGAAGCGGCGATCAGCGACGAGCTGGTCGACAGCGTCGTCGAAGCCATCGAAAAATCCGCCAGCACCGGCAAGATCGGCGACGGCAAGATTTTCGTATTCGATCTCGAACAAGTCGTCCGCATCCGCACCGGTGAAACCGGCGTCGATGCGCTTTAAGGGAGAACGGGAGATGAAGCGCTTTTTGAGCATCCTGTGCGCAACGCTGGCCATCGGCCTGGCAGCGCCTGTCATGGCAGAAGACCCCCCGGCAGCGCCGGTCGCGGCAGAAGCGGCCGCACCGGCCGCCGACGCCCCGGCGGCGCCCGAGGCAGCACCGGTGGCCGCCGAAGCAGCACCGGCTGAAGCGGCTCCGGCCGAAGAAGTGAAGGCCGAAGTCCATAAGGGCGACGTGGCCTGGATGCTGGTCTCCACCATCATCGTGCTGTTCATGGCCCTGCCCGGCCTGGCGCTGTTCTACGGCGGCATGGTGCGCGCCAAGAACATGCTGTCGGTGCTGATGCAGGTGATGGTGGTGTTCTCGCTGATCGGCGTGCTGTGGGTCGTCTACGGCTACAGCCTGGCCTTCACCGAGGGCACGCCCTTCATCGGTTCGCTGGACAAGCTCTTCCTGAGCGGTGTCTCGGTCGAATCGCTGGCTGACACCTTCAGCCCCGCCGTGAAGCTGCCCGAGTACGTGTTCATCGTGTTCCAGCTGACCTTCGCCGGCATCACCGCCGCGCTGATCGTCGGTTCGTTCGCCGAACGCGCCAAGTTCTCGGCCGTGCTGCTGTTCTCGGTGCTGTGGTTCACCTTCTCCTACATCCCGATCGCCCACATGGTGTGGGGTGCCGGTGGTTACCTGCTGGGTCACGGCGCGCTCGACTTCGCCGGCGGCACGGTGGTGCACATCAATGCCGGTGTCGCCGGTCTGGTGGGTGCCTACATGGTCGGCAAGCGCATCGGCTACGGCAAGGAATCGATGGCCCCGCACTCGCTGGTACTGACCATGGTCGGTGCGTCGATGCTGTGGGTGGGCTGGTTCGGCTTCAACGCCGGCTCCAACCTGGAAGCCAACGCCAACACTGCGCTGGCCGCCATCAACACGATGATTGCCGCCGCTGCTGCTACCGTTGCGTGGATCGCCGCCGAAGCCATCTTCAAGGGCAAGCCGTCGATGCTGGGTGCCGCTTCCGGCTCGATCGCCGGTCTGGTTGCCATCACCCCGGCCTGCGGTACCGTCGGCCCGATGGGTGCACTGGTGATCGGTCTGCTGGCTGGCGTGATCTGCTTGTGGGGCGTGAATGGCCTGAAGCACATGCTCGGTGCCGATGACTCGCTCGACGTGTTCGGCGTGCATGGTGTCGGCGGCATCGTCGGCGCCATCCTGACCGGCGTGTTCACCGCGCCGTCGCTCGGCGGCACCGGTGCCGAGGACTTCGCGATGGGTGCCCAGGTCGGCATCCAGGCGATGAGCGTGGTGATCACCATCGTGTGGTCGGGCGTCGTGTCCTTCATCGCCTACAAGCTGGTCGACATCTTCATCGGCCTGCGTGTGCCGGAAGACGAAGAGCGCGAAGGTCTGGACGTGACCGCCCACGGCGAAACCGCCTACCGCCTCTGATACGAACACTCCTCCAGCAATGGTTCGGGCGCCTTCGGGCGCCCGTTTTTTTTGTGCGTGCACGGTGTCAGCGAGGCCCAGGCCGGCGCGTGCTGTCCGTCGCCAGCGAGGCATGCGCGTTGATCGATCTCGTGCCCGACCCGCGGTTGCGGGTTAGCATCATGGCCCCTGCTGCCCTCAGCGCCGCGGGGGACGGCAACGAGGGCGCCCGCCGAGGCGCCCCGGATTGAACGAGGACACCGCACGTGAACACCTTTGCCCTGCGCAGCATGGCTGCGCTGATCGCCCTGAGCGCGAGCACCTTCGCCGCTGCGCAGGAGGACAGCTTCCCCGCGGAAGAGCGCGCACGGCTGCGCGACCAGGCCGCTGAGCTGAAACAGCAGGCACGCACGCAACAGGAAGCCGCCCGCATCGCGCGCGACGAGGGCTATGCCGCCTGCTGGCAGCGCACGCTGGTGTCGTCCTGCATCGAGGACACCGACGAAGCCTATCGCCGCAGCGTGGGCGAGGCGCGCAAGCTGGAAATACAGGCCAGCGAAATCGAGCGCGACATGCGCACCCGCGCCGCCGAAGTTCGCCGCGCGGAAAAGCAGCGTGCGGCCGAAGCGCGCCGGGACAAGTCGATCGAAATGAGCGTCAAGACGCGCGAACAGGAGGCGCAGCGGGCGCAGGATGCAGCCGCCCGCGCCGACAAGGACGCCGAAATGGCGGCCCAGGCCGAGGCGCGCGAACGCGCTCAGGCAGAGCGCGACGCCGCACAGGCGGCCAAGCGCAAGCGCGAGGACGCGCGTGCCGCCGAGCGCGCCGCCGACCAACGGCGTAAGGCGGCGAAGATCGACGAGCGCGTACAGCGCCGCGAAGAGGAGCGCGCCCGCCGCGAGGCCGAGGCGGCAGCGAAGGAAGCCACCAAGGACGCCAAGGAAACCACCGAGACGGGCGCGAAGCCCTGATCAGTTCGGCGTGTGGTGACCGCCAGGCGCGGCGTGGTGCGTACCTGACGCAGCATGGTGATGCAGCGCGGCGTGATCCGGTTCGTGCGGCAGCCGGTGACCGACCCACTGCGGCAGCAGTGACCCACCCACCATGCCGACCATGCTGACGACCAGACCGATCAGCTGCGGCGGTACCAGGCTCGCTTCACCGACCAGGATCTCGATCAGCAGCCATGACATCAGCCCGCCGATGATGGCCGCCAGCGCGCCCTGGGTCGTCGCGCGTTTCCAGAAGGCACCGAAGAACAGCGGCACGAAGGCGCCGGCCAGCGTCACCTTGTAGGCGTTCTCGACCATGCCGAAGATACTGGTTTCCGAATTGAGCGCGACCAGCAGCACGACGCTGGCAAAGCCGACGATGGCGCCGCGCATCACGAACAGCAGCTGACGGTCGCTCATGCGCGGGTAGAAGCCCTTCACGATGTTCTCGGCAAAGGTGACCGAGGGCGCCAGCAGCGTCGCCGACGAGCAGCTCATGATGGCCGACAGCACGGCGCCGAAGAACAGGATCTGCGCGATCAGCGGCGTGTGCTGCATCACCAGCGTCGGCAGCACGCGCTGCGAATCCTCCTCGATCAGCGCGCCGAAGGTGGCCGGATCGATCAGCGTCGCCGAATAGGCGATGAACATCGGCACGAAGCAGAAGCAGAAGTAGATGGTCGCGCCGAGCACCGAACCACCGACGGCCACCTTGGCCGACTTCGCCGAGGTGACGCGCTGGAACACGTCCTGCTGCGGAATCGAACCCAGCATCATGGTGAGCCAGGCGCCGATGAAGGTGATCCACAGCCAGGGGTCGGCCGGCGGGAAGAAATCGAGCTTGCCGGCTGCCGACGCGTGCTCGATCACCGGCGCCACGCCGCCGGTCAGGCCGCTGATGATGTAGGCGATGTAGAGCAGGCCGCCCATCGACACCGCCATCTGCACGAAGTCGAGGATGGCCACCGAGAACATGCCGCCGAAGGTGGTGTAGGTGAGCACGATGACCGCGCCCAGCACCATGCCTGCCTCCTGGCTCACGGCGCCGTTGGTCACCATGAAGAAGATGAGGCCCATGGCCTTGATCTGCGCCGCCACCCAGCCGAGGTAGGACACGACGATGCACATCGAGGTGATCGCCTCCACCGTGCGGTTGTAGCGCATGCGGTAGTAGTCGCCGACGGTCAGGATGTTGAGCTTGTACAGCTTCGAGGCGAAGAAGAAGCCGGCGATGATCAGGCACATCGACGAACCGAAGGGGTCGGCCACCACGCCGCCCAGGCCTTCGGTGACGAACTGCGCCGACACGCCGAACACCGCCTCGGCACCGAACCACGTGGCGAACACGGTGGCGGTGACCACCGGCAGCGGCAGGCTGCGCCCGGCCACCGCGAAGTCCTTCGCGTTATGGACGTTCTTCGACGCGTACAGGCCGATGCCGACCGACACCATCAGATAGAGCACTACGAACCAGATCAGCATGAACGCCCCGGCGGAACATTGCGCGGCGCGGCACGACGCCGCGCGAGCGCAATGATAGCGGCGCGCAAACGCTGATGGGCAAAGGAAAGCGGCTGTTTTTCTATCAGGCCGAAAGTGGATAGTGCGAGGCGGCCGGCAGCGCCGTGTCGGCCACCATTTCGAGCACCACGCGCCCCTCGACCCGCAGGCCGGACAGATGGATGTGCAGGTGGGTGACCAGCGCGTTCTGCAGCGATTCGTCGACGCCGAAAGCGCAGTCGCGCGACGACAGCGCAACCCGCGGCTGCGTCGCCTCGACCTTCCAGCCGAAGGCGCCGGCGAGGCCGCCGCTGCAGGCGTCGATGACGATGCTGCCGGCTTCGGCCAGCGCATCCTGTTCGAGTTCGGTCAGTTCGTCGGAGACATCGGCCAGCCCGAGCATGCGGCGCACGATGAGCAGCGCGCCCTCCTCCGGCAGCGCCAGCAGCGCTTCGGCCGCCTGGCCATCGGCGGTGCGCATGCGCTGCGCGACCACGCAAAGGCGACCGCCGCTGAATTCGTCGAGCGCGCACAGGCTGCGCTGCAGCGACTCGCGGTCGGCCAGCGCGACGTGCGAAACCGACATGCCGACGCGTTCGGACACGATCTGCGAAAAGGTCATCGCCGCGCCGCGTACCGAACGGGTCATCGACCCGGCCAGCGCGCCGAGGCGTGCGGGGTGAGCCGGCGTCATCGCGCGTCCTCCGGGCGGGACGCCGTGCAGCCTTGATGCGTATCTACCGTGGTCGTTTTCATCGTTGTGATCTCGCGGCATGAAGGATCACTAACGACGGTGCGGGCGCTGACTTGAGGGCGCCGCTTCGGGTGTTCTTCCCGACCACGGCAGACGTGCTGCCGATGACTCCTACAGACCGGCGGCGATGCGCCAGATTTCGAGACCGATCAGCACCGCGACCAGCGCGCTCAGTATGCGCAGCCAGCGCAGCTGGCGACGGCTGCGCCGCTCGATGATGATGGGGTCGTGCAAGGCGTCGTGGGCGGCGGCCTGGCTCAGCACGCGGTGCGCCAGACGGGGCAGCTCGGGCATCGTCAGCGCCCAGCCCGGCGCCTCTTCGACCAGCTTGCGGCGCAGCGCGCGCCAGCCCATCTGTTCGCTCATCCAGCGCTCGAGGAAGGGCTTGGCCGTCTTCCACAGATCCAGTTCCGGATCGAGCTGACGGCCCAGGCCTTCGATATTGAGCAGCGTCTTCTGCAGCATCACCAGCTGCGGCTGGATCTCGACGTTGAAGCGGCGCGATACCTGGAACAGGCGCAGCAGCGTGCGGCCGAACTCGATTTCCTTCAGCGGCTTGTCGAAGATGGGCTCGCAGACGGCACGGATCGACGCTTCGAATTCGTCTACCCGAGTGCCGCGCGGCACCCAGCCGGCGTCGACGTGGGCCTGCGCGACGCGCTTGTAGTCGCGCTGGAAGAAGGCGAGGAAGTTCTGCGCCAGGTAGTTCTTGTCGACGTCGGTCAGCGTGCCCATGATGCCGAAGTCGAGCGCGATGTACTGGCCGTCCGGTGCGACGAAAATGTTGCCCGGATGCATGTCGGCGTGAAAAAAGCCGTCGCGGAACACCTGGGTGAAAAAGATTTCGACGCCGGCGCGCGACAGCGCGGCCATGTCTACGCCCTGGGCGCGCAATGCGTCGACCTGCGAGATGGGCAGACCGTGCATGCGCTGCATCACCATCGCGCCCGGACCGCAGTAGTCCCAGTACACCTCTGGCACGGCGAGCAGCGGCGAATCGCGGAAGTTACGGCGCAGCTGCGAACAGTTCGACGCCTCGCGCATCAGGTCCAGCTCGTCGCCGAGATGCTTGGAAAACTCCGCCACCACCTCGCGCGCCTTCAGCCGGCGGCCTTCCGACCACACGCGTTCGAGCAGCGTGGCGGCGGTTTCCATCAGCGCGATGTCGTTGGCGATGACGTGCTCGATGCCCGGCCGCAGCACCTTGACCGCCACTTCCTCACCGGTCGGCAGCACCGCGAAATGCACCTGGGCGACCGAGGCCGACGCCACCGGCTGCGTTTCGAAGCTGCGGAAGACCTGCGCCAGCGGCTTGCCGTAGAAGGTTTCGAGGCGGGCGATCGCCTGTTCCGACGGAAAGGGCGGCACGCGGTCCTGCAGCTTCGCCAGTTCGTCGGCCAGATCGGGCGGCAGCAGGTCGCGCCGCGTCGACAGCATCTGGCCGAACTTGACGAAGATGGGGCCGAGCGCCTCCAGCGCCTGACGCAGACGCACCGCGCGCGGCGCGTCGAAGCGGCGGCCCAGCCGGGTGACGCGCAGCAGACCGGCGAAGCGCAGCTTGCTGCCGGCGTCGATCAGCATCTGGTCGAGCCCGAAACGCAGGCTGACGGTGACGATCTTGAGCAGTCGCAACCAGCGCATCGGTTCAGCCCTTCACCGCGGGCAGCGGATCGGCAGGGGTCGGACGGGCGGCGTGAAACGTCATGTTGCTAAATTCGGCAGCGGCGCGGGAGCGCGCACTGTACAAGAAGGCCTGCCGCCCCGGAAGCCGCGCGCGGCGGGCCTCCACGGGCTCGCGTTATACTTCGCGGTCTTCAAATGCTTCTGCGCTTCGCGCCCTCGTTCCATTCATGACCCCCGAACTGCGCCAGGAACTGACCCGTCTGCTGCATGCCTCGCTCGCCAGCGTGGCACCTGACCTCGCCGCGCCCGACATCATCCTTGATCGCCCGAAGCAGGCCGCGCATGGCGACCTCGCCTGCAACGTCGCGCTGCAGCTGGCCAAGGCGCTGAAGCAGAACCCGCGCGTGATCGCCGGACGCATCGTGCGCGAACTGCCGCCATCCAACTTGATCGAGCGTGCCGAGGTGGCAGGCGCGGGCTTCATCAACTTCTTCTTCAGCGCATCGGTGAAGCAGGCCATCGTCGGCCGCATCCTCGCCGAACGCGAACGCTACGGCCGCTCGGACAGCGGCGCCGGCCGGAAGGTGCAGATCGAATTCGTGTCGGCCAATCCGACCGGCCCGCTGCACGTCGGTCACGGCCGCGGCGCGGCCTATGGCTCGGCGCTGTCCAATCTGCTGGAGGCCGCCGGCTACGCGGTGACGCGCGAGTTCTATGTGAACGACGCCGGCCGCCAGATGGACATCCTGGCCGTGTCGGTATGGCTGCGCTATCTCGAAACCCAGGGCACCGCCGTAAAATTCCCGGCCGACGGCTACCGCGGTGAGTACGTGCGCGACATCGGCGCAGAACTGTTCATCCAGCAAGGCACACGACTCAACCGCCACACCGGCGACCTGCCCGACGCTTCGCAGCCGGGCGACACCGCCGACGCCATGCTCGATGCGCTGATCGCCGCCGCCAAGAAGTCGCTCGGCGACGAATGGTGGACGGTGCACCGCTTTGCGCTCGACGCGATGCTGGCCGACCAGCGCAACGACCTCGGCGAATTCCGCGTGCACTACGACGTGTGGTATTCGGAACAGTCGCTGCACACCAACGGTGCCGTCGATCGCGCGGTGAAACGCCTGCAGGACGCCGGCCACATCTACGAACAGGACGGCGCGCTGTGGTTCCGCTCCACCCATTTCGGTGACGAGAAGGACCGCGTGGTCCGCCGCGACAACGGCGCGTATACGTATTTCGCGTCCGACATCGCCTACCACGCCGAGAAATTCGCGCGCGGCTTCGATCTGGTAATCGACGTCTGGGGCGCCGACCACCATGGCTACATCCCGCGCGTGAAGGGTGCGCTCGCCGCACTCGGCGAGAACCCGGACAAGCTCGAAATCGCGCTGGTGCAGTTCGCCGTGCTCTACCGTGGCGGCGAAAAGGCGGCCATGGGCAAGCGCTCGGGCGACTTCGTCACGCTGCGCGATCTGCGCGCCGAGGTGGGCAACGACGCCGCCCGCTTCTTCTACGTGCTGCGCAAGAGCGACCAGCACCTGGATTTCGACCTCGATCTGGCCAAGTCGGAATCGAACGACAACCCGGTCTATTACATCCAATACGCGCACGCGCGCATCTGTTCTGTCATCCGCGAGGCGGTGGCCAACCATGCGCTCGACCTGTCGCTGCTGCAGGGCGTGCCGGTGGACAGCCTGTCCGGCGAGAAGGAACTGCTGCTGGCACAGCGCCTGGCCGAATTCCCGGACGTGATCACGGCGGCGGTCGCCGACCGCGCCCCGCACTCGGTTGCCTTCTACCTGCGCGACGTGGCATCCGACTTCCACGCCTTCTACAACGCCTCGCGCATGCTGGTCGACGATCTGGCCGTGCGCGAAGCCCGCCTCGCACTGGCAGCGGCCACCCGGCAGGTCATCGCCAACGGCCTCGCCCTGCTCGGCGTGTCCGCCCCGGAAACGATGTAAATGGCCAAGGCCCCTGCGAAGAAATCGTCTGCACGCAAGAGCCGCGGCGGCACCGTGGTCGGCATCTTCATCGGCCTGGTGCTCGGTGTGGTGCTGAGCGCTGGCGTCATGTGGTACATCAACGGCTCGTCGCTGCCGCTGCAGGTCCGCGGCAGCGCACCGCCGCCGGCACAGCCACCGGCCGAGCCGGCCGCACTGCCGGGCAAGCCGGGCGACAAGGCACCCGCCAAGCCGCGCTTCGACTTCTACGAAACCCTGCCCGGCAACACGCCGGCGCCGGCCGCCGCGCCGGAAGCGAAACCGGCTCCTGCCGCGGAGCAGCCTGCGGCCGCACAGCCGCCGGCGTCGCTGCTGCTGCAGGCGGGCGCTTTCTCGTCGGAAGAAGAAGCGGACAACCTGCGCGCCCGTCTTGCGTTGATCGGTCTGGAATCTTCGGTGCAGAAAGGTACGGTGCCCGGCAAGGGCACGCTGTACCGGGTGCGCCTGGGCCCCTTCGCCAACGCGGAAGACATGCAGCGCGTACGCGCTGACCTTGCACAGAACGGAATCGACGCGTCGATTGTCCGATGACGTCGATTCAGAATAAGGAGACAGCATGAAATTCGGATTCAAAGCCCTTGCCGCGCTGGCCGTCGCCGGCTTCATGTCCATCGGCACCGCCACCGCCGCGCCGCTGACCGACAAGGACTACCGTGAAATCAAGCCGGCGCAGTCCACCGAGCCGGGCAACAAGGTCGAAGTGATCGAGTTCTTCTGGTACGGCTGCCCGCACTGCTTCGACCTCGAACCGACGCTGAAGAAGTGGCTGGCCAAGCTGCCGGCCGACGTCACCTTCAAGCGCGTACCGGCGATCTTCCGCCAGTCGTGGGTGGCCGGTGCGCAGACCTACTACACGCTGGAAACCATGGGCGAGCTCGATCGCATGCACGGCAAGGTGTTCGACGCGATCCACGTGGATCGCCAGGCCTTCAACGACATCGGCACCATCTCGACGTGGATGAGCAAGAACGGCATCGACGGCAAGAAGTTCGAGGACACCGCCAAGTCCTTCGCCGTGTCGGGCAAGGTGCAGCGCGCGCAGCAGATGAGCGCCGCCTACCAGCTGACCGGCGTGCCGGCGCTGGTGGTCGATGGCAAGTACATCGCGCTGGGCAACAGCTTCGACGGCATGCTCGCCAACCTCGACGCGCTGATCGACCGCGCCCGCGCCGAGCGCGCTGCTGCCGGCAAGAAGTGAAAGCGGACGGTTCGACGATGACGACGGGTGCCCGCGCGGCACCCGTTGTTTTTTTGACCGGCGCATCGACCGGCATCGGCGAGGCGCTGGCGCGCCATTACGCGGCACAGGGCGCCACACTCGGTCTGGTCGCGCGCCGCGCCGAGCTGCTCGAAAAAGTGACGGCCAGCCTGCCGGGCCAGCACCTGCACTACACCGCCGACGTGCGCGACACCGACGCGCTGCGTGCTGCAGCGGAAGATTTCATCGCCCGCGTCGGCGTGCCCGACGTCGTCATCGGCAACGCCGGCGTATCGGTCGGTACGCTGACCGGCGAACAGGAAGACCTGCCCGCGTTCGAGGCGGTGTTCGACATCAATGTGCTGGGGCTGGTGCGCACCTTCGCACCCTTCGTGAAACCGATGCAGGCGCGCGGCTCGGGCACGCTGGTGGGCATCGCTTCCGTCGCCGGCATCCGAGGCCTGCCGGGCGCCGGCGCCTACAGCGCGTCGAAGGCGGCGGCGATCAGCTACCTGGAAAGTCTGCGCGTCGAACTGCGCGGCAGCGGCGTACGGGTGAAGACGCTGTGCCCCGGTTACATCGACACGCCGATGACCGAGAAGAACCCTTACCCGATGCCCTTCATGCTCGAAGCCGCCGACGCCGCCGAACGCTTCGCCCGCTTCATCGACGGCCCGCGCAGCTATGCCGTCATCCCGTGGCAGATGGGCATCGTCGCCAAGTTGATGCGGCTGCTGCCCAACGCGGTGTACGACGCGCTGGCGTCGAAGTCAGGGCGCAAGCCGCGCGGCACGCTGTAGGGCCGATACAAGACCCGGGCCGCGGGACTCAAGGAAACGGCATTGCGGCCGTGCCAGCGCGTGAGGTGACCCGTCATTTCCACAGTGCGTGGAAGTGGTGCACCGGACCGCGTCCCCTGCCGACCTCCAGCCGGTCCGCGGCGGCCAGCGCGGCACCCAGATAGTCTTTCGCCTGGCGCACCGCGCTCACCACGTCGGTGGTCGGCAGCAGCGCTGCCGCAGCGGCAGCCAGCGTGCAGCCGGTACCGTGATCGCGGGTGGTGTCGATACGCTGCGCCGGCAGCGCAAGTTCTACGTCGGGGCCGGCGAGCAGATCCGTACTGTGTGGCGCGCGCAGATGACCCCCCTTAAGCAGCACCCACTGTGATCCGAGCGCGCGCAGCGCGGTCAGCATTTCGCGCATGTCGTCCAGCGTTTGCGGCGGCGGGCGGTCGAGCAGCACCGCCGCTTCCGGCAGATTGGGCGTGATCAGCGTAGCCAGCGGCAGCAGTTCGTCGCGCAGCGCGGCCACCGCATCCGGCAACAGCAGATGGTCGCCGCTCTTGGCCACCATGACCGGATCGACCACCACCGGGCAGCGCGCATGCCGCCGCAGCCGGTCCGCCACCACGCGGGCGATCGCCGCGTTGGCGATCATGCCCACCTTCACCGCATCGACCCGCACGTCGTCGAACACCGCGTCGATCTGTTCGCCGACAAACTCCGGCTCAAGTGCGACGAAACTGCGCACGCCGCAGGTGTTCTGCGCCACCACCGCGGTGATCGCGCTCATGCCATAGACGCCGAGCGCGGAAAAGGTCTTGAGGTCGGCCTGTATGCCGGCGCCACCGGTCGGGTCGGTGCCGGCGATGGTGAGGACGTTGGGGATCATGGCCGTCCCATGCAAGCCGCGCTTGCTGTCACGCCACCTTCGCAAACGCCGCCTTCGCCCGCGCGATGGTCTGCGCCACGTCGTCCTCGCTGTGCGCGCCCGACACGAAGCCGGCTTCGAAGGCCGACGGTGCGAGGTAGACGCCGGCGTCCAGCATGGCGTGGAAGAAGCGGTTGAAGCGCTCGCGGTCGGACTGCATCACTTCGGCGTAGCTCGCCGGGCAGCCGTCGCGGAAGTAGAGGCCGAACATGCCGCCGACCGACTGGGCCGAGAAGGTGACGCCGGCCTCTTTCGCGGCGGCGACCAGGCCGTCGCAGAACTGCTTGGTGCGAGCGGCGAGGCGGTCGTGGAAGCCGGGGGCGTTGATCAGTTCCAGCGTCTTCAGGCCGGCGGCCACGGCGACCGGGTTGCCGGACAGCGTGCCGGCCTGGTAGACCGCGCCCAGCGGCGCGATGGCGGACATGATGTCGCGCCGTCCGCCGAAGGCGCCGACTGGCATGCCGCCACCGATCACCTTGCCCAGCGTGGTCAGGTCGGGCGTGATGCCGAACAGGCCCTGGGCGCCGACCGGGCCGACGCGGAAGCCGGTCATCACCTCGTCGAAGATGAGTACCGAACCGTATTTCGTGCACAGCGCGCGCATCGCGTCGATGAACTCGCGGCTCGGCACGATGAGGTTCATGTTGCCGACGACCGGCTCGACGATGACGCAGGCGATGCGCTCGCCGTGGTTGCGGAAGCAGTCTTCGAGCTGCTGCACGTCGTTGTAGTCGAGCACCAGCGTGTGCTTGGCGAAGTCGTCCGGCACGCCGCCCGAACTCGGGTTGCCGAAGGTGAGCGCGCCGGAGCCGGCTTTCACCAGCAGGCTGTCGGCGTGGCCGTGGTAGCAGCCTTCGAATTTCACGATGGCGTCGCGACCGGTGAAGCCGCGCGCCAGCCGGATGGCGCTCATCGTCGCCTCGGTGCCGGAGCTGACCAGGCGCACCTGTTCGATCGACGGCACGCGCGCGCACAGCGTTTCCGCCATAACGATTTCGGCTTCGGTCGGCGCGCCGAACGAGAGGCCGCCGACGGCCGCCTCCTGCACTGCGCGGATCACCTCCGGGTGCGCATGGCCGACGATGGCCGGGCCCCAGGAACCGACGTAGTCGATGTATTCGGTGCCGTCGGCGTCCCACAGCCGGCTGCCTGCGCCGCGGGTGAAGAAGCGCGGCGTGCCGCCGACCGAGCGGAAGGCGCGCACCGGCGAATTGACGCCGCCCGGAATGCTGCGCTGGGCGCGTTCGAAAAGTTGTTCGTTGCGGGTGCTCATGGGGAATTCCTTCAGAAAAGCCTGGCGTAGGCGCGGGCGCGCGCCGCGATGTCGGGCGCGTCGAACAGGTCGGACACCACGGCCAGCAGATCGGCGCCGGCAGCGATCAGTTCCGGCGCGCGCGCAAGCGTGATGCCGCCGATGGCGCAGCGCGGCAGGCCGAGGTTGGCCACTTCGGCGAAACGGCCGATAGAGGCCGGCGGTGCGGCGGGCTTGGTGCTCGATGCGTACATCGAGCCGAAGGCGACGTAATCGGCGCCGTCGCGCGCGGCGGCCCGGGCCAGCGCCGGGTCGTCGTAACAGGACACGCCGATCAGCGCGTCACGGCCGAGCGCCTTGCGCGCCAGCGCCGGGCCGCCGTCGTCGCGACCGACATGCACGCCATCGGCGCCGCAGGCCTTCGCCAGTTCGATGTCGTCGTTGATGATGAACAGCGCGCCGCAGACGGTGGTGATCGCGCGCAGCGCGTCGGCGTCGGCGCGCCGCTGCACGGTGTCGGTGGACTTGTTGCGGTACTGCAGCACGACCGCGCCGTTGCCGCAGGCGGCTTCGGCCGCGCGGTACAGCGCGGCGCCGCTCAGCGCTTCCGGCGTCACCGCGTACAGGCCGCGCAGCGGCTTACGCGTCATCGTCGGACTCCCGGTCGGCGGTCGCCGCATTGTGTTCGCGCAGGAAGAAGAAGCGGTCTGGCAGGTGCTGGCCCATGCCCGGCCGGAAACCGGCCTGCAGCGTGCGCCAGGTGTACTCCTGCGCAGCGTGCGCCGCTTCACCGACGTCGAGGCCGTGCGCCAGCCAGGCTGCCAGCGCCGACGCCAGCGTGCAGCCGGAACCGTGGTAGCTGCCGGGCAGACGGTCCCACTCGTCGCGGCGGATGACGCCACTGCGCCCGTACAGCACGTTGGCGACGCGGGTGGTCGATTCGTGCGTGCCGGTCAGCAGCACGTGGCCGCAGCCGGCGGCGATGAGCTGACGCGCGCACTGTTCCAGCGTCGGTGCGGCCGCACCCGCGCCATCGTCCCGCTCGTCCTCGTCGTCGTCGCTTTCGTCATCCTCGTCGGCGAAATCATCTCCGTCGTCGTCCTCGTCGTCGGCCTGCGCCAGACGACGGGCTTCGAGGCTGTTGGGCGTCAGCACGGTGGTCAGCGGCAGCAGCAGTTCCTGCAGCGCGATCACCATGTCCTCGTCGGCGAGCTCGTCGCCACGGCCGGACGACAGCACCGGATCGAGCACCACCGGCACGTCGGGGTAGTCGGAAATGATTTCGGCGATGGCGGCGATGTTCTCGATGCTGCCCATCACGCCGATCTTGAACGCCGCGACCGGCATGTCGGCGAGCAGCACACGCGCCTGATCGACCAGCAGGTCGTCGTCCATCGGCACGACCTCTTCAACGCCGGCGCTGTCCTGCACCGTGACGGCCGTCACGACCGTCAGCGGATGGCAGCCCAGGGCCGACAGCGTCATCAGATCGGCCTGCATGCCGGCCCCGCCAGTGGGGTCGGTCGCCGAAAAACACATGACAAGCGGAGGATGCGCCCGCACATCAGAATTGACCATAAAGCGCGCGCCCGGATTGTCGTTACAGATGGTTAATTACGGTAATATCGACCGGATTCTAACAAACCAACCTGCCATGAGTTCCACTGTCACGGCCGAATTCCAGACTTACATGTGTCTCATCTGCGGCTTCATCTACGACGAAGCCGCCGGTCTGCCGGAAGAGGGCATCGCCCCCGGCACTCGCTGGGCGGACGTTCCGCCCAACTGGACCTGTCCCGAGTGCAGCGCACGCAAGGACGATTTCGAGATGGTCCAGATCTGAAACACGCATCGGTCGCGGACCTGTCGGGCCGGTGCATCCGCCTCATGAAGACCAACCGGGTGCCGTCGCCGCGCAGTCCAGCGGCAGAACGGCGTGCGGACAACAGGGGAGAACATCTTGGCTGAATCGGGTGGCAATACCGGCGTCAAGGTGATGGTGATCGACGACAGCAACACCATACGCCGCAGTGCCGAAATCTTCCTGGTCCAGGCCGGGTACCAGGTGGTCCTCGCCGAGGATGGCTTCGACGCCCTGTCGAAAATCAGTGACCACCACCCCCAGGTCATCTTCTGCGACATCATGATGCCGCGCCTCGACGGCTACCAGACCTGCGCGCTCATCAAGAAGAACCCCCGTTTTGCCGCTACTCCCGTCGTGATGCTTTCGTCACGCGATGGCCTGTTCGACCGCGCACGCGGCCGGATGGTCGGCTCGGACGAATATCTCACCAAGCCCTTCACGAAGGACAGCCTGCTGCAGGCGGTGTCGCGTCACGCGCGCAACGGCGCTGACTGAGACGCCTTACACCGTATCCACCGAACGCGGAGCCGACGATGGCGATCAAGCGCATCATGGTGGTGGACGATTCGCCCACCGAACGCCATGTTCTGAACGACTTCCTGACCCGCAAGGGCTTCGAGGTCATCATCGCCGAGAACGGCGAACAGGCCATCGAGAAGGCCAAGGCCGAAAAGCCCGACCTCATCCTGATGGACGTGGTGATGCCGGGCATCAACGGCTACCAGGCCACCCGCACGATCACCCGCGACGACAGCACGCGCGACATCCCGGTGATCATGTGTACCAGCAAGGACCTGCCGACCGACCGCATCTGGGGCATGCGCCAGGGCGCGCTCGACTACATGGTCAAGCCGGTCAACCTCGAAGAGCTGCTCGGACGCATCGCCCAGCTCGGCGCGGCAAACAACAATGGCTAAGCTCTCGCTGCGCGAGTTTCAGGAAGAGCTGGCCCGCAAGCTGTCGGACACCTCGGGCGCCACCAGTACGCGGGCGCTGCTCGGCCTGCAGTCCGGCGCCGAACTGTGGCTGATCGATCTGGCCGAGTCCGGCGAAATCCTGCCGGTGCCGGCGCTGACACCGGTGCCGCTGGCCACCGGCTGGCTGCGCGGCGTCGCCAACGTGCGCGGCGTGCTGTACGCGGTCAGCGATTTTTCCGCCTTCCAGGGCAATGCGCCGACCGCGCTGACCAGCGACGCCCGGCTGCTGCTGCCGCACGCCAAGTTCGGCTGCAACAGCGCGCTGCTGGTGTCGCGCGTGCTCGGCCTGCGCGCACTCGACGATTTCGAACCGGCCGACGCGGCACCGGATCCGCGGCCCTGGGTTTCGACGCAGTTTTCCGACACGCAGGGCCGGCTGTGGCGCCGCTTCGATCCGCGCAAGCTCTACACCGACGCGCGTTTCCTCGACGTCGCCGCCTGATTGCAGCAGAGGCTGACAGCACACCGTCCTCCAAGAACCGAACAGCCCTCCAGGAATAGCTCCGATGGCACTGAACATCCCAGGACTGAAATCCGCCCGTCCCGCCGACGGCAGCAGCGCCCCCACCGCGCCACGCGGCACCCTCGGTTTCCTGCGCGGACGCCTGCCGCTGATCGGTCACCTGCCGCTCGAACAGCAGGTACGCGTGCTCGGAACGCTGTTCCTGTTCTTCATCGTGATCGCCGCCTTCCTTGTCTGGCAGGACTTGCGCATCACCCGCTACAACGCGAGCTATGTATCGGCCGCCGGCCAGATGCGCACGCTGAGCCAGAGCATGGCGAAGTCGGCGCACCAGGCGCTGGCCGGCGAGTCGGCCGCCTTCGCCGAACTGGCCGCCTCGCGTGACGCCTTCTTCCGGCTGCTCGACCGCGTCACCCAGGGCGGCGAGATCGACGGTGTCGACGTGCCGGCCAGTTCCGGTGCGGTGCAGGGGTCGCTGCAGCAGCTCGACGCGGCCTGGTCAGGCTTCGATCAGAACGTATCGGCCGTGCTGGCGCAGGAAAAGGCGCTGCGCGCGCTCGGCGACGCCGCCCGCGCGCTCGACCAGCAGGCGCCGGCGCTGGCCGCGGCGGCAGCACAGACCGCCGTCGTGCGGGCCGGCAAGGACGGCAACCTGTTCCACAGCTTCGCCACCGTGCTCAGTCAGGTGCAGGCTGGCGCGCACGCGACCGCGGCCGACGCACCGGCGACGCTCGCCCGCAGCGTGCCGGCGCTGCGCGACGCCGCGCAGCAGATCGAGACGCTGGCCGAAGGCGCGGCGCGCGACACCTTCAGCAGCGCGCGCGCCGTGATCGACCGCCCGCTCGGCGTGCTGGCCGGTGAGCTCGACAAACCCGAAGCACTGGCTGGCGCACGCAAGGCCGGTGCTGCCGTGCTCGCCGAGGCGGCGACGCTGTCGAAACTGACGGATGAACTGGGCGCCGGCTACGTCGCCGAACGCGAGGGGCGGCTGGCCCTGGCCGGTGCCGGCGCGCTGTGCGTGCTGCTGGCTCTGGTCAGCGTCTTCCTGATGGTGCGCGCCTACAACGAGGACCAGAACGAACAGCGTCTGCAGGCCGAAGGTTCGCGCGAGGAAGCGAAGCGCGAGAAGGACATGACGCAGCAGGCCATCCTGCGGCTGATGAACGAGATGGGCGACCTCGCCGACGGTGACCTGACGGTGCGCGCGACGGTGTCGGAAGACATCACCGGCGCCATCGCCGACTCGGTCAATTACACGATCGAGGAACTGTCGGTGCTGGTGAAGCGGATCAACGACGCCGCCGGCCGCGTGACCGAGGCGTCGGAAACCGCGCAGCGCATCTCGACCCAGTTGCTGACGGCGGCGGAAAAGCAGTCGCGCGAAGTGACCGAATCCGGCCAGTCGGTGCTGGCGATGGCGCAGTCGATGAATATGGTGTCGCAGGAGGCGACACGCTCGGCGCAGGTGGCGCGTCAGTCCCTGGCCGCGGCGCAGAACGGCTCGACCGCGGTGTCGAACTCGATCCGCGGCATGAACGACATCCGCGAGCAGATCCAGGAAACGTCGAAGCGCATCAAGCGGCTGGGCGAATCGTCGCAGGAGATCGGCGAGATCGTCGAGCTCATTTCCGACATTACCGAACAGACCAACGTGCTCGCGCTGAACGCGGCCATCCAGGCCGCGAGTGCCGGCGAAGCCGGTCGCGGCTTCACGGTGGTGGCGGAGGAAGTGCAGCGTCTGGCCGAACGTTCGGCCGAGGCGACCAAGCAGATCGCCGCCATCGTTCGCACCATCCAGACCGACACCCAGGACGCCGTGGCGGCGATGGAAAACTCGACCCGCGGCGTGGTCGAGGGGGCACGCCTGTCGGACGCTGCCGGTCAGGCACTGGGCGAGATTTCGACCGTGTCGTCGGAACTGGCGCAGCTGATCGAACGCATTTCGTCGTCCGCCCAGGTTCAGGCGGAACAGGCCACACGCGTGGCGCAGGGCATGCAGGGCATCCTGCGCATCACGGAGCAGACCACGGTCGGCACCAAGCAGACCGCGGTGTCCATCGGCCAGCTGGCGGACCTCGCCGCTGAACTCAAGGGCTCGGTCGCGGGCTTCAAGGTATGAACACCTCTACCAGCGAACAGGATCTGGGCCCGCTGATCTGGGTCCGCGGCGAGATCGACCTCGCCCTCGTGCGCGCCGCCGAGGCACTCGGTGACGGTCAGCACGGCAGCGGCGCCGAAGCACTGAAATTCGCCCAGACACACCTGCACCAGGCGCGCGGCGCGCTGGCCATCGTCGGTCTCGACGGCCTGACCCATTTCTGCGACGCGCTCGAACAGACACTGGCCGACTGGCACGGTGGCCGGCTCGTCGACACCGGCACCGCCGGTGCTGTCGCGCTGCGCGCCATCGCCGCGATCCGCACCCACCTGGACGAACTGGTAGCCGGGGGCAGCGACCAGCCGATGCGGCTGATGTCGCTCTACCGCGACCTGATGGCGCTGCGCGGCGAAGCCGTGGTGGCGCCGTCGGAACTGTTCTTCCCCGATCTGACGCTGCGCCCGCCGCCGGCACCATCCGCCGCCGCGGCGCTGTCGCCGCTGGATCGCGCGCGCGCATTGCGCAGTGCGCGCAGCCAGTTCGAACGCGGCCTGCTGCGCTTCCTGCGTGACGACCGCGACGGCCTGCTGCAGATGCGCCAGGCCGTCGGCGCGATCGAACAGACGCAGACCGCACCGGCCACGCGCGCCTTCTGGTGGGTCGCCGGTGCGCTGTTCGACGGCATGGCGCAGGGCGCCATCCAGGGCGATTTCTTCATCAAGCGGCTGTGCGCGCGCATCGACGTGCAGATGCGCCGCCTGCTCGAAGGCTCGCGCGGCGTGGCCGAGCGGCTGATGCGTGACTCGCTGTACTTCATTGCCACCGCCGAACACCCGACGCCTGCACTGCGCGCGGTGCGCGACACCTACCGGCTGGACACGCTGCTGGCCACCGACGCCGACACGCGCGACGACATCGCCGCGCTGCGTCCGGCGCTGGCCGCACTGCGCGAGTCGCTCGGTCAGGCCAAGGAGGCGTGGACGCGCTTCTCGTCCGGCGCCGCCGTGGCGCTGCCGCAGTTCCACGAACAGTGCGAATCCATGGTCGCGTCGGCGGCGCGCGTCGGTCAGCCCGACCTCGCCCGGCTCGCCGCGGCACTGCTCGACCTCGGTCAGTGGCTGCGGCGCGATCCGCTGCAGCACCAGGAAAACCTGGCGATGGAAGTCGCCACCGCACTGCTGGTGATGGACGCACTGGTCGAGCAGTTCAGCCGCGCCCAGAGCGACGACCTGCCGGCCCAGGTCGATACGCTGATCGACCGCCTGGCGCGCGCTCGTCGCGGCGAAACACTGCCGGCGATGCAGATTCCGCTGTTCGACGAAATGTCGCGCCGCGCCCAGGAGCGGCTGTTCATGGGGCAGGTCGCGCGCGAAATCCTGGCCAGCCTGACCGAGGTCGAACAGCAGCTCGACGCCTACTTCCGCAATCCCGCCAAGGCGGCCGAACTGGCTGCGCTGGCTGCGCCGCTGAAGCAGGTGGAAGGCGCGCTGAACATGCTGGGGCAGGACGCCGCGGTGTCGCTGGTGCGGCGCTGCGCGCAGCAGATCGCCCGCATGGCGCAACCCGACCACGTCGCCGTTGAGGGCGAATTCGAGGCGCTGGCGCACCAGCTGTCCGGCCTCGGCTTCTTCGTGGACAAGCTGCAGTACGGCCCGGCCGATCTCGACGCCATCCTGAACCCGCGCGGCAGCGCACCAGCGGCCGGCGACGCGCCGACCGAGGCGGACGAAGCCAGCGTCGAGTCGGAACTGGCAGCGCGGCGCAACGAGGCGACCCAGTTGCTCGACCGGCTGGCGCACGGCGACGCCGACGAGCGCACGCGCGACGAGCTGCAGCAGTCGCTCGAAACCATCCGCCAGGACGCCAAACTGCTGGCCGACGAAAAGCTGGAAAAGCGGGTGACCGAAACGCTGGCCGCGCTGAAGGCCGGCGACGATGCGGTGGCCGATGCGGTGCAGGCGCTGGCCGAAGCCCCGGTCGAATCGCTGGCGCCGTCTGCCGACACGGTGCGTCTGGCCGAAGCCAGCCAGGAGGAGTTCGATGCCGAACTGCTCGAAATCTTCATCGAGGAAGCGCGCGAAGTTCTCGACAACATCGCCTCCGGCACCGCCGCCGCACGTCAGGCGCCGCACAGCCAGGAGCTGTTGACTGCGCTGCGCCGTGGCTTCCACACGCTGAAGGGCAGCGGCCGCATGGTCGGCCTGCGCGACCTCGGCGAAAGCGCGTACGCGATCGAGCAGGTGATGAACCGCTGGCTGTCCAGCGAGCGCGACGGCACACCTGAGCTGTTCGACCTGCTCGACCGCGCGCGCGACCTGTTCGCCGGCTGGGTCGAACAGCTGGCCGACGGCAACACCGTCACGCCCGAGCACGGCTGGCTGCCGCCCGCCTGCGCCGCGCTGTTCGGCGGCGAGCCGGACGACAGCGAAGCGGCCCCGGCCGCGCCGGTCACCATCGAGGCGGCCGCAGCGCCGGAGGAGAACGCGCTCGACATCGAGCTCGACATGGACCTCGATTTCAATCTCGACGAGGCCGACACGGCAGCAGGCGTCATCGAACTGGACGACGCGCCGCAGGTGGTCGAGGCAACGGCCCCCGACTTCGATCTCGATCTGGACCTCGGCCTGCCCGTCGCCAGCGAAGCCGAAGCCGTCATCGACAGCCCGGAAGCGATCGATATCACGGCCGACGTCGACGCCGAAGATCTCGCCCTGGACGCCGGCACCGACCGCACGCTGTTCGACCTGTTCGTCGCCGAGGCGCGCGGCCATCTGGCCACGCTGCGGCGCGAACTTGCCCGCCTGCACGTCAATCCGTCGCTGCTGCCGACACAGGACAGCCTGATCGCCGCGCACACGCTGGGCGGCATTTCGCTGACCGTCGGCCAGCCTGACATCAGCGCGCTGGCGAAGGCGCTCGAGCACGCGCTGAGCCGCTGCGAAGCCCACGGCGAGCCGCCGGCCGACCACGAATCGGCGCTGCTGAACACCGCCGCCAGCACGCTCGAAAGCCAGGTCGGCGCGATCGCCGACGGGGGTCAGGCGCACGCTGCGCCGGCCCTGGTCGAACAGCTCGACGCGCTGTTCTTCCACACCCGCCCGGCCGTCGAGTTGCCGGTGCTGGAACTGCCGGCCGGCAGCCACGACCTCCCTTCCGCCCCGGATCTGGACGTCGGCGCCGCGGACATCGACGGAATCACCCCGATCGAAAGCGGCGCCCGTTCGGTACTGAGCGACCGCGACGGCTTCCGCTGCGGCCTCGACGCGGACGGCAATACCCAGCCCGAGCCCGAACCGGCGGCCGAAGCGGTCGATGAGAACTCGGCGCCTGAGGCCGACGCCGAACTGCCCGCGGCGGACGTCCCGCTGCTCGAAGAGCCGGCGCTCGACCTGTCGCCCGAGGAGGCGGCAGAGGCCGTGACGGCCACCGACGAAATCGTGCTCGACGAAGCGCTGGCGGACGAAGACATGCGCTTCGAGAAGGTGGCGCTGCCGGACGAGTACGTGCTGCCGCAGACCAGCGACCTGCCGACCGCGGCCGACAGCCTGCGCAGCGCGGCGCCACGTAGCGCCGCCGAAACCGCGGACGCACCGCGCGTTGCCGACGATATCGACCCGCAGCTGCTGCCCATCTTCATCGAGGAAGCGCACGACCTGCTGCGCGACATCGGCCACGAACTGCGCGCATGGCGTGAAGAGCCGGAGCAGCTGTCGGCCTCCGACGTGCTGCGCCGTCAGCTGCACACGCTGAAGGGCAGCGCGCGCATGGCCGGCGTCATGCGCTTCGGCGATCTGGTGCACAGCATGGAGGGCGTGATCGAAGCGCCCTGCAGTGCCGACGAACGCCCGGCCGTGCTCGACGAACTCGAAATGGCCTACGACCGCTGCGAGGAACTGGTCGCCCGGCTGGAACGCGGGGAAACGGGCGAGCCGCACGAAGTCGCAAGCGCGGACGCCGACGGCACCCAGGCGGTGCCGGCTGCCGGCGACGACGATGCCGGTACGGTGCGCGAGCGGCCCACGGTGCGCGTGCGTTCCGACATGGTCGACCGCTTCGTGAACGAAGCCGGCGAAATGAGCATCGCGCGCACCCGTATCGAGGGCGAACTGCGCGCGCTGCGCGGCTCGCTGAACGACCTGACCGAAAACGTGCAGCGTCTGCGCGGCCAGCTGCGCGAAATCGAGATCCACGCCGAAAGCCAGATGCAGTCGCGCATGGCGGCGGCCGAAGCACATCACGAACAGTTCGACCCGCTGGAGATGGACCGCTTCACGCGACTGCAGGAACTGTCACGGCTGATGACCGAGAGCCTGTCCGACGTGACCACCGTGCAGTACAACCTGGTGCGCAACCTCGACGCCGCCGACACCGCAATCCAGTCGCAGGCGCGGCTGAACCGCGAGCTGTCGCAGGCGCTGATGTCGGTGCGCATGGTGCCGTTCTCGACGCTTGAAGACCGGCTCTACCGGGTCGCCCGGCAGTCGGCCAAGGAGCTGGGCAAGAAGGTGAACCTCGAACTGCGCAACACGCAGATCGAGCTGGACCGCGAAGTGCTGGAACAGATGACCGGTCCGATCGAGCACCTGCTGCGCAACGCGGTGGCCCACGGCATCGAGTCGCGCGAGGCGCGCGCCGCCTCCGGCAAGTCGGAAACCGGCGAAATCGTGATCACGCTGACCCAGCAGACCAACGAAGTGGTGATCGAACTGGCCGACGACGGCGCCGGCCTCGCCTTCGACCGCATCCGCGCGCGCGGTGTCGAGCGCGGCCTGATCGCGCCGGACGAGACGGTCGACGAGCGCCGTCTGACCGGGCTGATCTTCGAACCGGGCTTCTCGACCGCGGCAGCGGTATCCGAGCTGGCCGGCCGCGGCGTCGGCATGGACGTGGTGAAGAACGCGACCACCGCACTCGGCGGTCGCATCGAAACCACGAGCGAAACCGGCCACGGCACGCGTTTCCGGCTGTCGCTGCCGATGACGCTGGCGGTAACGCAGTCGGTGCTGGTAAGCAGCGCCGGCAAGACCTATGCGATTCCGTCGTCGATGGTGCAGCACGCACGCGAACTGAAGGGCGACGCCGGCGAGGCGCTGCGCGAGGCGGGCGGACAGGATTGGCTGGGCACGCACTACCGCTACCAGTACCTGCCGCGCCTGCTCGGCGACGGTCACAGCCAGCCGGTGCCCGGCAGCTGGGCGCTGCTGATCAACAGCGGCCACGAATTCATGGCGCTGGAAGTCGATGCGCTGCGCGGCAACCAGGAAGTGGTGGTGAAGCCGGTCGGCCCGCAGCTGTCGAAGCTGGTCGGCATTTCCGGTGCCACCGTGCTGCCCGACGGCGAGGTGACGCTGATCATCAACCCGGTGGCGATCGCCGCGCGCAACCGCAGCGAACTGCTGCGCGCGACGTCAGCTGACGAACCGGTGCGCACGATGGCACCGGTGGCGCAGGCGGTCGAAGCGCCGCTGATCATGGTGGTGGATGACTCGCTGACCGTGCGCAAGGTGACCAGCCGTCTGCTGGAGCGCGAGGGCTATCGCGTGGTGACCGCGAAGGACGGCGTGGATGCGCTGGAAAAGCTGATCGACACCGAGCCGGCCGTGATGCTGGTGGACATCGAAATGCCGCGCATGGACGGCTTCGACCTGACGCGCAACGTGCGTGCCGATGCACGCACGAAGGCTATCCCCATCATCATGATCACCTCGCGTACGGCGGAAAAGCACAAGACCTACGCGCGCGAGATCGGCGTGAACCACTACCTCGGCAAGCCCTACAACGAGGCCGAGCTGCTGGAACTGATCACCGGCTACGCCCCGCCGCCCGACACCCTCTGATCAGGTTCGATCCCCGTGGGAGCGGCCTTGGCCGCGACACGGCCGCCGCCAACCGCCGGCTTCGATCCAGGCCGCAATCGCGAGCAAACTCGCTCCCACGGTCTTCGCTCCGCGCCTGAGCGAGGGAATCTTGCGGGAAGCAGCCGTCGCTGCCGACGGCACCTGAAAACGGCGCCGCGCACTGCCCATCGCTGCTGTCGGGGTCGGAAGACCCCTCCCACAGAACCCCTGCTCCGGCGACGGTGCGGGTGGCCCCCTGTGGGAGCGGCCTTGGCCGCGACGCGGCGGTCGCCGGCCGCTGGCTTCGATCCAGGCCGCAATCGCGAGCAAGCTCGCCCCCACGGTCTTCTGCACAGTGCGGTGCGAAGGATCTCTGCGGGAAGCAGCCGTCGCTGCCGACGGGGCCTGAACCCGGCGCCGCGCACTGCTCTCCGCCGCTGTCGGGGTCGGAAGACCCCTCCCACAGAACCCCGGCTCCGGCGACGGTGCGAGGGTGCTTCCTGTGTGCGCGGCGGCGGCTCTCAGGACCAGTCAGGCACGCGGCGGCGCGATCACTTCTTCATCGTGTCCAGACGCAGCTTGGCGAAACGGCCCGGCGCGTCTTCGATCGGCTTCAGCTTGCCCTTGGCCGGGTCACGCGCCGGCACGGTGTCCGCGTCCTGCGCGCTCACCCATTCCTGCCAGTCGGTCCACCACGAACCCGGGTGCTGGGTGCAGCCGTTGAACCACTCGTCGGCATCACCCGCCAGCTTCACGCCGGGGTTGGTCCAGTAGCCGTACTTGTTGGCCGCAGGCGGATTGACGATGCCGGCGATGTGGCCGGATCCGCCGAGCACGAAGCGCACCGGGCCCGACACCAGCTGGGCGCCGAGATAGGTGCTCTTCCACGGCGCGATGTGGTCCTCGATGGCCGACACGAAGTACACCGGCACCTTGATCTTGCGGATGTCGATCGGCTCGCCCAGCACGGTGATGCCGCCCGGCTCGCGCAGCTTGTTCTGGATGTACATCTGGCGCAGATAGAAGCTGTGCATGCAGGCCGGCATGCGGGTCGAGTCCGAGTTCCAGTACAGCAGGTCGAACGGGAAAGGCTCGCGACCCATCAGGTAGTTGTTGACGACGAAGGACCAGATCAGGTCATTCGAACGCAGCATGTTGAAGGTGCCGGCCATTTCGCTGCCTTCGAGGTAGCCGCGCTCGAACATCTTCTTTTCCAGGCCCTCGACCGCCTTCTCGTCGATGAACACGCCCAGTTCGCCCGGCTCCGAGAAGTCGATCAGCGTGGTGAAGAAGGTGGCGCTGGCGATGCGCTTCTGCTTCTTGCCGGCGAGGTAGGCCAGCGTGGTCGCCAGCAGCGTGCCGCCCAGGCAGTAGCCGGCCGCGTTCACCTCGGTTTCGCCGGTGTGCTTCTCGATCATGTCGAGCGCGGCCAGCGGGCCCTGGTGCACGTAGTCCTCGAAGGTGAGCTGGGCCAGCTTCTCGTCCGGGTTCACCCAGGAAATGACGAACACGGTGTGGCCCTGGTCGGTGGCCCACTTGATGTAGCTGTTCGATTCGCGCAGGTCGAGGATGTAGTACTTGTTGATCCACGGCGGCACGATGAGCAGCGGACGCTTGAACTGCTTGTCGGTGGTCGGGTTGAACTGCAGCAGCTGCATCAGCGCGTTCTCGGCCACCACCTTGCCCGGCGTCGTGGCGACGTTGCGGCCCAGTTCGAAGGCCGAGGTGTCGGTCATGCGCACGCGCAGCTGACCGTCGCCGTCCTCGATGTCACGCAGCAGGTTGTTGAAGCCGCGCAGCAGGTTCTGGCCGTGGCTGCGCACGGTTTCGCGCAGCACTTCGGGGTTGGTCAGCGCGAAGTTGCTCGGGCTGAAGGCGTTGATGGTCTGGCGGGTGAAGAAGTTGACCTTCTGCAGCGTGTGATCGTCCATGCCCTCGACGTTGCTGACGACGTCGTGGATGTGACGGGCGGCGATCAGGTAGCTCTGCTTGAAGAAGTCGAACAGGAAGTGGCTTTCCCACTCCTCGCCGCGGAAGCGGTTGTCGCCCTTGACCGGGGTGACCACCGGCGCCGCATCGACGCCCATGAACTTCAGCATCGACTGCTGCCACAGCGTGTAGTAATCCCACACCAGACCCATCTGCGCCTGCGCCAGCTTGTACGGGTTGGACAGCAGACGCGAGGTCATGTCCATGAAGGCCTGGGCGATGCCCAGTTCGTCGGCCGGCGGCGTGACGCCGCGCTTCAGTTGCCGCTGCACGTGTTCGCCGAGCAGCTTGCTCGCGCGCTCCGCCACTTCGGCGTAGGTCTTCGCGACTTCGGCGGGGTCCGGCAGGGTGGCGGGTTCTGCGGGCTTGGCGTCTTTGGCGGCTGGCTTGTTCATGGTCTCCCCCTGGGCTGGTTCAAGGCTGGGTAAAGCGGATCACGCCGTCCTGCCCGGGCAGGCGGCGCAGTTGTCCGGCTTGCCACAGATGGTTCAGGTGAGCGATCACCTCTCCCATGGCAAACCGGGTCTGGAAACTGTCGAGTTCGCGCTTGAATAGGCGCGGCAGCAATTCGAAGGCGTGCCGCGGCTCGTCGCACAGCGCGGCGATCTGGGCGAGGCGCTTGTCGTGGTGCAGGCGCAAGGCATCGACGCGGGCAACCACGCCGCGATACGGGTCGCCGTGCGCCGGCAGCACGACGGTGGCCGCAGCGAGCGTGCGGAAACGTTCGATCGAATCGAGGTACTGACCGACGGCGTCGGTCTCCGGTTCGAAAGGCAGCGTCGGCGTGTTCGGTGAAATGGTGGGCAGCAGCATGTCGCCGGCGATCAGCACCGGGTCGTGCGCGCGGTAGAACGAAAGATGCTCGGGCGAGTGACCGTGGCCGACAAGCGCCTCCCAGGCGTCGTCGCCGATGGTGATCACCTCGCCGGGCAGGATGCGGCGCATCGCCACCGGCACCGAACCTACGGTACGCCGATAGCGCCTGCCTTCGAGCTGCATCGCTTCGGTCTGCGCGGGCGGCAGACCATGCTGACGGAAGAAGTCCGCCATCAGATCGATGCCGGATGCCGGCGTGTCACCGAACCATGCCTGCGCGGTCAGGTACTCGCCGAGCGACATCCAGATGCGGGCGCCGGTCTGTTCGGCGAGCCAGTCGCCCAGACCGAAGTGGTCCGGATGGCAATGGGTGATCAGGATGCGCCGCACGGGACGGCCGGCCAGGTCGCCGGACAGCGCCTGCAGCCAGTTGGCGCGCGTCGCGTCGTCGGGGAAGCCGGCATCGACCAGGGTCCAGCAGGGGCCGTGCTCGTCCTGGTCCTCGATCGCCCAGACGTTTACATGACCGGGCGCGAAGGCGACCGGCATGCGCAGCCAGTGCACGCCGCGCACCACCGGCGCGAGCCGGCCGGGTTGCGGCGCACTCGCGGGATGCTGTTCGAGAACGGGATCGTGGGCGGACACGGCGGTCGGTGTGGGCCAGGATACTGAAGTCCTTGAATGGTAACCCGAAACGCGGCCCATTGTGCAGTGCAATATCAGGTGCTGCGTCAGCCTGTTGCTACACTCGCGCGTCGGCGACGGAACGCCCCGTGCGTTACCGCATCACAGACCCATGAGCCGATAACGGAGGAGACCCATGCGCGCTGCGATCACCCTGCTGGCCTTGCTGATGACCCTGCCCGTGCGGGCGGAGGACGAGGACCCGACCCGGTTCGTTACCTTCAGCCAGGATTTCGCCGCCAGCTGCGTCTCGCGCAATTCGGTGCAGTTGCTGGTCGGGAACAGCCACCCGAGTCGCACGGTGATGGTGTGGCTGGACCGCTACCACATGGGTGTGGGCACCGGCGACCGCTCGAAAACCGAAATGAAGCCGGGTGCCGAACCGGTGCCGCTGGGCTGTTCGCGCACGCTGGACGGCCCGCAGGAATGGCGCGTCGTGAAGGCCAAGTTCGTCGACTGAGTCATCGAGCGAGGGGGCGATCAACCCTGCCCGTACGCGCGCCGCGCGTGCATACTTCGCTCTCCCGATTTCCGACTTCCGGTTGCACACATGCGTGTCTGTGTCTTCTGCGGTTCACGCAGCGGTGATTCCCCGATCTACGCGGAAGCGGCGCACATCCTCGGCACGCTGCTCGCCGTGCGTGGTCATGGCCTGGTCTATGGCGGCGGCAACATCGGCCTGATGGGTCTGATCGCCGACGCCGCGCTCGACGCCGGCGGCGAGGTGATCGGCGTGATCCCGCAGCATCTGCTCGAACGCGAGGTGGCACACGCCAACCTGACGCAGCTGCATGTGGTCGACAGCATGCATACGCGCAAGGCGCTGATGGCTGACCTGTCCGATCTGTTCATCGCCGCACCCGGCGGCTTTGGCACTCTGGACGAACTGTGCGAAATTCTCACCTGGGCGCAGCTCGGGCTGCACCATAAACCCTGTGGACTGCTCAACGTGGCCGGCTATTTCGATCCGCTGCTTGCCATGTTCGACCAGGCGACCCGCGAGGGCTTTCTCAGCGCGCCGCACCGGCAGCTGATCATTTCAGACGAAGATCCGATCCGCCTGCTCGACCGGCTGGCGGCCGGCGTGACGACCGGGAGTGAAACCGCATGAAGTCTGACTGGAACCGCCCGCTGCTGACCTGCATTGCCGCGCTGCTGCCGTGCACCGTCCATGCCGCAGAGCCGACCACATGGCTGCGGCCGGTCGACCTGATCGAGGCGGTGCCGCTGCTCAACGAGGGCGGACGCGCCGGCTACGGTCGCTTCCTGCAGGTCACGCTGCGCCCGCGCGCGTTCGCGTTGAACATGAACGGCGACTGGGCGTGGAACGCCGGCGACGACGCCGCCAGCGAAGCGATCGCCGCCTGCGAGGCGCAGGGCCTGCCCTGCCAGCTGTACGCGGTCGACGACGAGGTGGTCATGCCGGGCTTCGAACTGGGTGCGCCGCTGCGCGCGCTCGGCGGCCATCTGGTGCAGGGAGCCGCACCTTGATGCGGGACCCGAACGCGCTGGTGCTGACCGAAATCGTCGACGGCATCGGCATCGTCACGCTTAACCGGCCGGACCACCACAACCTGCTCGATGCGTCGCTCGCCGAATCGCTGATCGCGGCCATCGACGACATGGTTGCGCACGCCGATGTGCGCCTGCTCGTGCTGTCGGCGCTGGGTGACAGCTTCAGCATCGGTGCCGACCCGATGGAACTCGAACGCAGCGGTCTGATGGCAGTCGAGCCGGCGCTGGCGGCGCGGCTGATGCGCACGGTCAGCGAGTGCATACGCCCGGTGGTGGCCCGCGTGCAGGGCCCGGCGATCGGCATCGGGGCCGGTCTGATCGCCGCCTGCGACGTCGCCATCGCCAGTTTCGACGCGCACTTCGCATTCGACGAGGTGCGCACCGGCCAGGTGCCGGCGGTGATCGCGCCCTATGTGATGGCGGCCATCGGCCCGGCGCGGGCGCGCCGCTACTTCCTGACCGGCGAGCGCTTTTCCGCGTCCGAGGCCTACCGTATCGGCCTGCTGTCGGAGATCGTCGCCTCGGCCGAACACCTGGACGACGCCGTCGGCGAGGTGGTCGACGCGCTGCTTCTCGGCGGCCCGCGTGCGCAGCAGCAGATCAAGCTGCTGGTGCGTGCTCTCGGCCGGCCGCGCGCCGACGAGAAAACGCTCGATCACGCGGTCGAGATGGAAAACCGCATCGATACCGGCGCCGAGGCGCAGGAGGGACTGGACGCGCTGTTCGCTCGCCGCCGTCCCGGCTGGGTGCCGGCCGGGACGGCGTGATGGGTGCGCTGCCCGCCCGCGTACGCATCGTCGAGGTGGGGCCGCGCGACGGCCTGCAGAACGAACGCGTCGCACTGTCCATCGACGACAGGCTGGCGCTGATCGCGAAACTGGTCGACGCCGGCCTGGTCGATATCGAAGCCGGCGCCTTCGTGTCGCCCAAGCGCGTGCCGAACATGGCGGGCAGCGGCGAACTGATGAAACGTCTGCCGCGCAGCAGTGGCGTGAGCTACCCCTGCCTGGTGCCGAACGACACCGGACTGGACGCCGCGCTGGAAGCCGGCTGCCGCGACATCGCCGTTTTCGCCGCGGTGTCGGAAACGTTTTCGCAGCGCAATACCGCCTGCAGCATCGCCGAATCGATGGCGCGCCTGCGTGCGGTGGCGCGGCGCGCGCTGGACAGCAATGTGCGGGTGCGCGGCTACCTGTCCTGCGTGATCGGCTGTCCGTACGAAGGGCCGATCGCCGCCGGCATCGTTGCCGACATGGCGCTGCAGCTGATCGACATGGGTTGCCATGAAGTCAGTCTGGGCGACACCACCGGCATCGGCACACCGGAGCAGATCCGGCGGCTGATCGACGCGGTGTCGGCGCGGGTGCCGGTGCACCGGCTGGCCGGTCATTTCCACGATACCTGGGGCATGGGCGTGGCGAATGTGTACGCTGCACTGCAGTCCGGCGTCGCGGTGTTCGACGCCTCGGTCGGCGGCCTGGGCGGTTGCCCGTTCGCACCGGGTGCCAGCGGCAATGTGGCAACCGAGGACGTGGTGTATATGCTGGAAGGTGCCGGTGTCGTCACCGGCGTGGATCTCGGGAAGCTGGTCGGCGCGGCGCGCTGGGTCAGCGACCGGCTGGACAGACAGGTGGCGTCGCGCGTCGCGCGCGCCTACAGGACGGAATAGATGGTTGCATCACCTTGCACCGGCGTGTGCACACTCGACCGACAGCTCGGCATCTGTGTCGGCTGCCTGCGCTCGCGCGACGAAATCGCCTGCTGGGGCTCGACCACTGATGAAGTGCGGCTGCAGATACTCGAGCGCATCCGCGAACGGGAAGCGCAGGGCCACCGGCGCGTGGCGCCGGCAGCCGAGTGAGCAACAAACCGACCTTCAGTTTTCGCGTCGCCGCCGCGGCTCGCTGGTACTGCCGTCAGGCGCCGGCGCGTCGCGCGAACCCGGTGCGCCCTGGGCCGGCTGTGAGCGCGACTGGAGTGCGGCTCGCTCGGCTTCGCGCTCGGCACGGCGACGATTGGCCTGGCTGCGCTGGAGTCTGAGATATCGCATGGTGAACACCTCCGGTCGGATTGCCCTGCTACACGCCACATCCTGAATCGGATGCAGTCGGGCAGCACATGAGGCAGCATTCGGATGCTGCGTGCTTTCCGACCGCACTCATTCAGCGTAGTTTCCTCAGACCCAGTGTCAACCATGTTGTTTGCATGAACACGCTTTTTCGCAGGTAAGCCACGTGAATGAAACGAGACGCGGCGCGATGCGCCTGGTACTGATCAGCGGCATGTCCGGCTCGGGCAAGAGCGTTGCGCTCAACGTGCTGGAGGACGCCGGATTTTTTTGTGTCGACAATTTGCCGGCGCCGCTGCTGCCGCAACTGGTCGGCCATCTGCGTGACGCCGGCTACAGCCGCGTCGCGGTCGCGGTCGACGTGCGCTCGGGCAAGAGCATGAGCGCGTTGCCGCCGATGATGGGCGTGCTGCGCAACGGCACCGAACTGCAGACGCTGTTTCTGGATGCGCGCGACGACGCGCTGATCGCGCGCTTTTCCGAGACGCGGCGGCGCCACCCGCTGGGCGACGACCAGACCTCGCTGGCCGAAGCGATCCGCCGCGAACGCGATCTGCTCGAACCCATCGTCGCGCTCGGTCACCGCATCGATACCAGCGACCTGCCGTCGGCAGTGCTGCGCAAATGGGTGCGCGAGCTGGTGCAGATCGACGAGGGCTCCGGCCTGACGCTGATGTTCGAATCCTTCGGCTTCAAGCATGGCATCCCGCTCGACGCCGATCTGGTGTTCGACGTGCGCTGCCTGCCCAATCCCCACTACGACCCGATCCTGCGGCCGCAGACCGGCTGCGATCAGCCGGTGATCGACTATCTGGAGCGCAGTCCGGACGTGCTGCGCATGCGCGACGACATTGCCCGTTTCGTGCACGACTGGCTGCCCTGCTACATCAAGGACAGCCGCAGCTATCTGACGGTGGCCATCGGCTGTACCGGCGGCCAGCACCGTTCGGTCTACATGACGCAGTGGCTGGCCGAACACTTCCGCAAGGAAGCGCGCGTGCTGTTGCGTCACCGTTCGCTGGCTTCGAGCGGCAAATGACGCGCCTGCGGCCCGGTGACTGGCTGATGATCGCAGCCGGCCTGGCCGCAACCATCGCCACCACCGCGGCGCAGTGGGGCCGGGCTGCGCCGACGTTGGCTCAGGTGCGCCTAGACGGCCGCATCGTCGCCGAAATACCGCTGAACGGTACGCATCGCGTCGCTATCGCCGGCGCGCTGGCGGCGCAGGGCGAAACCGTGATCGAGGTCGAGCCGGGTCGCGCCCGCGTTGCCGCCGACCCGGGCCCGCGCCAGTACTGCGTGCATCAGGGCTGGCTGACGCGCGCCGGCGCGGTCGCGGTCTGCGCACCCAGCCACATTTCGCTGCAACTGGCCGGACCGGACAGCGCGCAGGACACGGTGGCGTTCTGATGAGCACCGCGGTCGAGGTTCAGCCGAGTGCGCGCGACCGTCGCCTGGCGCGCTATGCCGCCGCAGCGATCGCCGCATCGCTGATAGAGGCGGCAATTCCCAGCCCGCTGCCGGGTGTGAAGCCGGGGCTGGCCAACATCGTCATCCTCATCGTGCTCGCCCGCCACGGCTGGCGCGACGCCGCCTGGGTCAGCGTGCTGCGGGTAATCGCCGGTAGTCTGCTGGCCGGGCAGTTCCTCGCGCCCGGTTTTTTCCTCGCCGCCACTGGCGCGCTGGTCAGTCTGGCCGTGCTCGGCGCGCTGCAGGCGCTGCCCTGGCGCTGGCTGGGTCCGGTCGGTCGGTCGGTCGCTGCCGCCTTCGCCCACATCGGTGGCCAGCTGGTGCTGGCGCGGCTGTGGCTGGTGCCGCACGACGGCCTGTTCAATCTGACGCCGGTGTTCTTCGCCGCCGCGCTGGTGTTCGGCATCGTCAACGGCGTGGTCGCCGACCGGCTGTTGCGGGACAATGCGGCATGAGCCCGACGCCCCGCCCCCCCACGATACTCGTCGCGCTGACCGGCGCCTCCGGCATGCCCTACGGCCTGCGCCTGACCGAAATGTTGCTGGCCGCCGGCTGCCGCGTCTGGCTGGTGTACTCGCAGGTGGCACAGATCGTTGCCCGGCAGGAGATGGATGTCGTGCTGCCGGCCAATCCGCAGCAGGCGGCGCGCGAACTGTCGGCCCGCTTCAACGCCGCGCCGGGTCAGCTCGAAGTGTTCGGCCGCGAGGACTGGAACTGCCCGCCGGCCTCCGGTTCGAACCCGCCCGATGCCATGGTCGTGTGCCCGTGTTCGATGGGCACGCTGGCCGCGATCGCGCACGGTCTGGCGTCCAACCTGATCGAACGCGCCGCCGACGTGGTCATGAAGGAACGCCGCACCCTCATCCTGGTGCCGCGCGAAACGCCTTTCTCGACGCTGCACCTGGAAAACATGCTGAGCCTGTCTCGCAACGGTGTAGTCATCCTGCCGCCCTCGCCCGGCTTCTACCAGCAACCGCGCGAGATCGCCGACCTGGTCGACTTCGTAGTCGCTCGCATCCTCGACCAGCTGCGCGTTCCGCACACGCTGCTGCCGCGCTGGGGCGAGCCGCAAGCCGGCGACTGACGCTGTCACACGCCTGACATGCAGATGAAACAAGCTGAAGGGCTTTCCGGTCGTGCCGCCGCAGGCGACCGGGCACCTCGGGAGCACGCACATGAAGATGGACAGCCAGCCGCTGGACGGCGGCATCACCCTGATCCGGCTCGACGGTCGCCTCGACATCGAAGGCGCGGAGACGCTGGACCAGCCGCTCACCTACGCCACCAGCACGCACCCGGCCAAGATTGCGATCGATCTGTCGGAAGTGAGCTTTCTCGCCTCGATAGGCATCCGCACGCTGCTGTCGGCGGCGCGCGGCCAGGCCTCGCGTGGCGGCAAGCTGGTCATGTTCGGTGCGCAGCCGATGATACGGCGCGTGTTGCAGACGGCCGGCGTCGACCAGCTGCTGACGCTGTGCGACGACCTCGACGCCGCCCGCCGGGCGCTGGCCGACTGAAGGCCTGGGCAGACCTCCGTGGAGTGCGCGGTGCATAGCGCGCACGCCCGCCGCAGCCTGCGCCTGATCAACGACAGCGGCGCCATTTCCGCTGCGAGCGCCTGGTTGCGCACGCTCGGCGACAGCTTCGATCTGGGCAGCGAGCTGGTGTTCCGGCTCGACCTGTGCGCATCGGAACTGGTCGCCAACATCGTCAGCTACGCCTTCGACGACGAGGCACCACACACCATTGCGCTCGACCTGATCCTGGAACCGCAGTCGGTCAAGCTGGTGGTGGCCGACGACGGCCGCGAATTCGATCCGCTGGAACTGCCGGAGCCGGTGACGCCGGCCACGCTGGAAGAGGCGAGCGTCGGCGGACTGGGCGTGCATCTGGTACGCCAGTTCGCCGATCAGGTCAGTTACGAGCGCGCCAGCGGCCGCAACCAGCTCACGCTGGCATGGACCCGGCCAAGTCGCAGCAGTCCGAGCGGCAGCCGCACCCCGGTACGCCGCGGTGTCGAGCGTCGGCGCCGTCAGGCCGCGGTGTTCCCGCTGATCCGTGCCGACGGCAGCCGCGTCAGCCACGACGCCCGCGTCAGCGGCGAGCGCCGTGCCCTCGGTTTCATTTCGCGGCTCGACCTGTTCCGCGACGTGCCCTACGCGCTGATCGAAGGCCTGCTCGCCCACTGCGCCCAGCGCGACTACCCGGACGAATACGTGGTGCTGGCGCCCGGCATGCGAAACGACCACGTCGCCCTGGTGCTGGCCGGGCGGCTGCGGGTGTACCTGGACGATCCAGCGACTGACGGCCAGGGTGGCTACACGGTGATCGGCAGCGGCGAATGCGCGGGAGAGCTCTCGATCATCGACGGCGAGCCGGCGTCCGCCTGGGTGGTGGCCGAGCCCGGCACGCGCCTGCTGCTGATCGACGCCCACACCTTCTTTTCCGAGCTGCTGCCACTGCCCCAGGTCGCCCGCAACCTGCTGCGCCTGATGGCGGCGCGCATGCGCCAGGCCAATCATCAGGTGGTCGAGCAAGTGCGCCGTTCGCTGGTGCTGGAACGCCTGCAGTCCGAGCTGCGCACCGCGCAGGAAATCCAGTCGGGCATGCTGCCGCTGCGCTCACCGATGTTCGCCGAACATCCGGAGATCGAGTGCGAAGCCAGCATCCAGCAGGCGCGCGAGATCGGCGGCGACTTCTTCGACGCCTTCTTCATCGACGAGAACCGCCTGTTCGTCGCCATCGGCGACGTCTGCGGCAAGGGCATGCCGGCCGCGCTGCTGATGATGCGCACCTTGACCACGCTGCGCGCCGAAGCGGCACGCAAACAGGGGCAGAAGGGGCATCTGGAAAGGGTGATGGAGCGCACCAACCGCAAGCTCGCGCTGAACAACGAACGCCTGCTGTTCGCCAGCCTGTTCATCGGCCTGCTGGACACCCGCGACGGCAGCTTCCGCTACGCCAACGCCGGCCATCTGCGGCCGGTGCTGCTGCGTCGTGGCGACGCGCCGGTGCTGCTCAAGGTGCCGCGCAACCCGATTGCCGGCATCGACCCGACCATCGATTACGCGCTCGGCGAAACCCGGCTCGGCTCGGGTGACCAGCTGCTGCTCTACACCGACGGCGTGACGGAAGCGCTGAACACGCGCGGCGAACTGTTCGGCGAAACGCGGCTGCTGGCGACGCTGACCGGTCTGCGCGCCGGCGCGGCAGGCGCCATCGACACGGTACGCGAGGCGATGCGCCTGTTCTGCGACGGTCAGGCGCCGTCGGACGACGTGACGCTGCTGGCGCTGCGCTACGTCGGCCACGCGTAGAACATGCATCCGCCACGTCCTTCGCGGACAGCGGCGGATGCCCGTCGTGCTTACTGCACCTTGGCCTTCGACATCAGCGACTCGATGTGGGCCTGCACCGCCTGCTGCTGCATCGATTCGATCACGCGGTCCTTCACCTCCTCGAACTTCGGCGCTTCGGCGCGGCGGACGTCGTCGAGCTGGATCACGTGGAAGCCGTAGGCGGTCTTGACCGGCTCGGTCGTGAACTGGCCCTTCTCCAGCTTCTGCAGTGCCGCGTCGAACTCCGGCACGAAGGAGCCCGGGCGCGACCAGCCCAGTTCACCGCCGCGCTCCTTGCTGCCCGGATCGTTCGACACCGACACCAGTTCGGTAAAGGGCGTGCCGGCCTGCAGCTTGGCGATGATGTCGCGCGCGACCTCTTCGGAATCGACCAGGATGTGGCGCGACGCGTATTCGTTCGGGCCGCCCTGGGCGACCACGCGCTCGTACTCGGCGCGGGCGGCCGCCTCCGTCACCGGGTTCTTCTCGACCCAGCGCTCCAGGTAGGCGTTGGCCAGCAGTTCGCCACTGGAATAGGCGATGCGCTGCTGTACCTCGGGCACCTTGTCGGTACCGGCCTTGCGTGCCGCCTGCAGCAGCACCTCGCGGCGCACCAGGTGCTCGCGCACGCGGTTGCGCAGTTCTTCGTTGTCCGGCGCGCCCTGGGCGACCTGCTCACGTACCAGCAGATCCGCCAGCGCAGCGGGCACGGCCACGCCATTGACCTTGGCCAGCGCGGCACCGGCAGCAGGCGCCTTGGTTTCGGCCACGGCGGAGGTGGCAACACTCATCATCAGGGCGGCGGCAAGCACGCCGATACGGTGGTTCATCAGTACATCCTCGTGGGTTGTGTGGGGCTCGATCGAGCGGAATGCTTATACCGCCCTTTTGGCCAGCGTGGCGAGGGCCGCTGTAACCGTGCTGTCGCCGCGGCGTCATATGTGCTGAACACGCGCTGCATATCTTGAAGCGGTACCCTTCACGGAGACGGGAATGCTTCAGATCGATTCGGCACGCGAACGGCGTGCCCAGCGCAACCTCAGCGTCACGCTGGCGGCCTGCGAATCCGAGGTGCTGGCGGCGCAGCAGCTGCGCTGGCGGGTGTTCGCCGACGAGCTTGGCGCACGGCTCGACAGCCCGGTGCACGGCGCCGACATCGACCGCTTCGACGCCCACTGCAAACACCTGATCGTGCGCGACGAGGACAACGGCCGCATCGTCGGCTGCTACCGCATCCTGCCGCCCGAGGCGGCGCGGCGCACTGGTGGCTACTACTCGGAAACAGAATTCGACCTCGGGCGGCTCGACCACCTGCGCTCGCAGATGGTCGAGATCGGCCGCTCCTGCATCGACGCCGACTACCGCAACAACGCGGCAGTGATCGCGCTGCTGTGGTCCGGTCTCGCGCGCTACATGCTCGACGGTGGCCACCAGTACCTGATCGGCTGCGCCAGCATCGGTCTGGCCGACGGCGGCCACAACGCGGCGGCCATCTGGGCCGGCCTGAGCGCGCACATGGCGCCGGCCGAGTACCGGGTGTTCCCGAAGGTGCGGCTGCCGCTTGAACGCCTGACGCCGAACGCCAGCAGCGTGCTGCCGCCGCTGGTCAAGGGCTATATCCGCGCCGGCGCCGAGGTGTGCGGCGAACCAGCCTGGGACCCGGATTTCAACACCGCCGACCTGCCGCTGCTGCTCACCATGGCCAAGCTGGACGCGCGCTACGCGCGCCACTTCGTGCAGCGCGCCGCCTGATCCGCGAACCGGGGAGGACGTAAGATGTCTGTCATCAGTCTGTTTGCCGACCTCGATCTTCCCTTGTCGCATCCTCATCCGCACCACCCCGTCGCGGCGCGCGCCGCCGCGGCGACACACCACACTTCCGGCCTGCGCGCGCAGGCGCGCATGAGCTGGCGCATCGCGCGGCTGGCCCTGCATCTGGCGGCCGGCTGCTCGCGCGTCGCCCTGCTCTATCCGCTGGTCGGCGAGCGCACGCAGCGCAAGATGCGCGCACGCTGGTCGCGCCAGCTGCTCGGCGTGCTCGGCGTCGAACTGCAGGCGCAGGGGCCGCTGCCCCGGCCCGGCCAGCTGCTGGTGAGCAATCACATCTCCTGGGTGGACGTGTTCGTGATCAACGCCATCTCGCCGCTGTCCTTCGTCTGCAAGGACGAGGTCCGCAGCTGGCCGCTGCTCGGCTGGCTCGTGGCGCGCAACCACACGGTATTCATCCGCCGCGCCAGCCGCAGTTCGGCGGCCGAGGTGCGCGACCGGCTGGTCGGCTCGCTCAGCTGCGGACGCAGCGTGATGGTGTTCCCGGAAGGCACGACCACCGACGGCCGCGCCGTGCTGCCCTTCCGCGCCGCGCTGTTCCAGGCGGCGATCGACGCCGGCCGTGCGGTCAAGCCGGTGCGGCTGCGCTATGTCGATCACCGTGGCGAGCACTCGGACGCCGCCGCCTACATCGACGACGTGAGCTTCTGGCAGTCGGTCTGCATGCTGGCGCGCGCACCGCGCACCGTCGCCCGGGTCGAACTACTGCCGGCCCTGCCCTCGCACGGCCTGACGCGGCAGGATCTGGCGCAGGTGACGCACGCCCAGGTGAGCGCGACCGCCTGAACAGTTGATTCGGATCAACGGCCGCGCAGCACGGCGGCGTACCGTGGAATCGGAGGCTGCGGCACGGTGCCGCAGACCGGACGGTACGAGGAGAACCGCATGATCCGCGAAGTCACCGGAGACATTCTTTTTACGCAGGCCCAGGTCATCGCCCACGGCATCGCCGTGCGCGAACGTTTCGACCACGGTCTGGCGCTGGCACTGCGTGAGCGCTGGCCGTCGATGGCGCGCGATTACCGGCATGCACAGCACGGCCGCCACATGGTGCCGGGCGAGGTGTGGTCGTGGGCCGGCGTCGATAACGACGGCAGCACGCGCAACATCGTGAACATGCTCACCCAGGACATGGTGGGTGAAGGACCGGCCGCCAAGCCGGGCAAAGCGACGGTCGAGCACGTGCATCACGCGCTGAAAGCGCTGGCCCGGCACCTGCAGGCGATCGGCGCCACCAGCGTGGCACTGCCGCGGCTCGCCACCGGCGTCGGCGGTCTGGACTGGGCCGAAGTGAAGCCGCTGATCGAACAGCATCTGGCGCCGCTGGGCATTCCGGTCGTCGTCTATGAAACCTATCGCAAGGACGTGGTGGCCGACGAGAAGCTGCACTGAAGCTGCCGGCGCGGCGGAATTCAGCGCCCGTCGCGCAGGCTGTCGATCAGCGCCATATTGTGTTCGAGCAGGCGATTGCATTCGTCGTCGCGCTGCGCGAACGCGTCGTCCAGCCCCTGCGCCTGTGCCGGGTCGGCGCGGCGTTCGGCCAGCGCCTTGCGCTCGCGCGCCAGCACGGCCGCGACCTGCGGGCGCTCGCCGAGGCGCATGGCCAGCGACAGGTAGTTCTTCGCCGCGTACTGGACGCGCACGGTCCGGCTCGCCTGCGGATGCGCTGCCGCGATATCGCCGTAGATCGCCGAGCAGGCGGCCAGCCGGTCGGCCAGCGTCGGCCGGTCCAGCACCTGGGCCTGCGCGGCGGCAGCAAGCAGCAAAAGGGTCATCGAGAGCGCTGTGTGTTTGATGTGCATGCATGTGCCTCCGTGTTCGGCATCGCAGCGTAGACAGCGCACGGCCGCCGCTGCAGCCGCCGAACCGCGATGAGGACCGGGTCACCGCACGATCGGGAACACATCCCCTGTGCGGCGAGCGTTGGCACTCCGGTGCCCAGGACGGCTTCCCGTGACGCACCTAAGGCAGCAGCCGCTCGCGCAGGAAAACCGGAAAGCGCGGCTGGCCACGTGGCGTCAGTTCGCGATAGCGGTAGGTGACGACGGCGCCGATGGCCGGCGGCGCGGCGCGCTGGGCGTCGGTGAAACCGCTGCCGATGCGGAAACGCCGTCCCGCTGCATCGACCACCTCGAGCGCGCCCAGCCGGCCACGATGGCGGCCCTTGCCCGGCAGGTGGGCGAGCACGGTCGCTTCGGCATCGAGAAAGGGCGTGAGCTTGAGCAGTGCGTCGCTGCGACCGGCCGTCCAGTGGGCATCGGCCCGGTGCAGCATCAGGCCTTCGCCACCGCCGGCGACAACCTCGTCGAACAGCGCCTGCAGCGCGGCATGGTCGGCGAGTCGCTGCTGCGGCACGACACGTATCCAGTCGGCGGCGGTCGCCTCGACCAGCTGCTGCATGCGCGCGAGCCGCTGCGAAAAGTCGCCGTCCGCGCCGGGAAGATCGAACAGCATGTAACGCACCGCGCGCCAGTCGGCATCCGCCGGGCGCTCACGGCGGACGATGCCCGACAGTTCGTCGAAGCGGCCGCGCCCCAGCCACAGTTCGCCGTCGAGCGGGAATCCGGGCAGCGGCGCGATAAACCACGCCGGTGCGGCGATGACCGCACCGTTGCGCAGGCGCAGCGCCTGCCCGTCCCAGCGGGCACGGACACCGTCAAGCTTCTCGCTGACCCAGTAGGGCGCCGGGTCGATGTCGGCCGGCGCGCGCTGCGCCAGCATCGGCGACAGCGGGTCGGCGACGGCGAATGACGAAAACAGGCCGCAGAGAAGGAACAACAGCGCGCGCATGAGCGGAACTCCGATGACGGAGCCGCGATTATCACGCGCAATGACAACGGCAACCCACGCAGCGCCTGCTCGTGCAGCGCGTTGCGGACCTTCAGCGTGCTTCGCCGGCCTTGTCGCGCTCGCGCTGGTAGCGCTCGTACTCGAGATTCGCCGTATCCAGGCAGCGGCTGCGCTCGGCCGCATCGACGATGCGGTCGCATTCGTTCTGGCGCCAGCCGGCGGCGCCGTCATAGACCTGACGGCTGCTGCAGCCGGCCAGTACGCAGGTCAGAACGGTGATGGCGGCGATCAGGCGGATCACGGCTTCACTCCCCGAGATAGGCGGCACGTACCGCCGGGTTGTCCAGCAGTTCGGCCGCCGGTGCGCTCAGCGTGATTTCGCCGCCGTCCATGACGCAGCCGCGGTCGCACAGCGACAGCGCGAGCCGCGCGTTCTGTTCGACCAGCAGCAGCGTGACCCCTTCGCGCGCGACTTCGCGGATCACGTCGAACACCGTGTCGACCATGATGGGCGACAGGCCCATAGACGGCTCGTCGAGCAGAAGGATGCGTGGCCGGCTCATCAGCGCGCGGCCGATGGCCACCATCTGCTGCTCGCCGCCGGACAGCGTGCCGGCGGTCTGGCCGGCGCGCTCCTTCAGCCGCGGCAGAAGACCGAACACGCGTTCGATGTCGGCCGCTATGGCGGCCTTGTCGTCGCGCACGTAGGCGCCCATTTCGAGGTTTTCGAGCACCGACAGCCGGGCGAACACGCCGCGACCTTCCGGCACCAGCGCCAGGCCCTTGCGCACCAGCAGGTGTGGCGGCGCGTGCTCGATCGCCTCGCCACCCAGCTTCACGCTGCCGCGCGCCGGCAGCATGCGGGAGATGGCCTTCAGCGTGCTGGTCTTGCCGGCGCCGTTGGCGCCGATCAGCGCCACCTTCTCGCCGGCGGCGACATCGAGGTCGACGCCGCGCACCGCGCAGATGCCGCCGTAATGCACTTCGAGTCCGCGCACCTCAAGCATCGACCGCCTCCGTACCGAGGTAGGCGGCAATCACGCGCGGGTCGCGCCGCACGACGTCCGGCACGTCCTCGGCGATCTTCTCGCCGTAATCGAGCACGGCGACGCGGTCGCACAGCCCCATCACCAGTTTCACGTCGTGCTCGATCAGCAGCACGGTCAGGCCATCGCCGCGCAGCTTATCGATCAGCGCGCGCAGGCCGGCGGTTTCGGTCGCGTTCATGCCGGCGGCCGGTTCGTCCAGCGCCAGCAGCTTCGGTTCGGTCGCCAGCGCGCGGGCGATTTCCAGCCGGCGCTGGTCGCCGTAACTCAGGTGGGTGGCCTGCTGGTTGGCCAGCCGGTCGATGCCGACATAGCGCAGCAGCGCATGCGCGCGCGCCTCGGTGTCGGCCTCCTCGCGCCGCGCCGCCGGCGTGCGCAGGATGGCGCCGAGTACGCCGGTGCGCAGCCGGATGTGGCGGCCGACCATCACGTTCTCCAGCGCGCTCATCGCGCCGAACAGCCGGATGTTCTGGAAGGTGCGGGCGATGCCGACGCCGGCGATTCGGTGCGGCACGCCCAGCGGCAGCGGCTGGCCGTTGAAGCGCACCTCGCCCTGGTCGGCGCTGTACAGGCCGGTCAGCACGTTGAAGAAGCTGGTCTTGCCGGCGCCATTGGGGCCGATCAGGCCGTACACCTCGCCGGCGCGTATCGCCAGCGACACGTCGCGCAGCGCCTGTACGCCGCCGAAGCGCTTGCTGATGCCGTTCGCTTCGAGCAGAGGTGTGCTCATGCCGCCTCCCCGTGCGCCGCCAGTTCGCGCTTGCGCAACGCCGACGGCCACAGCCCGGCCGGGCGCCAGCGCATCACGAGCACCAGCGCGATGCCGAACAGCAGCAGGCGCAGCGATTCCGGATCGATCAGCACCTTGCCGAACAGCGTCTGCTGCAGCGGTACCGCCCCCCAGCGCAGTGCCTCGGGCAGCAGCGCGAGCAGCACCGCGCCGAGGATGACGCCGGCGATATTGCCCATGCCACCGAGCACCACCATGCACAGCACCATGATGGATTCGAGCAGGCCGAAGGATTCCGGGCTGACGAAGCCCTGGAAGCCGGCGAACAGACCGCCGGCCACGCCGCCGAAGGTGGCGCCGAGGCCGAAGGCGAGCAGTTTCACGTTGCGCGTGTTGATGCCGCAGGCGCGCGCGGCGACTTCGTCCTCGCGGATGGCGACCCAGGCGCGGCCGAGCCGCGAATCCTGCAGCCGCACGCAGACGAAGACGACGAGCAGGGTCAGCGCAAGGAAGAAGTAGTACTGCAGATACACCCCGGGCAGCGTGAAACCGAACAGCTCCAGCGGCCGGTTCAACGCGTGGCCGCCGATCTGCGCGGCGGCGATGTTGTTGATGCCCTGCGGGCCGTTGGTGATGTTAGCCGGCGCATTCAGGTTGTTCAGGAAGATGCGGATGATTTCACCGAAGCCCAGCGTCACGATGGCCAGGTAGTCGCCGCGTAGCTTCAGCGTCGGCGCGCCGAGCATTACACCGAACAGCCCGGCCACCAGCGCGCCGAGCGGCAGCACCGCCCACACCGGCCAGCCTGGCGCGGCGGCGAAAAGCTGCGGAAAGGCGAGCGCCAGATGCGGGCTGGACAGCAGTGCGTACAGATAGGCGCCGACCGCGTAGAAGGCGATGTAGCCGAGGTCGAGCAGGCCGGCGAAGCCGACCACGATGTTCAGCCCGAGCGCCAGCATGATGTAGAGCAGCGCGAAATCGACGATGCGCACCCAGGAATTGCCGAAGCCCGCGCCGACGACGAAGGGCAGCACCGCGAGCGCCACGCCGATCAGCACGACGCCCAGCCTGGCCTTCAGTTTCGGATCGACGCTCATGCGCGTTCCGCCACTTTCTCGCCCATCAGGCCGGACGGCCGGAACACCAGCACCAGGATGAGCACGAAGAAGGCGAACACGTCCTTGTAATGGCTGCCGAGGAAACCGCCAGTCAGGTCGCCGATGTAGCCGGCGGCCAGGCTTTCGATGATGCCCAGCAGCAGCCCGCCCAGCATGGCGCCGCCGAGATTGCCGATGCCGCCCAGCACCGCCGCGGTGAAGGCCTTCAGCCCGAGCATGAAGCCCATCGCGTAGTGGGCGATCGAGTAGTTGGCCGCCACCATGACGCCGGCCACCGCCGCCAGCGCCGAACCGAGCACGAAGGTGAAGGAGATGACGCGGTCGACATCGACACCCATCAGCCGCGCCACCGCGGGGTTCTCGGCCGTCGCGCGCATCGCGCGGCCGAGCCGGGTGCGGTTGATCAGCCAGACCAGCGCCGCCATCAGCGCCGCCGCCGTGGCGATGATGATGATCTGCAGATCGGTGATGGCCGCGCCGAGGAACTGGTGCGGAGCTGCCGGCAGCAGCGGCGGAAAGGTGTGGTAGTTGCGGCCCCAGCCGATCATGGCCAGCTGCTGCAGCACGATGGAGACGCCGATGGCGGTGATCAGCGGCGCCAGCCGCGGCGCGTTTCGCAGCGGCCGGTAGGCGATGCGCTCTATCGTGAAACCGACCGCCATGCAGACCGGAATCGCGATCAGCAGGCCGCCGAGCACGACGACCGGGCCGGGCAGGCCACTGGGCACCAGCAGGCCGATGGCGGTCAGCGCGGTCAGCGCGCCGATCATCACCACCTCGCCGTGGGCGAAGTTGATCAGACCGAGAATGCCGTAGACCATCGTGTAGCCGAGGGCGACCAGCGCGTAGATGCTGCCGAGCACCAGACCGTTGATGATCTGCTGGATGAAAATGTCCACGAGGTGTCGAGGGAGGCCGGGAGAAGGTGGAAGCGCCGATCAGGCGCCGGCGATGCGCGCCGTCCGGCCCGGGGCCGGTACGGACGCGCAAGACTGCATTGTGCCGCTCAGTTGGCGCTCAGTTGCTCGGCTTGCCGCCCATCGTTTCGAGCGCCGACCACGCACCGGCCTTCGCCTGGTACAGCGTGACCGCGCCGTCCTTGATGTCGCCCTTCTCGTCGAACTGTATCTGCGCGCTCAGACCCGGGTAGTTCAGCGCCGCCAGCGCCGGCAGGAATTTCGCCGTTTCGGTCGAACCGACCTGCTTCATCGCCTCGGCCACCACGCGCACCGCGTCGTAGGCATAGGGGGCATAGAGCTGGATATCGGTCTTGTACTTCGCCTTGTAGCGGTCGCGGAAGGCGGTGCCACCGGCCATCTGGTCCAGCGGCACGCCGGGCAGCGAGCAGTAGTGACCCTCTGCGCCCTCGCCCGCCAGCTTGTGGAACTCGACCGTGCATGCGCCGTCGCCGAACAGCATCGGCGCGGTGATGCCGAGGGTTTTCAACTGGCGCGCCATCGGACCCGCCTGGGTATCCATGCCGCCATAGAACACGAGGTCGGGCTTGGTCGACTTCACCTTGGTCAGGATGGCGGCGAAGTCCGTTTCCTTATCGGTCGTGTATTCGCGGGTGACCACCTCGGCACCGGCCGCCTTGGCCGCCTTCTCGAACTCGTCGGCCAGGCCCTGACCGTAGGCAGTACGGTCGTCGATGATGGCGATCCTCTTCGCACCCAGCTTGCCCGTGGCGAAGCCGCCGAGCACGCTGCCTTGCTGCACGTCGTCGGCGAACACGCGGAACGCCGTCTTGTAGCCCTGCCGCGTGTAGGTCGGATTGGTGGCAGACGGCGACACCTGGACGATGCCCGCGTCGTGATAGATGCGCGACGCCGGAATCGTCGTGCCGCTGTTCAGGTGACCGATCACCGCGTGTACGTGCGCATCGGCCAGCTTCTGCGCCACCGTCGTGCCCTGACGCGGATCGGCCTGGTCGTCCTCGCCCAGCAGTTCGAACTTCGCCACCTTGCCACCGATCAGGATCTTCTCGGCGTTCAGGTCGTCGATGGCCAGCCGGGCGCCGTTCTCGTTGTCCTTGCCGAGGTGGGCCTGCGGGCCGGTCAGCGGCGCCACATGACCGAGGCGGATGGTGATCGTCGCCTCGCCGGCATCGGCGGTCACGGCCGGCACGGCGGCCTCTTCCTTCGGACCGCAGGCAGCGAGCAGGCAGGCCGACAGGGCCACGAGTGCGGACAGCGGGCGCGACGGGGTGATCAGGGTCATGTGTAATCTCCGCGAGGGGCTGAAAAGGTTGTCAGCTCCGGATTTTGCGGGCGGGCGCGCGGAGCGTCAATTTTGGCTGGCCGAAATGACGACGCCGGCGTGCTCAGGCAGGCCGGCGTCGTGCGGTCGCGTCGGAAAACCGCGATCAGCGCGTCCGACGGCGGCGCGCCGCGGCAATCAGGCCGAGGCCGGCGAGGAACATCGCATAGGTTTCCGGCTCCGGAACCGGCACCGTCACGACGATGGGGTTCTGCGACATCGACACCGGGCCGGTCTCGCTGAAGGTGAGGCCGGTCACGAAGGCGGTCGGGTTCAGCGGATCGAGCGCCGCGCCCTCCTCGATGCCGAGGATGCGGAAGCGGGTGACCGCCTCGGCGAAGGTGAAGGTGACGCCGCCGGTCAGCACGTCGCCGCTGGCCACCCAGGCTTCGCCGTTCCACAGCCACAGATCGTACAGGCCGTCGCCGAAGGTCGGCAGCAGCACCGAGGTGATCGACGGGCCACTGTTGACGATGTAGTCGTAGCCGACGGCGATGTCCGGATCGATGAACACCGGCGTACCGGCGGTCACGTTGAAATCGAAGTTCCAGCCCTCGTCACTGGCCACCGGCATCAGCGGATTGGAAGCCGACGAACCCGGCAGCTGGCCGTTGCGGATAGCGAACGACCACAGACCGGCCTCGCCGCCTGCCACATTGGTGGTGTGCTGCAGGTTCAGCACGTCGCCGGTGCGCGAACCGGGCAGCGTCAGGTAATTGACGCCGTCACCGGCGTCGTAGCCGGCCTGCGCCGGAATGCCGCCCAGGCCATTCGAGCCGCCGCTGGCGTTACCGGTGGTCCATTCGAGGCGCTCGTAACGGAAGTCGACGTCGAAGTCGCCGCCGCCCTGATTGCGCAGCACCAGCTGGAAGCTGTTGGTCTTGTCGGTCGCTCCACTGTAGTAGCCGACGGAATCCCAGGTCACGGCCAGTGTGTTCGCGTTCGGCGAGTGGATCCAGACGTTGCCCACGGTGCGCGTGTCGACGTCACCCCAGAAGGGCGCAATCATCGGCTGGCTGGTGATCGGGAAGGGATCTGGCGTGTAGGCACCGATCGCCGACAGGAAACTGATGTTGCCGTTGTTGTTGACAACGAAGTTGCTGAAGGTCTGGCCGAAGAAGTTGATGTCGAACGGCAGCGGCAGCTGGTTGGTCGATTGGTCGTCGTTGGCCGCGAGGAACTGCGAGCCGTAGATATTCTCACCGACGCCGAAGGTGAGCATCGAAACAGCCTGCGCGCCGCCGGACAGCGTGGCGATCAGCGCGGGCAGGAGAAGGGTGCGGAATTTCATCTGTAACGCTCCGGTAATGTTCGACCGGGCGTCAGCAAGTCATATGCCAAAACGTATGACTTTAGTATTAGTCCTTTCGGATCATCGACCTACGCCATGTGGCGGCGGCACGCCGTTTCAGCGGTGTAAGACCGGCCGACACGACCGTCCGGAGGTGCCTAGCACAACGCCGATCGCAACGGCCCCATGTCAGCTGAAGCGATGCGTGACGCGGGTCACGGCCGGCGCATTGCGCGTGATCGCTCAGCTGCGCACCTTGTCGCCGGCCGGCAGCGGGCTCAGCCCACCCTCTTCACGCACGTCGTCCGGCAGGCGTTCGCGCAGATCGCTGATGATGCCGAGCGCGGCCATTAGCTTCAGGATGTAGAAGGTGACGTCGATTTCGTACCAGGCGAAGCCGGCACGCGCGCTGGCGCCGTAGCGGTGGTGATTGTTGTGCCAGCCGCCGCCGAAGGTGAGCAGCGCCAGCAGCGGGCGGTTCACCGAGTCGTCGTCGGTGTCGTAACGACGATAGCCGCCCGGCATGAAACGGAAGTGGCCGACCGAATTGACCATGGACACCGTCTGCACGCCGAGCGCAGTGGGCAGGAAGAAGCCCCACATCAGCGCCGCACCGCCGCTGACGGTCGGGCCGAAGGCACCGGCCTGCGCCAGCAGCCAGATGAAGAAGGCGCCGGACAGCATGAGGAGCGTGTAGTGCTTGTTCACCCAGAGGATTTCCGGGTAGCGGGCAAAGTCGGGCACGACGTCGAGGTCGGTGTCCTTGTAGCGCTCGCACCAGACCCAGCCGACGTGCGAATGGAACAGGCCATGCTGGCGCGGCGAGATCGGATCGTCCGGCGTTTCGACGTTCTGGTGGTGGTGGCGGTGCACCGACGCCCACCACAGTGGACCGTGCTGGCCGCACTGCGAAGCGATCACCGCGAGGATGAACTGCACCGGGCGTGAGCACTTGAAGGCGCGGTGCGAGAAGTAGCGGTGGTAGATGCCTTCGACGCCGAACATGCGCAGCGCGTAGCTCGCCAGCGCCAGCCACACCAGAGGCCAGGTCGGCGGATAGACGAAAGGGGTGGCGATCGCGGCAACGAACAGGATGACGTAGCGCACCCGTGTCTGGTTGATCGACTCGGTGACCTGCTTGCCGTACTGCGTGCGGGACGTTGCTGCGCTCATGCTCGACCTTCTCCGGGAAAAGGAATGCCGGGCGCGAGTCTAGCAAGCGGGGTATTGCAGCCGATGCGTCGAATACAGCCGGCCCTTGCCCCCAATTCGCCGGGTGAACGAAAAAGCCGGCCATGTGGCCAGCTCTTCCCGTACGCGACAGCGTGCTTACTTGGCGCCGCCGAGCACCCAGGCTGCCAGCGTCTTGGCATCGGCGTCCGACAGACCCGGCTGCGCCGGCATCGGCATCGGGCCACCCCAGGACGGCTTGGTGCCGGCCGGCGTGCCGGCCTTGATGAAGGCGGCAACCTTGGCTTCGGCGTCCTTCTGGCCGGCGTACTTCTTCGCGACAGCCTGGTAGCCCGGGCCGATCTTCATGTCGGCGCCCTGCGAATGACAGGCCAGACAGCCCTTGGCGGTGGCCAGGTCCTTGCTGGCGAAAGCCGGCGCGCTCACGAGCGCTGCGGCGCAGACGACGGCGGAAATCAGGGTTTTCATGGTGTTCCTCGACGGAGTGGTTGATCCAACGTTCAGTGGGTCGCGGGGCCGGGCAGATCCGGCGCAGGCTCGGCGGCGCGGCCCGCAAGTCTAAGCCAGCCGACAGCGGGTGAACAAGAGCGCGCCGTGCAGCCTGCCCCGGATACAACGACGGCCAGCCGCCGCACGTTGACCGGGATCAGCGCACTGACGTTCGCCGCCAGCCGAGGCTGAGCGCCGTGCCGACCAGGATGATGACGGTGCTTGCCAGCATCGCCAGCGTCGGCCGCTCGTCGAACAGCAGATGGCCCCACAGCATGGCGAAGGGCGGGATCAGGAAGGTGACGCTGAGCGCCTGGGTCGCCCCCATGCGGCCGATCAGACGGAAATACAGCGCATTGGCCAGCGCCGTCGACAGCAGACCGAGCACCACCACTGCCAGCAGCGGGCGCCAGGACGGCAGTTGATCGGGCAGCGACACCAGCGCCCACGGCAGCAGCAGCAGCGCCCCGACCAGCGAAATGCCGGTAGCGACAGCGGACGGATGCACGTCGTGCAACTGTCGCCGGACCCACTGCACACACAGCCCGTAGGAGGCCGACGCGATCAGCCCGAGTGCCACCGCGTCCAGCCCGACCTTGAGTCCGCCCACTTCGCGCAGGCCGGCAAGCAGCGCGACGCCGGTAAAGCCGAGCAGCAGGCCCAGCTGCTTCGAGCGCGACAGCGCCTCGCGCCACACCCACACGCCGAGCAGCGCCGAAAAGAGCGGTGAAGTCGCGTTCAGCACCGCGGCGAAGCCGGCGCTGGAGCGCATGACGGTCTCCGCGAACAGCACGAAGGGCAGCGCCGTGCTGCCGGCACCGGTCAGCAGCAGCCAGCCGCTAACGCGGCGACGCTGGCCTGCAGCCACGTCGCGCAAGGGCCAGCCAAACAGTGCCAGCAGCGCCATCGACGCCAGCGCAAGACGCAGCCCGACCGTCAGCGGCAGACCCAGTTCGGGAATGGCGACACGGTAGAGCGCGAAGGACGCACCCCAGATCAGCGCCAGCAGCAGGAATTCGACACGGGTGCGCACGGTGGGGCGAGGTCGAAGCGGGCCGCCATTGTCGCCGGCCGGCGCCCGGCCCGCCAGCCGGCTAAACTGCCGGCCTGCATCTGCCGCCGCCCGAACATCATGACGCCCCGCTTCGACCTCGCCCCGCCATCCCCCGACCTGTCCGCCACGCTGCAGGCCTGCCTCGACAACAAGACCAAGCCGCTCGGTGCGCTCGGCCGGCTGGAAGCACTGGCGCTGCAGATCGGTCAGGTGCTGGGCTCGTCCGCGCCCGAGCCGGGGCAGGCGCACCTGCTGGTGTGCGCCGGCGACCACGGCACGCTGCGCGACGCGCGCGGTCGCGGCCTGTCGGCCTACCCGGCCGACGTGACCTGGCAGATGGTCGAGAACTTCCTCGCCGGCGGCGCCGCCATCAATGTGCTGGCGCGCGAGGGCGGCATGGCGCTGCACATTGCCGACTGCGGTGTGGCGCACGACTTCGCTCCGCGCGACGGCCTGATCGACGCCAAGGTGGCGCACGGCACCGCGAGCTGGTTCGACGGCCCGGCGATGACGCCGGCGCAGTGCGCCCAGGCGCTGAACAACGGCGCCCGCATCGCCCGCGACATCGCGGCCGGCGGCGCCCGCGTGCTCGGCTTCGGCGAGATGGGCATCGGCAATACGGCGTCCGCATCGCTGATCACCCACCTGCTGACCGGCGCGCCGATGGACGACTGCGTCGGCCGCGGCACCGGTCTGGGCGACGCCGCGCTGGCCGACAAGAAGCGCGTGCTGGCCGCGCTGGCGGCCGGCTACGACGGTCCGCGCGACGCGTTTTCGGTGCTGACCGCATTCGGCGGCTTCGAAATCGCCACCATGGCGGGCGCCATGCTCGGCGCCGCGCAATCGCGCATGCTGCTGCTGATCGACGGCTTCATCAGCTCGGCCGCCGCGCTGGTCGCGCAGGCACACGCACCGGCGCTGCGCCACTACTGCGTGTTCTCGCACCGCTCGCAGGAGCGCGGCCACGCCATCCAGCTCGAACACATGCAGGCGCTGCCCCTGCTCGACCTCGACCTGCGTCTCGGTGAAGGCACCGGGGCGGCACTCGCATGGCCGCTGGTCCGCGCGGCCGCCGCCATCCTGCGTGACATGGCCAGTTTCGAGTCGGCCGGCGTGTCGAAGGCGTGAAGGACACGCCGGGCACCACCGTGACACGCCGATGATCCGTCGCGAACTCGAACTGTTCTTCAACGCGCTGCGCTTCTTTACGCGGCTGCCGGTGCCGGCCTGGGTCGGCTGGTCGACTGAGCTGATGAACGCCAGCGCACGCTGGTTCCCGACGGTGGGCTGGATCGTCGGCGCGATGGGCGCCGCCGTGCTGTGGGCGACCGGGCAGGTATTGCCGGCGGCGCTCGCCGCCGTACTGTCGACCGCTGCGACGATACGACTGACCGGCGCCTTCCACGAGGACGGCTGGGGCGACGTCTGCGACGGTTTCGGCGGCGGCTGGTCGCGCGAACAGATCCTGACCATCATGAAGGACTCGCGCATCGGTGCCTACGGCGCCATCGGCATCGTGCTGATGCTGGCGGGCAAGCTGACGGCGCTGTCCGCGCTGCCGCTGGCGAGCGCGGTCGTTGCGCTGCTGGTCGCACATCCGCTGTCGCGGCTGTGCGCGACCGCGCTGATCTACCTGATGCGCTACGCCCGCGACGAGGACCCGGACGGCGTGTCGCGCGCCAAGCCGCTGGCAGTGAAGCTGTCGGCGGGCGGCATGCTGTGGGCGGCACTGTGCGGGCTGGTGCCGCTGTCGCTGCTCGCACCGGTACAGATCGCGCTGGTGATCGGGCTGGCGCTGCTCGTCACCGTCGCCGCTGCCCGTCACTTCCAGCGCCGCATCGGCGGCTATACCGGCGACTGTCTGGGGGCGGTGCAGCAACTGGCGGAGCTGGCCGTCTATGTGGCGCTGTGTGTGCGGATCTGACCGCGATTCGGCCTGGTGGTGAGCTTGCTCGCGCGAGTAGCCTGAACCGAAGCTTGCGGCCCGTCGCCGCCCTGTCGCGGCCAAGACCGCTCCCACAATAGGTCGGCTCGATCCACGATCGGAGCCAGAGCGCGGTTCTGTGGGAGGGGTCTTCTGACCCCGACGGCAGCCTGAATCGAAGCTGACGGACTGCAGCGGCCGCATTGCGGCCAACGCTACTCTCCCAGGATCGCACCGCCGCAGTCAGGGGCCCGGTCTTGTGGGAGCGAGCTTGCTCGCGATTGCAGCCTTCATCGAAATCTGCGGCCGTTCACCGCCCTGTCGCGGCCAAGGCCGCTCCCACAGGGGCTGAGCCCGATCCGCGTACTCGTGTCGCGGGCGCTTGGGTCAGCCGCGCAGGCGCGCGATCAAGCCGTCCAGCTGGTCGAGGTCGTTGAAGCGGATGACCAGCTTGCCGGCGCCGCGCGCGTTGGCGGCGATCGACACTGGCGCGCCGACGATGTCAGACAGTTCCTCTTCTAGCCGCGCCAAGTCGCGCGAGGGCTCGGCTCTTGCCTTGGTGCCCTGCTCGGCCAGACCGCCACGCGCCACCATTTTTTCGGTGTCGCGCACCGTCAGCCCTTGCGCGACGACGCGGTTGGCGAAGGCGATCTGATCCGCCTTGGGCAGGCTCAGCAGCGCACGCGCGTGGCCCATGTCGAGGTCGCCGGTCACCAGCTGTTCCTGCACCGGTTCGGCCAGCTGCAGCAGACGCAGCAGATTGGTGGTGGCCGAGCGCGAACGGCCGATCGCGTTGGCCGCCTGTTCGTGCGTCATGCCGAATTCGTCGATCAGACGCTGTACGCCGGCCGCCTCTTCCAGCGGATTCAGATCCTCACGCTGGATGTTCTCGATCAGGCTCATCGCCAGCGCGGCGTCGTCCGGGATGTCGCGCACCAGCGTCGGCACTTCGCTCAGCCCGGCGAGCTGCGCGGCACGCCAGCGCCGTTCGCCGGCGATGATTTCGAATCGCCCGCCACCGACGCTGCGCACGATGATGGGCTGCATGATGCCCTGCGACTTGATCGACTCCGCCAGCTCTTCGAGCGAGCCGGGATCCATGCGGGTGCGCGGCTGATACTTGCCCGGCTGCAGCAGACCGACGTCCAGCGTGCGCAGTTCGCCCGAATTGCCGGATTCACCGGTATTGCCGGCCAGCAGCGCGTCGAGGCCGCGGCCGAGGCCCTTCAGTTTGGGAGGAGTCATGGCGTTCGGTGTTGTTGTCGTGGGTCGATCAGAAGCTCTTCACACGCTCGATCATTTCCTGCGCGAAGGCGCTGTAGGCCTGCGCGCCCTTGGCGTTCTTGTCGAACAGCACGCCGGGAATGCCGTAGCTCGGCGCCTCGGCCAGCCGCACATTGCGTGGCACGAGGGTGCGGAACACCTTGTCGCCGAAATGCGATTCGAGCTGGCCCGACACCTGCTGCGACAGCGTGCTGCGCGGGTCGAACATGACGCGCAGCAGGCCGATGATCTTCAGGTCGCGGTTCAGGTTGGCGTGCACCTTCTTGATCGTATTGACCAGATCGGACAGGCCTTCGAGCGCGTAGTACTCGCATTGCATCGGAATGATGACGCCGTGCGCCGCGCACAGACCGTTCAGCGTGAGCAGGCTGAGGCTGGGCGGACAGTCGATCAGCACGAAGTCGTAATCGGCTGCGTGCTCGGCAATCGCCTTCTTCAATCGATTTTCCCGATTCTCCAGCCCGACCAGTTCGACTTCGGCGCCGGCCAGATCGCGGTTGGCCGGCAGCACATCCAGCCCGGCGTGCGGACTGGTCACGCGTGCGTCGGCCAGCGATGACAGGCCGACCAGCACCTGATAGACGCTGGACTTCAGCGTGCGCTTGTCGACGCCAGCACCCATCGTGGCATTGCCCTGCGGGTCGAGATCGACCAGCAGCGTGCGCTGGCCGGCCTGGCCGAGCGCGGCGGCGAGATTCACGCTGGTGGTGGTCTTGCCCACCCCGCCCTTCTGGTTGGCGACTGCGAAGATGTAGGGCATGCCGGCTCAGCCGTCCGACTGCAGTTCGCGCGCGAGCCACAGCAGGTGGCGGGCGCCCTCGACACCGGGCACCTGCAGCTCTTCCGAGCGCAGCAATGACCAGCCCTTCGGGATTGCGCGCACTTCCTCGTCCGGATAGACGCCCTTCATCGCCAGCATGTGGCCACCCGGCTTCAGCAGATGGCCGGCCACCTTGATGAAGTCGGCCAGATCGCCGAAGGCGCGCGAAATGATGAAGTCGCACCCTTCCGGCAAGGTCACCGCTTCGGCGCGCGCGGTCTGTACGTCGAAGTTCTCGAGACCGAGGTCGATGCGCACCTGCTGCTGGAAGGACGCCTTCTTCGAGTTCGGTTCGATCGACACCACATCCAGATCGCTGCGGGCGATGGCCAGCGGAATGCCGGGCACGCCACCGCCGGAACCGATATCGGCCAGCTTCGCGCCTTCCGGCAGGAAGCGCTCGACCGACAGCGCGTCCAGCAGGTGGTGGGTGAGCATGCGGGATTCTTCGCGTATCGCGGTCAGGTTATAGACCGCGTTCCACTTGGCCATCAGTGCGATGTAGCGCAGCAGACGGGTACGGGCTGTCGCGGTGAGCGGCAGGTCAAGTGCGGCAAGGCCGGCGTCGAGTTCGGTTTGCAAGGTCATGGGCGGATGGTTTCCGGGTACTTCGAATCGGTGCGGCCGCGTGCGGGCCGGTGCGTTCAGGCGGCGCTGCGCACGGCGGCGCGCTTCTTCAGGTACACGAGCAACAGCGAAATCGCCGCCGGCGTGATGCCCTGGATGCGCGAAGCCTGACCCAGCGTTTCCGGCCTGTGCAGCGTGAGCTTCTGCTGCACTTCGCGCGACAGGCCGCCGACCGCGGCGTAGTCGATGTCGTCCGGCAGGCGCGTGTCTTCGGTTGCGCGCAGCTTGTCGACCTCGTTCTGCTGGCGGTCGATATAGCCCTGGTACTTGGCCAGGATGTCGAGCTGCTCGATCGCCTGCGCGTGGTCTATCGGCGCCGGTGCGCCGGGCAGCGTCATCAGGGACGCGTAGCTCACGTCGGGCCGGCGCAGCAGGTCGAACAGCGTGTATTCGCGCTCGATCGCCTTGCCCAGCACGCGCTGCGCGTCCTCGGCCGGCAGCGTGTCCGGACGGATCCACGTGGAACGCAGCCGCCGCTCCTCGGCGGCGATGGCGTCGCGCTTGCGGTTGTAGGCGTCCCAGCGCAGGTCGTCGATCAGCCCCATATCGCGTGCGGCGTCGGTCAGGCGCAGGTCGGCATTGTCTTCGCGCAGGCTCAGGCGGTATTCGGCGCGCGACGTAAACATGCGGTAGGGCTCGGCCACACCGCGGGTGATCAGGTCGTCGACCAGCACGCCCAGATAGGCCTCATCGCGGCGCGGGCACCACGCTTCCAGCCCCTTGGTCTGCCGTGCCGCATTCAGTCCTGCGAGCAGGCCCTGGGCGGCCGCTTCTTCGTAACCGGTGGTGCCATTGATCTGGCCGGCGAAGAACAGGCCCTGGATGGCCTTGGTTTCGAGCGATGATTTCAGTCCGCGCGGATCGTAGTAGTCGTACTCGATCGCGTAGCCCGGGCGCAGGATGTGCGCGTTCTCCAGACCGGGAATGCTGCGTACCAGATCGACCTGCACGTCGAAAGGCAACGAGGTCGAGATCCCGTTCGGGTACACCTCGTGCGTGGTCAGGCCTTCCGGTTCGAGGAAGATGTTGTGGCTGTCGCGATCGGCGAAGCGATGGATCTTGTCCTCGATGCTCGGGCAGTAGCGCGGGCCGACACCTTCGATCACGCCGGTGTACATCGGCGAGCGGTCAAGGCCGCCGCGGATGATGTCGTGCGTGCGCAGCGTGGTGTGGGTCATCCAGCACGGCAGCTGACGCGGATGCATGTCACGCGAGCCGATGAAGCTGAACACCGGCACCGGGTCGTCGCCCGGCTGCGCCTGCATGACCGAATAGTCGATCGTACGTCCGTCGATGCGTGGCGGCGTGCCGGTCTTGAGCCGGCCCTGCGGCAGTGCCAGTTCCTTCAGCTTTTCCGCCAGACGGATGGCAGGCGGGTCCCCTGCCCGGCCTGCCGAGTGATTCTGCAGGCCGACGTGCACACGACCATTCAGGAAGGTACCGGCGGTCAGCACGACCGCCTTCGCGTGGAAGCGGATGCCCACCTCAGTCACGACACCGGCGACGCGCTCGCCTTCCATGATCAGGTCGGCGGCTGCCTGCTGGAAGAGGTCGAGATTCTGTTGATTCTCCAGCCGGCTGCGGATAGCGGCCTTGTACAGGATGCGGTCAGCCTGGGCGCGGGTTGCGCGCACGGCCGGGCCCTTGCTCGCATTGAGGATGCGGAACTGGATGCCACCTTCGTCGGTGGCCAGCGCCATCGCACCGCCCAGCGCATCGACCTCCTTCACCAAGTGCCCCTTGCCGATGCCGCCGATAGACGGATTGCAGGACATCTGGCCCAGCGTTTCGATGTTGTGCGTCAGCAGCAGCGTGCGCGCGCCCACCCGTGCGGCAGCGAGCGCGGCTTCGGTGCCGGCGTGGCCGCCACCGATGACGATCACGTCGTAACGGGTCGGGAAATCCATGTTCGCTGCAATGCAAAAGAAGGCGAAGGGGCTGAATGATACGACCTTGGGCGCCCAACATAAAGGCGGAAAGGTTGACACCGTTTCACTGACTTACAGTTGCTTACGGCGCAAAGTGTTTCCGCGATCTAGCCTTGCAGCGTGTTCCCCACACGAGAATGATCATGAAAGCGCTTGGCACTGCACTGGCTGCACTGACGCTGGCCTTCAGCGGCAACGCGATGGCAGATCGCGACGATCACCGACGCCACGGCTATCACGGCGGTCATCACCACAAGCATGGTGGTCACTGGAAGCACCGTGACCGCCATCATCACCACCATCACTACCATGGGCCGAGCGTGCGTTACGGCTACTACCCCGCGCCGGTCTATGCGCCGGCCCCGTACTACGGCGTCTATGCACCACGCCCGCACTACCGTCACCACGACGGCGTGACCATCATCCTGCCGCCGGTGCGCATCGGCTTCTGATGGTCGTGATGTTCCACGTGGAACATCTCGACGTTCAGCCGGCGAAGGTGTCCCACACCAGCCGCGCGATCAGAACCGACACGACGACGATGAATACACGGCGCACGAAAGATGCGCCGTTTTTTATGGCGAGGTGAGCCCCCACCCAGGCGCCCGCGAGGTTGGCAACTGCCATCGCGGCAGCCACCTTCGCCATGATGGCGCCGACCGGTACGAACCACGCCAGCGCCGCAAGATTGGTGCTGACATTCACGACCTTGGCCGCCGCCGACGCGCGCAGGAAATCCCAGGCGTAACAGCGCACGAACAGGAAAATCAGGAAGCTGCCAGTGCCCGGTCCGAAGAAACCGTCGTAGAAGCCGATGAGGGCGCCGAGCACCAGCGCGAGTATGGGCTTAGGGCGATGCGCCGCCGCCTCTGCACGCAGCACCCCGAAGTCCTTCTTCTTCAGCGTGTAGGCAAGTACCGCAACCAGCAGCACGATCACGACCGGCCTCAGCATCTGCGGCGGGAACATGCCGACCGCCGCCGCTCCGGCGAACGACGCGACGAAGGCGGCGAGCGCTGCGCGCCACAATACCTTCCAGTCCATTTCGACCCGGCCCAGATAGCGACGCGCGGCGAAGGTGGTGCCGACGATGCTGACCGCCTTGTTGGTTCCGAACAGCGTTGCCGGCGCGGTGCCCGGAAAGACGTTGAACAGCAGCGGCACCTGTACCAGACCCCCACCACCGACCATGGCGTCCACCAGGCCGGCGAAGAAGGCGCCGGCGCACAGGATTGCCAGCTCGGTCAGCACGACGCTTCCTTGCGATGTTTCACGTGAAACATCCTCATCACTTGCCGATGCAGAAGCGAGAGAAGATTTCGCCGAGCAGGTCGTCCGGCGTGAACTCGCCGGTGATGTCCCCGAGTGCGCGGTGCGCCAGCCTCAGTTCCTCGGCGAACAGATCGAGTTGAAGCACCTCGCCGGCAATGCAGCGCGCCGCCATATCCAGATGCTCGACCGCTCTGTCGAGCGCGTGCAGGTGGCGGGTGCGCGCTGCCAGCGCGTCCTCGGCGCCACCGTGCCAGGCCACGCGATCGAGCAGCGCGCGCCGCAGCAGGTCCAGGCCTTCGCCAACGCGCACCGACAACCACACCGTCAGGACGCCGGCGTGTTCGTCCTCCCGCGCCTGTTCGCCGGTCAGATCGATCTTGTTGAACACACGTATGCGCGGAAGACCTGCCGGCAGCGCGGCATCGATCGCCTGCGCTTCGGCGTCGAAGCCGCTGCGCGCGTCGACCAGATGCACTACCGCGTGTGCCCGTTCGAGTTCGCGCCGGGTGCGGGCGATGCCCGCCTGCTCCACCGGGTCGTCGGTCTCCCGCAGTCCGGCGGTGTCGATCACATGCACCGGTACGCCGTCGATGGCGACCAGCTCGCGCAAGGTGTCGCGGGTCGTGCCGGCGATGTCGGTGACGATGGCGCGGTCCTCACCTGCCAGCGCATTAAGCAGGCTGGACTTGCCTACATTGGGCGCTCCGGCCAGCACGACCGTCAGCCCTTCACGCAGCACCGCGCCACAGCGGGCACGCTCGCGCAAGGCAGTGAGCGCAGCCATGACCTCGGCCAGCTTGTTGCGTGCGCCGGCCTGTTCGAGGAACTCGACATCCTCCTCCGGGAAATCCAGCGTCGCCTCGACGAACATGCGCAGATTGACCAGCGCATCTTCGAGTGCGTGCACGTGGCGGGAAAACTCGCCATCGAGCGAGCGCATCGCCGAGCGCGCCGCTGACGTCGTCGTTGCCTCGATCAGGTCGGCCACCGCTTCGGCCTGCGCGAGGTCGATGCGGTCGTTGAGGAATGCGCGTTCGGTGAACTCGCCCGGCCGCGCCGGCCGCGCGCCCAGTTCGAGGCAGCGCGCGAGCACCGCCTGCAGCACGGCGGTTCCACCGTGGCCGTGCAGTTCGAGCACGTGCTCGCCGGTATAGGAAGCCGGCGCCTCGAACCACAGCGCGATGCCGTGATCGATGAGCGCGCCGTCCGCCGCGACGAATTTCGCGAAGGTCGCGTGTCGCGCCTCGGGCAGGCGACCGAGCATGCCGCGGGCGACCGCAGCGGCGCCCTGCCCGGACACCCTGACCACGCCGATGCCGCCGCGACCCGGGGCGGTGGCGATGGCGGCGATGGTGTCGGTCGGGCGAGCGGACATGGCAATCGGTCAGGTCAGGTTTTCAGGGTGCTGTCGTGACGAGGGCGCCGCCCCCGCATCGATCCGGCCATCATCGCCGGAATCCCGCGGGAGCGGCGCCCTCGCCGCAGTACAGCCGTCAGTCTGGCGGATGTCAGGCCTTGGCCGTCTTCCCGCTCTCGATCATGCGCGTGATCTGCCACTGCTGGGCGATCGACAGAATGTTGTTCACCGTCCAGTACAGCACGAGACCGGCCGGGAAGAACAGGAACATGCCGGTGAAGATGACCGGCAGGAACAGCATCACCTTGGCCTGGATCGGGTCCGGCGGCGTCGGGTTCAGCTTGGTCTGCACGAACATCGTCACACCCATGATGATGGGCAGCACGAAGTACGGGTCCTTGATCGACAGGTCGGTGATCCAGCCTATCCACGGCGCGTTGCGCATTTCGACGCTGCCCAGCAGCACCCAGTACAGCGCGATGAACACAGGAATCTGGATCAGGATGGGCAGGCAGCCGCCGAGCGGATTGATCTTCTCGGTCTTGTACAGCTCCATCATTTCCTGCTGCATGCGCACGCGGTCGTTGCCGTGGCGCTCCTTGATCTGCTGCATGCGCGGCGTGACCAGGCGCAGCTTGGCCATCGACTTGTAGCTCGCGGCCGACAGCGGGAAGAAGATGGCCTTGATCAGGATGGTAAGCAGGATGATGGCCCAGCCCCAGTTGCCGACCAGCGCGTACAGCTTTTCCAGCACCCAGTGCATCGGCGAGGCGATGATCTTCAGCCAGCCGTAATCGACCACGTGATCCAGGCCCGGCGCCATTGCGTCGAGGTTGGACTGGATCTGCGGGCCGGCGTACAGCGGCACCTCGACGGTCGAGGTGGCACCGGCCGCCGCCGGCTGAACCGGCACGATGACGCCAGCCGTGTACAGATTGTCGCCAACCTTCTTCGCGAAGAACTCGCGCTCGACCCCTGCAGCCGGCACGAAGGTGCTGACGAAATAGTGCTGCACCAGCGCCACCCAGCCGTCCGGCGCCTTGGTGACGAACTTGGCCTTGCCCTTGTCGATGTCGCTGAAATCGACCTTCTGGTACTTGCCCGCTTCGGTATAGAAAGCCGGGCCGGTGAAGGTGCTCAGCATGCTGGTGCCGGCGGACACCGCCTTGCCGTCGCGCAGCAGCTGGAAATAGGCGTGTGCTGCGACCGGTGCGCTGCCGTTGTTGGCGATCTCGAAGCGGGTGTCGATGCGGTAGCTGCCGCGGTTGAAGGTGAGCACCTTGGTCACCGCCACACCGTCCGGACCGGCGGCCGTCATGCGCAGCTCGACCTTGTCCTGGCCGTCGGCCAGCTTCAGCTCGCCCTGGGGCAGCTGATACACCGTCTTGTGCGTCGGCATGCCATCGCCGATCAGGCCACTCTGCGCGTGGTAAAGATTAGCGCCACCGTTGTCCAGCAGCACGAAATTGCCTTCGGACTCGGGACCGGCGTGGTGCTTGAGCAGTTCGAGGCGGATGATGGAACCGCCCTCCGCCGACACGTCAGCGATGAACAGATCGGTCTCGACGCGCGCGGCGGCGGTCTGCGCGACAGCCGTCGTCTGCGGTACGTCGGACGGCGCGGCGGCGCTGCTCACCGTCGGCACCGGCGCCTGGGCGCCGGCCGACTGCGCAGCCGTCGCGTCGGTGGCCACGGCCGGTGCGGCCGGCGGCTGGTTGAAGCGCTGCCAGCCGTCCCACAACATGAACAGCGAAAACAGGAAAACGATCAACAGGGCGGAGCGTTGGGTATCCATCGTCGGAATCGTCTTGAAAGTAATTGAGGGTGCGCGTGCTCAGGGCACCGGGTCGTAACCGCCCGGATTCCATGGATGACAGCGCAGCACGCGGCGCAGCGCGAGCCATCCGCCGCGCACGCTGCCGTGGCGGTGGATGGCTTCGCTGGCGTATTCGGAACAGCTCGGCATGAAACGACAGTTGCGGCCGAGCAGCGGGCTGATGGCGTAACGGTAGACCGCAATCAGTCCGAGCAGCAGGAATTTCATCGTCCGGTCTCCGCGACAGGCGCTGCGGCACGTCGCACGCGGCCAAGCAGCGCGTCGATCTCTTCGCGCAACAGACGGCGGTCGAGCACGGCCGGCCGTGCGTTCAGGCGCAGGATGATGTCGAGCGGCTTGAGTTCCGGACGCATGTGGCGGAAAGCTTCGCGCGCCAGGCGCTTGACCAGATTGCGGGTATTCGCCCGCTTCAGGAAGCGCTTCGCGATCACGACGCCCAGACGAGCGCCATCGCAGCCGGACGGACCGTGATGGATCACGAAATGTCGACTGCGCTGGGTACGCCGCAAAGCAAAAACGGATGAGAACTCATCCGTTTTTCTGAGCCTGTATTCAGGTCGGAAAGCAAAGCGACCGGCGGGCTGCGCGGCGATCTGCATTCCGGGCCGTGTCTCGGGGTTCACCTTAGGGGGTTCCCCTGCCAACCGGCCGGAAAAACTGCTGTCTGCGTCAGACTGCCAGACGGGCACGGCCCTTGGCACGACGGGCGCGAATGACTGCACGACCACCGCGGGTGCGCATGCGCTCGAGGAAACCGTGGGTGCGGGCGCGGCGGATCTTCGACGGCTGATAAGTACGCTTCATGGCCTGCTCACTGTGTATTGGCGAAAACGCGCGATTACAGCGCAAAAGGGGTCGCCTGTCAATCGCCGCCAGGCCTCGCGCCGATGTCCAGACAGCGCGCCGAAAAAATATTTCGCTGG